>NZ_NDHW01000184.1 GCF_002251945.1 Pseudanabaena sp. SR411
TTTGATTGCTTGTGTTGATGGTTTGACTGGGTTTCCTAAGGCACTTGAAATGGTGTTTCCCAAAACGCAGGTACAGTTATGCATTGTCCACATGGTCAGAAACTCAGTCGCTTTTGTGCCTTGGCAACAACGCAAGCAAGTTTGTGCCGACCTCAAGGCAATTTATGCTGCGGCAACGGAATCGGAGGCGGAGTTTAACCTTGAACTCTTTGCGGAGAAGTGGGACAAGCAATATCCATCAATCTCCAAAGTCATGCACATTTTTATAGGTACTTTCGATTCCTAGTTTTTCCTGTAGCCATTGTCGTATCTCTCCGTAGCTATTAAATCCTTCTTCCTGTTGCAGTTGTTTGTCCAGTGCTTTTTGCACCCACTCTGGGATTTTGGGTATTCTGCCTACTCTTGGTTTATGGCTTAGTATTCCTGCTATTCCTCCCTCTCGATATCCTCTGATCCACTCTTGTACTGTGCTGCTGTAGAAACTTCCACGTCACCAGTTACTGATAAGCTCTAACTCTTTGCAGGCGATTGTGAATGCGGCTGGCTAGATCTATGCCCACGATTGGCTTACATAAATAATCATCTGCACCGACACCAAAGGCAAGGTTCTGAGTATTCGCATCTGTCATAATACTCAAAAATAAGACTGGTAAACGCTGCCAATTGAGATCGCTTCTAAGGGATTGACAAAGCTCAAATCCATTGATTGGAGGCATATTTATATCTAAAACCAATATATCAGGCAATACCGATCGCAGCACTGCCCAAAATTCCTGTGGATCAGCTAAGGTAGTTACATTAAATCCCCAAGGTTTGAGAAGTCTCGATAGCGATCGCAAACAATCCACATCATCATCAACAATCATCACTTTCGGCTCAATGAGCGATCGCTCTATCTTCAGCACTGGTGATGCGGCACTTGCACTTATTGGTAAGCTTTTGATTGCATCGGTATTTTGAATTGCTTGCTCTAGAGAAGTCACTAATGGTTGCAATATTTCCAACTGTGATTTTTTGATTAATTCTTGGCTTTTGAGCAGGTTTTCCAATTGAGATGCTAGATGCATGGCGTTGGTTAATCCTAAAGTTCCTAAGGTTCCAGCTAATTTATGAGCCGTTTGGGAAGCGAGGTCTTGGAACTGAGGATCAAGCAAACCAGATTCTAATTTATCGATCATTTGAAATAATATTACCAATTGTTCTAAACTCTTTGGTTTAGTAGTTATCCAAAGCTGATTTAAGAACTCCAAATACTGTTCCTGTTGAATATCTTGAACATTCACTTCAGGTAAATTCAGTAAATTAGAAGGAGCAGTTTCAGGTAGATTTGATATTTCTACAGCAGCAGCTTTATCTGGTGCTTTGAGATAATATCCACGCCCATGCACCGTAGCAATAAAGTCTGATGGAGCACCTGCCGCTGCTAACTTGGTACGCAATCGCCGAATATGCGATCGCACAGTTGCTTCCGAAGGAAACTCATCTGAAGACCAAAGGCGATCGAGAAGATCCTCAACACTGAGTACATGCTGACTATCCCGCAGTAGAATCTCTAATAATTCATATTCTTTATTTGTAAGGGTTAGAGCATGGTTATTGTAAGAAACTTCAGAGGTATTAGGATTCAAAAGTAAATCACCCCAAACTAGTAACGGAGAAGAACTTGCATTACCCCGTCTCAGTAATGCCCGAATGCGAGCAATTAACTCTGGTACATCAAAAGGCTTAACCACATAATCATCTGCTCCCGCATCTAAACCATTTACCTTATCAGTACTGGTATTTTGTGATGTCAGCAAAAGAATGGGAGCGCTATATCCTTCAGTACGAAAACGTTGACACAAGCGAATTCCATCTAACTTAGGCAAACCAATATCTAAAATGATGAGGTCATACTCAAAGGTCGAGCCATAACTCCATGCTATTTCACCATCCTTAACCACATCCACAATATAGCGATGTTCGGTAAGAGTTTTCGTCAAGACCGCAATTAAAACCTCATCATCTTCTACTAACAATATCTTCATAGGATTTGAGAACTATTTACAGCTTTGTGGAGATTAATTAAGGTGTGCGTCCAAAGGTTTCGATTTTTATAACCTATTTTAGATTTACCAATCAAGTATTTTTGCAATTAAATCGGGCAGATCAAGTGAATTGAATGGTTTTGTGATCACTCCACTCACACCTAAATCGTTAAACTGTCGCCTTTCTGAGGTTTGAGCTTTAGCCGTTAAGAAAATCACAGGAATTTGGGCAGTTTGTGGATCTGCCTGAAGTGCCTTAAATGTATCGATACCATTCATATCTGGCATCATCACATCTAATAAAATCACATCAGGTTTTTCTGCACAAGCGGTCTCAATACCCTGATGTCCTGAACTCGCAATAAGGACTTTCCAATCTACGACCATCTGAACACCAAACTGCACGACAGTTTGAATACATTCTTCATCATCAACAATTAAAATCTTCTTAGTTGGCATAGTTTTAGGAGATTTCTGCAAAATAGCTTACCCAATTTTTGAGACGAGGGTGCGGATTTGCTTTATGTTCATTTCAATTTAATAAAGGTAGAGTAAACGAAAAAGTACTACCTTTACCAAGAGTACTCTCGACCCAAATTTTACCCTCATGTTGTTCAACGATTTTACGACAGATTGTTAACCCTAGACCTGTACCACCTTTGCGGCGAGAGTCAGAGGAGTCTACCTGTTGGAATCGTTCAAAAATACTTTCCAGTTTGTCTGATGGAATTCCCTGACCTTCATCGCAAACAGAAAAAAGAACTTCGGCATTAGGTGTATTTTCTGCGCTTAGCCATACTGTACTATCAGAAGAAGAGAATTTAATCGCATTGCTGATCAGATTTGTTAGCGCTTGTACGATGTAGTCGGAATCAACGAAAATCTCGATATCAATCTGATTCACGACTAACACCACACCATGTTGCTGTGCCATTGGTTGCATTGCTTCCGTTGCCTGAATCATTAAAGTCGAGACATTACAGATTTGTTTTTCCATTTTGACTTCGCCCGACTCAATGCGCTGCAAGTCGAGAACGTTATTCACCAGACGAACTAAACGCTCTGTGTTGTCATCAGCAATTTCCAGCATTTGCTGCCCATCTTTTGAAAGAGTTCCTAATCTGCCTGTTGCTAAAATCTTTAAGGCGCTGTGCATAGAAGTTAAAGGCGTTCTCAATTCGTGACTGACGACAGCGATAAATTCATCTTTCATGCGCTCGATCGCTTTGCGATCGCTAATATCGGTGGTCAGCGCAAAAAAGCCTTTCACATTTTGCTGTTCGTCAAGATGAGGAATATAAGTAACATTTACCGAACAGGGCAGACCATCCTTCAAGAGAATTTCATTTTCATAGGTCACAGCTTGTCCTAATAGAGCCAGATTCACATAGACTTGCATCCTTTGGTAGCAGTTGTTTCCCCACACAGTTTTAATGTTGCTGCCGTAGATATCGGCTGGTACTTGACCTAGCCAATCTTCATAGGCTTTATTGTTAAAGCGATAACACTGATGATCATCCACATAGGCAATCAGCACAGGTAAGGCATTGGTAATCAGTCGTAACTGCTCTTCACTCCTTCTCAATGCAGCTTCAGCTTGCATCCGATCATTGATTTCCTGCTGAAGGTTGCGATTGACTTCTTGCAATTCGGCAGTGCGAACTTCGACTATTTCTTCTAAATGCTCTAGAAATTGCGCTTGCGATAGAGCAATACCAATTTGATCGGCAAGTTGTTGCATTAGTTCCAACTCAAAATCTAGCCATTGGTAGGGGCGATCGCAATGGTGGGCAATCAGCAATCCCCATAACTGGTTAGATGAACTGGATTCATTTTGTTGATGAGAATTCAGATTTTGCAGAATTGGCACAATCATCTTTGCTTTGATATTGAACTGATCAACAAATTCAATCAGACAGTCAGATAATCCTGCTTGGCGATCGCGCACATCGGCGATCGCTCTTACCCGTCCCTTCGCATAAAGTTGCTGATATTCGGTTGGAAAGACTTCTTCGGGAAATTCTAAATCGAGAATCGGTGGATAATCTGGTAGAACCGCTTCGGTAATAGCGCGACCTGTACCATCGAGGAAAACTTGATAAATCAGTACTCGATCGGCTTGTAAAATACGCTGTACTTCGGTGACGGTTGCTCGCAAAATTTCCTTAAAATTCAACGATTGCCGAATTTTAAACGTAACTTCTGCAAACAATTTTACCCACTGCCTTTGTCGAAGTAACTCATCTTGCTCGTTATGTTTGAGAGGACGATGGTTGTTGGCAATGGTAGGCTGATTTTTTTTGCGCGATTTGGAACTCTTACGTTTAGACATGACTGAATTTTACACTTACAGCGCTTTGCGCTCAAATCTAAAACTGAAAGGGGTGCTTTGCAACCCTTTCAGTTTTTTAAACTATTGAGTCAAATAACATTGAAGTCATATAACGATCAGCCCATTCTTCACCAAAAGATTTTTCGAGAACTCGACGAGTTTTATCGTTTTGTTGTTGCTTGGCGCAGTAATATTGCTGACCTGCGATCGCATTAGCAACATCAGTTTCAGAAGTTAATGGCTCGATGTTGTTAGCAATCTGACAATGAATAGTCAAAAAATCTTCAACTCTTTGCAAAAATGCTGCTTCTTCCTCGGCTCCTATGGGGCGAACAAATAAACAAAACTCAGAAAAAATATCTGCCCATTCAGGTAGGGCGCGAGGATGTGTAAATTCTACATTCTTTAAACTAGCTAAGCTTTGTTGGTAATTAGCAGGTAAAGATTTTTCTCGGTTGCTCGGTGACAGATCGGCGATCGCGGCACTAATTGCACCTCCACGTCCTCCCACAATATCTGCCCCAAAAATGGGTAAAGCATACTCAGGATTGGGGAACATTACACAATGCAAAATATCTAAGCCATTGCCTACCTGAGCTAGTTCTAGATGCAGCTTGCGAAATTGTTTGGTTTGATAACAACAATTTTCAATTACTAACTTTTCTCCCTCTAAATGCCCTTCAATGTAGCCTAATCCCTCTGGAATTATATATGGTTCAAGATCTAGATTTTTTTGCCAAATTTCTTCAATAGAGTTAGCTAATTTCTGAATTAAATGATGTTGACGAGTGCGTAATGATGCTGACATAGACTTTTTTAAAAATATTAAATAATTAAACAAAGGGAGCAATAATATATTTTTTGCTAGTAAGCATTCCTCATTTTCACATCGTCTAAAAAAGCTTTAATTCTTCAATTAGACAATCAAAATAAGGTGCTAATAAGGTTTGCTGATCTGGCTCTAGTCGATTGAGACTGGCAATTTTGATACTTGTTAAACCAAGAATCATAGCATCAAGAGGTACTTGTAGCTCTTGATAAAGTTGTTGCATATACCCCAGTCCTTCCGCACTCAAATAATCAAGACGCTGACCAGTAATACCGTAGGTAATACAGCGTAAAAAATGCCAAAAGTCTCGCCAGCAAGCGTTAGCTCGTTCCGCAGGATAAAGCCCACCGCCTTCTTGAGTAATGTCTGGGAAATTTGTTAAGACTTGTGTACGCGCTTCGTCAACGATGCTCGCTGCTTGCTCAGTCAATAGCTTTACAATGGGGATATATGCTGCGATCGCAGGTGTTAATCTCTGTAAATCATCGAGATCTTGATCAGTAAGATAACGACCTTGATCATCGGCGGCTTGAAATTTGGCGATTGCGAGGTCTGGATAAATACTTTGCCAAGAGGTAAAGCTAACAATTCGCGATTTTTGAATTAATTCACGAACTTTTTCGCTGAGTTTGGGGTTAGACATTAAGTTGAATTTGTGGGGAATGGTGGCAAGCAATTAAGTAGCCCAGCATAGTTAAAACCCAAAACCAGAGCTTGTGCCGCCCGCGTAGCGGGCGGCACAAGCTTCTAGGTTTTAAGTTTATTTGGCTTGAAAATAGTCTAGCTGATTGCGTTAGGCTTAAATTAATTAAGCACTCTTCCTCAAAAAATTTTCACCTCCTAACTATTTATGGATCTTTCTCAGATCAAGATTGATTTACAAAATCCTGACTTTCAGTATCGGCTCAAAGCGATCGCTGCCCTCAAAGATTTTACGGCGGAAGTTGCGATTCCTTTATTACTCCAGCACGTCAAAGATCCAGAATTTTTGGTGCGGACTTTTGTGGCTAGAGAGCTAGGTCGTCAAAAAAATGCCGAATCCTTTGCGGCGCTCCTGCAAATCATGCGCTACGACAATACCCCCAATGTCCGAGCCGAAGCTGCTAACTCTATTTCCCTCTTTGATCGCATTGCCGCATCTCACTTAGTCCAAGCCTTTCATCAAGATGATCATTGGCTGGTCAGGCGGAGTATCTTATCGGCGCTAGTGGAAATGCAATGCTATCCAGAGACCTTTGAAATATGTTGTGTGGGATTAGCAGGAGATGATGCAGCCGTACAGGAAGCTTGTATCGATGGTTTAGGTTCTCTAGCTAGTTCTAATCAATCTGCATTAGCTTTATCAAAACTATTAGAACTTAAAAACTCAGAATTTGAATATATCCGTGTGCGGGTTGCCTATGCACTGACGCAATTTGATACCCCTGAAGCGAAAGCAGCGATCGTTGAACTCAGATGCGATCGGGATTATCGGGTGGTGGGTGCAGCTATGGAAAATCTGCTGTAATCCTTGCTAAATATAGAGAAAGGCTTTTTTCTGACTATATCTTTAGAGTGATTTGTTAAGGATTGTTACTTACTTTACAAAAGATGAGACTAGAACGCGACCTATCTTTTATGTTCTATATGTCTTGTAGATTACATAAGACAAAAACGTTTTAAATAAGATAACTATTTTTTAAGGAGAGCTATTAAATGCTTGACGCTTTTTCTAGAGCTGTAGTTTCAGCTGACGCTAGCACCTCTGTAGTCGGTGATATTAATGCTCTTAAGGCATTCGTTGCTAGTGGCAACCGCCGTTTGGACGCTGTAAACGCGATCGCCAGCAACGCAAGCTGCATGGTTTCTGACGCAGTTGCAGGTATGATTTGCGAAAACCAAGGCTTGATTCAAGCTGGTGGTAACTGCTACCCTAACCGTCGCATGGCTGCTTGCTTGCGCGATGCTGAAATCGTTCTACGTTATGTCACCTATGCTTTGTTGGCTGGTGATTCTTCCGTACTAGATGATCGTTGCTTGAATGGTTTGAGAGAAACCTACGCAGCTTTGGGCGTACCTACAACCTCCACAGTACGTGCTGTCCAAATCATGAAAGCACAAGCTGCTGCTCACATTCAAGACAATCCTAGCGAAGCTCGTGCAGGTGCTAAGCTCCGCAAGATGGGAACCCCTGTTGTAGAAGATCGTTGCGCTAGCTTGGTTGCTGAAGCTTCCAGCTACTTCGATCGCGTAATCGCAGCTCTCAGCTAATTGATATCTGTCAATTGATATCTGCTAGTTAAATAGCTGATTGCGACTTCACTGGTTGAAACTTGATTGACCAAAACAAAAACTAAGCTCACTGAATAAAAAGAATCCAGTTTGGAGATTTAATAAATGAAATCCGTTGTTACCACCGTTATTGCCTCTGCTGATGCAGCAGGTCGTTTCCCTAGCACCTCAGACCTCGAATCAGTACAAGGTTCTATCCAACGCGCTGCTGCTCGTTTGGAAGCTGCTGAAAAGCTAGCTGCTAACCTTGATGCAGTTGCTTCTGAAGCTTACAATGCTTGTATCAAAAAGTATCCTTACCTGAACAATGCAGGTGAAGCAAACTCCACCGATACCTTCAAGGCAAAGTGCGCTCGTGACATCAAGCACTACTTGCGCTTGATTCAGTACAGCCTCGTTGTTGGCGGTACAGGTCCTTTGGATGAGTGGGGTATTGCAGGTCAGCGCGAAGTTTATCGTGCATTGGGCTTGCCTACCGCTCCTTACGTTGAAGCATTGAGCTATGCTCGTAACCGTGGTTGCACACCTCGCGATATGTCTGCACAAGCATTGACCGAGTACAATGCATTGCTAGACTATGCAATCAATTCTCTTTCCTAATTGATTCTCTTGGTAAGCGATGAGTTTCATCGCTTACTAAAAAAACAAAAGTAGGGGCAATTCATGAATTGCCCCTACTTTTGTTTTGGGACTAGCGATTGATATAATTCAAAGATTATGGATAAACGTTTTTATAGTTTTTTTAATTTGACGGAAGATCAGGCGATCGCCATTTTAGATACGCCACAGGATCAAATAGGAGAAGAGGATTCTCGTTATATTGCTGCTTCCCATTTAGTGAATTTTAATTCTGAACAAGCGATCACCGCTTTGGTGAGAGCGATCCATCAAACTGATCCTGAAATGGATAATCAGATTGTGAGACGGAAGTCCGTCGAAACTTTAGGTCGTCTTCAAGCCGTGACCACTTTGCCTGTGCTTCGTAAATGTCTAACTGATCCAGACTGCTATATGGTAGAAAATGCAGTGTGGGCGATCGGGGAAATTGGTACACAAGATCCAGAGATTTTAGAGGAGATTACGCAGCTATTAGATAAGCATGGACAAACTTACCGCGTGATTATTCAGACATTGGCGAAGTTAGATTATCAACCTGCGATCGCGAAAATTCGTCAATTTTTGAATGATCAGAGTTTGCCAGTCTCTAGTGCTGCAATCACGGCAATTTGTCGATTAACTAAAGATTTTTCGCAAATGGATAAGATCGTCGCGTTGCTCCAAAATCGCAATGTGATTGCCCGACGTTTATCCATTCAAGATTTAATCGATGCCAAATATTATGCGGCAATTCCTGATATCTCGCGCTGTCCTGTGTCATTAGTATTTCGGTTGCGCGGCATTCGGATGTTAGCGGAAGAAGGTATCCAATCAGGGGCGATCGCCTTTGCCGATGTGCAACCATTTTTAGAAAAATCTTTAATCGATCATCCTTCCAGTCTTTCACCAGTACATCACTATAGTACTTTTCCCGATCTGCCACGTCTGATTCATGAACTGTATGAAACGGATTTTGGTAGATGCTATTTAGCAATCCAAACTATTTTAGATAACTATGCCGAAGATGCTCCTGCGGCGCTCTTTGCTGCTTACGAGCAGGAAGCGAAAAATGATTACGGCGCACATTTCCATGTAGTTAAACTCTTTGGTTGGTTGAAACACGCACCAGCTTATGATCTATTAATTGAGAGTTTGCATAACAAACAGCCACAGTATCAAAAGTCTCGTGCGGCAGCAGCGATCGCCCTTGCAGAAATTGGTGATCAGAGAGCGATTCCCGAACTAAAAGTTTGTTTAGAAGCAAAAATATGGGACTTGAAATATGCGGCTCTGTTAGCATTAGAGAAGTTTGGCGATCGCAGTGGTTATGAAGTGCTTGCCAATGATAGCGATTTGTTAATTCGCGAAAAAACAAAGACTCTAGCAATTTAGAGAAGTCATGATTTGTCCGCTATGCGCGGCAAATCATTAAAAACAATCAAAATTATCAATTTAATCAAAATGTCTCTTGAAACTTTCTTCCAACAACTTAAACATCCCAATCCCAATGTTCGCAATCAAGCGATGTGGGAAATTGCTGCTAATTATGATGCTGAAGTCATTACGAGATTGATGAGTATTCTCGATGATGAGGATACCAACTATCGCAGAGCCGCCGTGAAAACTTTAGGCGAGATTGGTCATGAGGCTGTACCATCTCTAGTTGAAGCGATGCTCCATAGCGACAATGTGACCGTGCGTGGCAGTGCCACTAAAGCTCTCGCACAAGTAGTAATTTGTCATCGTGATGAGCCGCTATCGGCTGAAGGCATCGCAGGTTTAAAGGCGGCTTTGCAAGATCCCAATCCTGTGGTGAATATCGCGGCAGTGATGGCGATGGGAGAAATTGGTGAGCCTATTTTGGATATCCTGATTGAAGCTTTAAAAGAAACAGATAATCCTGCTTTGGCAATTTCGCTAGTGAATGCGATCGCCTCGATTGGCAGCAGTCGAGGTATGGATGTTTTGCGTTGGATTATTGACAATGAAGAGGCAGATTCCTATGTCAAAGAATCGGCTGTCAGTGCTTTATCTAGGTGTGAAATGACTGATGGATTTAAGCAAAATTGAACTTAAAACAGCTAAGCTTGTACCGTCAACTAAGCGAGTGATACAAGCTTAGCTGTTTTATTTTTTTTAAATTTAGTCCTTGTTAGCCAGACTAGCTAATGTTGTCTTCAGAGTTAAAGGATTAAGCGTTTCTAGATCTTGTTGCGGATGACTGAGTAGGCGCGATCGCATTTGGTCAGTCAAACCCACAACATAAGTAAAATCTGCTCCTGCAATACTTTCAAACTGCTCGAAATCTGCATCAGTGAGATTGGCTGTCCGCAAGTCTACCCCCGCCAAATTTGCACCATTCAAGCGTGCGTTCTGCAAACAAGTGCCGATTAAGGAAGCTCTTCGTAAATCTGCTTGGACTAATCGCGCCCCCATTAAATTTGCACCAGACAGATCGGCTCCTCCCAAGTATGCGCCCAAAAAGTTGACTCCTTGTAAATCAGCATTTTTGAGATTTGCGGTGTTAAATGGTGCACCATTTAAGTTTGCGTTTGGTCCCACTGCTCCCGATGACTTATAAGCAAAAGCTTCTGGAAAAATTGTCTGACTGTCATACATGGCTCCTTGTAATTTGGCATCTTGCAAATTTGCGCCTGACAAATCGGCTCCACATAAATTGACACGATATAAACAAGCCCCTTCCAAATTTGCTTGTCTTAACACCGATTGGCTAAGATCTGCTCCCCTTAAATCCACTGCACTTAAATTCGCATTACTCAAGTTAGTGTGGCTGAGATTTGCCCGTACAAGAATTGCTTTGTGAAAATTTGCACCACTTAAGTTCTGACCACTAAGATCGCACTGATAAAGGTCCGCCATGCTTAAAGTCTGTCCAGACTTAATCGCATCTAAAGTTTCTTGAGTTTTGTTTTTTGTTTCCATATTTGTCATGCCATTGAGTGCAATATTTTTGATAGTCTATTGAAATTGTCACACTGCTCTGTAACTATTGTTTCCCCGCCTTTGGGAAACAATTCAGTAACTAGACTGTAAAACGCTATAACTACAGGGAAATCATTATGAAGGAGAAGCTAAGTGTTAGTACCACCAATGACAATGATGGAATTCTTTCGCAAGAGTGAGGGGATTTGGTTTATCCATCGTACCGTACATCATTTTGATGCGGTGAAGGATGAGTCGGGAGAATCCAAAATTCATGTCAAAGTTTTGACCCGCGATGATGAAAGAATAAAAAAAATCTGTGAAGCGCAGGGCGGACAACTTGCGGCGGCGATCGCCTCTGGCGGGGCGAGTTTTATGTGGCAAGCCCATGAAGAAGGTGGACAAGAACCCAACCCAGATCACGCTGCCATATTGGTAGATGTACCAGATGATGAAACAGGGCGATCGGGCAAGCTTTTACGCAATCAAGGCTATGTCGAAAAAATTCCTGTGATCAGTCGCTATTGGTTTGGGCAGGATGGCATCTTAACCATTGATACAGACTATGACAATAACCAAGGGCAAGAGCGCTGCTGGTTTATTACTGATGATTTTCGAGTCCGTGTCAGCAATGTGCGGATGATGAATGGCGTATATTTAATGACCTACTGCTCCGAAAAGCGTTATCTCAGCGATGCCAATTTAATTAAAAACTAAGTGCAGCGCAAAGCGCTGAATAAAATCCCCAAAAAAATTTTGAACGCGCCGCTTTGCGGTGCGTTCAAAATTTTTTTGGGCTACTTAACCTAAGAAGTGAGTGGCGGTGCTTTGCACCGCCACTCACTTCTTAGGTTTTGATACCTATAAAAAAGTAAAAACTATCTTTAATTTAATGGGTAAGTGGACGAACTGCGCTACAGATCTACGCCCCAAGAATTGTGCAAAATGTATGCAAGTTAACAAATCTTGATAATTAAAGTTGCTGACTTATACGAAAATCAATCATAACAAGGCGAGGTAAAAGCCTTTTGTACTAAGGCTTGACTATCCAAGAATTGTGCAATTGAGATTTACTTTTTAATTATTTTTTAATTACTTTATCTATTGAGATTTTTTTTACTTTTTACTTTTGCTTAAAAAATCATGTATAAACCTTTCTTGGAACACCTAGAGCAATCAATGTTTCAGAGATTTAGTCTACAAAGCCGATCAATACCAGCAGGTTTAGAGTCTTGTACCAGCGATCGCGGTCGCAGCCCCGCCACAATTCGTAGTTGGTGCTATCAATGTCCTGAACTTCGCAAAATTCGCTATACATATATTGATGCAGGTTCTAGCGCTCAGATTTTTAACAGTGTCATCTATCCCAATCATTATTATGACTTGCCCTTGTTGGGAATTGACTTTTTGTCATTTGGACAGGTCAAAAACTTGATTGTGATGGACTTTCAGCCATTGTTTCAAGATTTGGTATATCTTGAGAAATATATCCATCCTCTTAAGGTTCTGCACGATAAATATCCAGAACTTTCGCAGAATCTGGAAATGAAGTTTTACGATGCCAATCAGTACTTCTCGAAATATTTACTGTTTGCTAAAACTGATCCAGAAACAGTGAGAACTCGTGTATTTGAGGCTTTTCAAGACTATTTGAATTTGTATTGGCAGATGCTTGCAGAGGCTACTCCCTTAGATGATCAATCAGATATTCAGAGAGTTGTGAAAGCACAAAAAGATTACGACCAATACAGCGCCGATCGCGATCCTGCTTCTGGTTTGTTCAGCAGCTATTTCGGACATGAATGGTCGGAAAAATTCCTATATGGATTTTTGTTTGAAGATGCGATGCCACTAGCGACAGGAGTACGTGCTTAACTTGACACTCTATCAACCATTCTTAGACTATGCGATCGCCTATTTACAAGAACGCTTACCCGATTTGCAACCTTATCCAATTCCTGAAGGATTTGAATCAAAATCAGCGATCGTGGGCAAGGGAAATCATCAAAATGAAGTTTTGACCACTAGCTATGGTTATCAATCAGCAAAACTACGGCAAATTCGAGCAGCTCATGTTCAAGGTGGAAGTTCTCTTCAGGTCTTAAATTTTGTGATTTTTCCACGACTAAATTATGATCTGCCTTTTTTTGGCGCAGATTTAGTCACTTTACCTGGTGGACACTTGATTGCTCTAGATATGCAGCCGCTATTTCGAGATAGTCCTGAATATCAAGCAAAATATACGCAGCCAATTTTGCCAATCTTTGATTCCTATCAACCGCATTTGCCTTGGGGTGGTGATTTCCCTGAAGAGGCGAGTCAGTTTTTCTCCCCAGCTTTTCTGTGGACGAGACCGCAACAAAATGATGTAGTTGAGACCCATGTATTTAACGCTTTTAAAGATTATCTGCGGGAATATTGTGATTTTAGCGATCGCGCTGTTCCTGTGACTGATCCTGAGCAATTACAAGCGATCAAAGCCTCTCAGCTACGTTACTTACGGTATCGTGCCGAGAAAGATCCTGCTAGAGGTATGTTTAATCGCTTTTATGGCTCTGAGTGGACCGAAGAATATATTCATGGTTTTTTGTTCGATTTAGAGCGTCATATATAGCGCTTTTCAAGCAAGCGAGGTATATAGGATTGTTTCCCCGCCGAAGGCGGGGAAACAATCCCGTACTTCACTAGACTGAAAAGTGCTATATGGGCAATACTTAACATTTAAGAATTGTGCAAGATTTATGCAAGTTAACAAATCTTGATAATTGATGGCACGGACTTGTAAGACAATTTAGTCATCAGCGCGTAATAAAAGCGGTTTTTTTAGATGCTTAACTAAAAGTTGGCAAGACAACAAGATTTTTTGAAATCACTTTTGTAAGGTCACTTTTATTAAATCCTTTAGTTAAATTAGGAGATATTTCGTAATGGCCTTTGGACCAGCCTCGCGATTGGGTGTAAGCCTGTTTGATGAAACTCCGCCTGTTGAGTCGGTAGTAGGACAATCTCAGGGAGATACTGAAACTATTATTCGTGCAGTTTATCGGCAAGTTCTTGGCAATGCTTATGTAATGGAGAGTGAACGACTAACTGTTGCTGAATCTCAGTTCAAACGTGGCGAACTAAGCGTCCGTGAGTTTGTAAGGGCTGTAGCTAAGTCCGATCTTTACTGCTCTCGGTTCTTTACAAGTTGTGCTCGCTATCGTGCGATCGAACTTAACTTCCGCCACTTGTTAGGTCGCCCACCACTAGATTTGGAAGAAATGCGTTCACATAGCACAATTCTTGATACTCAAGGATTTGCGGCTGACATTGATTCCTATATCGACAGTGATGAGTACCAAAATACTTTTGGTGAGAATATCGTTCCTTTCATTCGCGGTTACAAGACCGAAGCCTGTACCAGTATGGTGCAGTTTACGCATACCTTTGAGTTGGTACGCGGTGCTTCTAGCAGTAGCTTGAAGGGCGATCTCTCAGGTAACAGCCCTAAGCTGAATTCTCTAGTAATTAACCCAACTCCAACTGCGGTTATTCCTTCTGTAGGTGCTGGATCGACATTCCGTAATCCTTCTGATGCTCCTTTAACTCGTCGTGGTGCTTTTGCTGCACCTAGCAGCAACTTCTATCGCATTGAAGTTACTGGTTATCGTGCCAAAACCGTTAACAAGGTTTCACAGTTCCGTCGTAGCAACAAAGTGTATTTAGTCCCCTTTGAGCAACTTTCGGCACAATTCCAACGCATTCATGCACAAGGCGGTTTGATTTCTAGCGTCACAGTTGTCTAGTCTAGAATTTATAGGAAGGGAATAATTTGTTAGAGACATTTTATTCCCATGCTTCCCACATATTTACACTGCTTGATCAATTGAAGGGAAATTGCTATTAACTAACAACCCTGTCAATTGTTGATATAGCTAGTTTTCTTTAGTTAATACTTCTTTTTTTTGTATCTACTTTTAATTAGTTTTGAAAACCCTTACTGGGTTGGTTTTTTAATTCACACAAGTGTTGTCACACTTTTATGAATTGGTATAAATACATAAGCTTGGAGATAAATTTTTATGGCAACTTTAATCAATCCTGAATTTGTTACTCCCAGTGCGGATGATGTCAATACCGTCATTCGTGCAGTTTACAAACAGGTTTGGGGCAATCCTCATGTGATGGAGAGCGAACGTCTGGTTTCCGCAGAATCGAAACTTACCAATGGTGAAATTTCTGTTCGCGAATTTGTGAGAATTGTTGCCAAGTCTGACTTCTATCGCGATCGCTACTTCTCTTCTTGTGCGCCCTATCGCTTTGTAGAATTGAACTTTTTACATTTGCTCGGTCGCGCTCCCCAAGATCAACGCGAAGTTTCGGAACACATCATTCGTTGTGTGGCTGAAGGCTATGACGCAGAAATCGATTCTTACATTGATAGTGATGAGTACGAAGTTGCCTTTGGTGAAAATACCGTTCCTTCCTATCGTGGTAAGGATAGTGCCGCCAATGCTAAGCAGGTTGGTTACAATCATATGTTTGCTCTTGATCGCGGTGCAGCACAGGTTGACAGCGCTGTTCAAGCATCGCAACTGGTGTTTGCGGTTGCAACCAACAAAGCTAGTAAGATCAATGCATCTACCGCAACTGTGATTGGTTCTGGCACTGAAAAGCGTTTCAAGATTCTGGTTTCTGGCTCAAATTTTGAGAATAAACCATCTGCTACCACTACTGAGTACCTTGTTTCGGCAAGCAGAATGACTTCTCAAATCCAAGCGATTAATCGCTCTTCTGGCAAGATCCTTAGCATTAAAGCTGCTTAATGTTTAATGTGATGGGCGGCGCAAAGCACCGCCCATCACATTAATAAAAATTCCATAGAGATATCCTTCTATACAACATTGGAGATAATTATTATGACAATTGATACCGTTATTCGTGCAGTTTACAAGCAGGTTTTGGGCAATCCTCATGTGATGGAGAGCGAACGTCTGGTTTCCGCAGAATCGAAACTTACCAATGGTGAAATCTCTGTTCGTGAATTTGTGAGAATTGTAGCCAAGTCTGACTTTTATCGCGATCGCTACTTCTCCTCCTGTGCGCCCTATCGCTTTGTAGAATTGAATTTCCTACATTTGCTAGGACGCGCTCCTCAAGATCAGCGTGAAGTTTCGGAACACATCGTCCGTTGTGTCGCTGAAGGCTATGATGCCGAAATCGATTCTTACATCGATAGTGATGAGTACCAAGCTGCCTTTGGCGAAAATAACATTCCTTCCTATCGTGGTAAGGATAGTGCTGCTAATCCTAAGCAGATTGGTTACAACCGTATGTTTGCTCTTGATCGCGGTGCAGCACAGGTTGATAGCGCTGTTCAATCGTCACAACTAGTATTTGCGGTTGCCACCAACAGCGCCAATACCATCAATTCATCTACCGCAACGGTAATTGGTTCTGGCACTGAAAAACGTTTCAAAATCTTGGTTTCTGGCTCCAAATTTGACACCAAACGCCGCATCAGCACCACTGAGTACATTGTTTCCGCAAGCAAGATGACTCCTCAAATCCAACGGATTAACCGCACCTCTGGCAGAATTGTGAGTATTACCGAAGTAATCTAGTTTTTGTCACTATATCCTCAGTAAGAGTCACTTTTCCATAAGGCTACGGGTTCACCCCCCCCTTTAATTCCCCCTTGCAAAGGGGGAAGACCAGAAATCTAGTTTCTTCCCCTTTGCAAGAGGAGGGTTAGAGAGGGGTTAAAGAATGGCTTTTACTGAGGAGCTAATCAAAAGCAAATTAAGAAAACAATCAAGTCTAGGGATTAATGGATATTCGGGAGTTTGTTGAGCAATCAATTGGCAATTGGCGATCACAGCGTAGCGCTCATCATCTAGCTTTTGGGCATTTTGAAGCAGTGCTATCTGATATTGAAATAGTCTCACTTGCTGAGGACGATCCAGAGGCGATCGCCCTGTGTAATTCCTATAACATCGATCCGCAATTGGCAGTTTCTCCATTTCGGATGAGTTGGGAAGGACAATCTGATTGGGAAGATAGCGAAGCGATCAAAGGTACTTGCGTACTGGTTCCCATCCCCGATCCTGAAGATCCACTTCGAGGTAGTCTCCTTCGCGATCGCGGTTATGCTGAAGAAATGGCGGCGATCGGCAAGTATCACTTTACCGACGATGGCACATTTGTCTTAACCACTCCCTATGATCGCGCTTCTGCTGAAGAGAAAATTTGGTTCATTAATCCGAACGTAAGGTGTCGCGTATCCCTGATCAAAACTAGTACTGGTTCTGGCGTGGTTACGGCTTCTTTCTCATCGGAGATTCGTCAAACAGCTAAGGCTTAATAGAATGGATAAATCTGAAGTCAATGACTTAATCACTCTAGCGCGATGGATGTCAGGAGACTTTAGCAACTATAAGCAAGCCTCAGCAAGCCCAAAAGATTACGCCCATATTCATGTGTTCTTCCGTCCATTACCCTTTGATTTTTTCTCTGGAATTGGGCTTTATTCTGAACAGGTCTATGACTATGATCTCTGGACTCCCTATCGTCAAGGTGTACATCGTTTAGTTTCGCAGGGCGATCGCATTTACATCGAGAACTTTAGTCTTAAAAATGCAATGTTCTTTGCTGGTAGTGGTCGCGATCTCAGCATCCTCAGGACGATTACCCCAGATGTGATTGAACGTCGTTATAACTGCTCAATGGTGTTTAAACGCAATGGTTCCATGTTTACTGGATCTGTAGAAGGAACTCAATGCTTGATTGAAAAGCATGGCTGCCAAACTTATCTAGATAGTTACGTTGAAGTCACTGAAACCACTTGGCTCAGCCTCGATAAGGGTTTAGACGTAAATACTCATCAACAAGTCTGGGGTTCTACGACAGGGCCTCTAAAATTTGAAAAGAGAGAGAGTTTTGCTAATGAAGTGCCAAATATCTCCAACAGTATCTCCTGAATCTTCTGAAACGGGATTGGTTTATTTAGCTTCCGATGAAGCTCAGCTTGGAGCCAAAATGCTGCCCCCAGAAGCAGAGAAAAAAATGCAGTGCTGGATTCGTAGCCGACATCTAATTTGTTCTGGCAATTTATATGTCTTTGAAACTGTAGATTATAGTGCTGTAGAAAGATTTGCCGAATGTGTTACTGCTCTAGGCGGAACGGTTATTGCTGTTGATGCCGTCGATAAAGTTTGGATTGGCGATCATCGTCAAGTCATTCTCTATCGCTCGAAAGCAAGTCTACACACACCACATCATAAACTTAAGCCCTATTGGATTAAATATGGAAATTTTCGGACAAGATTCGATCAAGGCGTCTAAGTGAAACGTGGACTCATGTTACATTTCATGAATCTCAGCTAATGGTCTAGGCTTTAAAAACTAAAGATGCAATGATTAAGATCCCTAACTTTTTAAATTGTTAACTGATGTTACGTGGAATCCTCATCTCCCAACCCTTTCTGCCGCAGGAGAAGGGGAGCAAAACCCATATTTTTCTTATCCCTCTCTCCTGCGGGTGAGGGGCTAGGGGTGAGTGCTGTAGAAACTTCCACGTAACACCAGTTGTTAAGTTGTATTTAATTTGTATTCTAAAATTATTTAAAAAATTATGTTTGATGTCCCTGAACTTACCTCCCTCGAACTCGCAACTCCTGAGCAACTTACGGAAATGATCACTGACTTAGAGAGCTATCGCGAAAGGATCGTCAGTGATACGCTAGCAATGGCTCAAAAAGCAAAAATCATGAAATCTCAAGCATTGGCTAACTTGGAACCAAATCTGGCAAAAATTGATGCCACTATTGAGTCGTTACGTCAGCAAAAATCAAAAGCAACTGAAGCGCAATAATTTACACTTGTCTCTGAACATCTGCACAATGGAAAATTCTATTCTCGAAATTCAAGCAGCAAACGATCTTCTGGTCGCAAAAGTAAACGATCAAATTTCTTTTGGTACTTTTGATGATAGCGATTCCCAAACTTTAGAGCAACTAGTAGAAGGATTGGGAGATCAGCGTGGGTTAGTCAGACTGAGATTTGCTGAGACTTTGGGCGAAATTGGTGAAGCTGCCACTCCATTCTTGATGAAGTCTTTAGCTAACCATGAAAATGTTGTGGTACGTCGCGCTGCTGCCAAAACGCTGACGATTATTGGCGACCCCATCGCTGTACCGACTTTACTACATTCTTTTCTCAATGATCCCGATACCGTAGTCAGAAGTTCCGCAGCAGGGGCTTTAGCCAAAACGGGAGAAGCATCCGTGCCAGCATTGCTGGAAGTTTTAGGAGATGAGCATCAATCTCAAGATATTAAAGGTCATGCAGCTTGGGCTTTAGCATTTATTGGATCTGAAGGTGCTGAGTATTTGTATAAAGCCTTAGATTCTGCTTCCCTTGATGTTCGCTGTGCCGTAATTGGCGCGATCGGCCATGTGGCTCAGGAACAGTCGGACGAAAAGTCTTGCAATTTGTTGGTGGCAGCACTCACCGATCCAGAAGCAATCATTCGGGCTGAAGCGGCAACAGCATTGGCACAAGTCAATTATCCACCTGCGATTTCGCATCTAATTTTGGCTCTGCAAGATACGGATCTGGATGTACGCAAAGCGGCGGTCAATTCTCTCGGTAAAATGGGCAATCCGATCGCATTAGAACCTTTGCAAAACTTACTTGATGACAAAGAGCAGGTGATTAAAGTATTAGCAAAACTTGCGATCGCCCAAATTCATCGGCAAGCAGAAGAATATTAATCAAAAAATGGGGCTTGCACTGCAAGCTCCATTTTTTATTGTTGTTTGTGTTCCACTTTAAAAATTTCTTCGATAGGTTTGGAGTCGATCGTGGGAGACGACAACGATTCGTGCATTTAAGGGACATAAAAGTAGGTTTACATCTCAAACAAACAGGTCTATAGCTTTTTTCAAGTCAATCTGAGTTTAACGATTAACGATATTAAAAAAACGTACGTTTTTTTGGTACACCTCCTTATGTTCCTCTAAGTCTGATTTTAGGTAGTTCTGAGCTACTTTTTTGCACCAAAAAACTCATCTACGAAATCATAGTACCAAACTCGTCATATGGATTGAGTTGCGCGATATAGCTGTAGCCATTCTTGTTAGGACATAAAACCCAAATAGTGTGAGGCGGCGCGAAGCGCCGCCTCACACTATTTGGGTTTTGATTTGTCCTGATACAGGTGGCTATAGCTATACTAACTTTTAACGGCTGATTATCAAACAATACTACGGACAAAGGTAGGCAGAAATGGAGCCGTAGTTACAAAGCTTGTGGAAATTAACGTGAGTTCAGGTTAAGAAGCAGAAGGCAAAGCCCACGACTATGCAAAGAAGGCTTCTTTGGTTGGTGACAATMAGCAATAAGCCCACAAATGAMWTTGATCAGTGCCTTGATGGGACTGCGATGACGAGAATGTTCAATCTGTGAAATATTTTTGRGTTGGTCAATGATCGTCTCAATGATTGAGCGTTTGCGAGCGAGAAACTTATCAGTCAAGCGCATCAAGCGATTTTTCATATTGCGCTACGGACAGACTTCGTTGCCTGAAGCCTTAAAGGTGGGCGCATTGATCGAAGAAACGGATATAAAAGATTGGCGCGATCGCCTGAATACAACTGCTAATCCTCAGATTAAAGCGACTTATGGATATTTGCTCCAAGGTTCCTACAATCATTTGCAAGCCTTTGTGAGACAGATTGAGCGACAAGGTGGATCTTATATTCCTCAAGTTCTTTCACAGCAGGAGCTTACAGAGATTTTGGCTCAGGGACATCGCTCTGGTCGGCGTTAGGCATAAATCTTATCGCTATACAGACAATTGAGGCTTTGAGTAGTACAGAGAAATTTTGGGAAGCGGCGCTCCGCGCCGCTTCCCAAAATTTCTCTGGTTTTAATTAAGCGCAAAGCGCTATATTTACTCGTTCATATTCTTGTAAGTGGCGACCGCAGATGGCGATACGCGGCTGAGATAGCAGAAAATCCAATATTTGAAAATTGAATCTAAAATCACAGGGAAAGTCGCGATGAATAGGTAAATAAAATCTCTGTTTTCGGGTATGCCCAAATGCCTGAGCAGCCCTTCCATAACTACTTCCCATCCGTGCGAAGAGTGGAATCCTACAAATACATCAGTGAATAAAATAATCAAAAAGGCTTTTGCACTTTCATTTAAACCATAAATTTTTTCATCTAAAAAGTCTTTGAGGATCTCCACGCTTCTTGTGCCAGCGATCAGAATCCATGCAAATGCGATCGCGGAAAGGAGATCGGCAAAAATATTTTGCAAAGCATTGGAGCCTTCATGTTCGCTCTTTCTAGCAACTTCGATACTTTTTTGATGCACCATCTTTTCCACATCTTCTGGAGATAGATTTGGAGTTTTACCGATATTTATCTCAAACTTAATCTTTTTCTCAAAAGCCTCAACTTCTTCAATCGCTTCTCTTTCTAACTGCGAATTAAGTGAAATCTCGATCAGGTTAGTAGCTTGAAAATGAGAGAACAGAGGTGAAAAAATAAAATTCTTAGCAATTTGTTGAGTCAGTAAGGGAACAATAATTAAAATTGCTAGAAATTTTAACGCTCTTTTGGTGCGATATCGTGAGAGCTGAAACTCCTTAATCGCATCGGCTTCTGTATTTACTCTGCGTTCACGATTGTATTTTGTAAAATTAGGGAAAATTGATCGCAGTAAAGGTACTGGCTTATTTACTAAAATTTCTGGTTCGGGTATTGGTTTAGCGACTACTTTTGGATCAAGATCTAACGATTGACTAACCTCCGACAACCGATCAAGACCATTAAAATCCTCGATCAAGATTTCCGATTCCTTATATCTGGCTAAAATCTGATCCACTACCGCTAACTTATTGAGGATTTGTTTTGCTTTTTGACTGGTTTGGTCTTCAGGATTTGACGCGATCGCATTAGCCATCCGAAACTCGGCTAAACTCCACTGCATTTTACGTAACAACTGATGCAGCTTTGTTTGAAAATAGGCTGTTGTTGTATTACCCTCTAGCTGATGGGTTGCGTTAGCATCGATCTTGTTGCCATCAAAATATTCTGTTTCCAAATCTTGAATTGCGATCGCCGATTTAAAAGCTCGATCTAGTGATCGCAAATGCGTATCACGAAACCATCGATAAATATTACTGGTAAAGACTTCAACAGGTGTTGGGGTAATTAATTTCATAGGACAGCGATCGCAAAAAATTAATATCTGGTATTAATCACTAACTTAGTTACTCACTAATGGCTAAGGAGAGCTACAGATGAAAATGCCCAACCAAAGCAATTGTGAGCTTAGCTCATTATATTATTATATAGTAATGTAATTGCAAATATTTAACTAAGCTGAAGCAGCCTCTCCTATTACGTTTTGTGATCTTAGCCAAGTTGAGAATGTACTAGCATTTGCATACCGATCGGTTGATTAACGAGATTGGCAATTACTGCACATTTGACCTTGAATAGGAAAAAGATATTGCTGGGATTATTACTAAGCGTCTCAAAATTTCCTTGCCCTTTAGCAATAATCAAATCAGCCTCAGCAAAGTTGCGTCGTTGAGTACTGGCGAACCTCGGACAACTAGGGTCACTCGTTCTGGTGGAACTTGTTTAATTATTTGTTCCACTGAAGTTGAGTCGATATGTCCTGTTTCTACCTTGACATCTTATTTCGCTACCCTTTCAGGCTGATTCCTAAAAAGGAATCAATTTTTTAGACTGAGATCGATATTGATCATAGTCAGAGAATTTAGTACTCAGCCATGATTCTTCTTTTCCCGCTTTGATGTCAAAAAATAGTAACAGGATCATTGCGCCGATCGCATGGGCAAGACTCAATTTCCAACAACTATAGGCGATCGCTAGAAAAATCACACCGCTTGTCTAACCAACGCATACACACCACCAGTCACCAATTCACCATCATGTTTTGGGTGTGGCAAGGGCGTAAGATTCGTTCCTAACTCAAGGCTGCCCGAAAATAAAAGAAGCAAGGCTATTAGCCCAAAAATTCCCGTCAATACCCAATCTGCATATTTCCAGATTGGGGATAAATCGCTCAAAGCGATCGCGGGATAAACGGACAGCAGCGCAAAGCCAACGGAGAGAACTGTCTGCCCAAGCACCCAATACTCGCCTTTCTCACCGCGCCACCATTGGGCTGAAAATCCCCATTCTTTGAGTTGATTCATATTCTTATATTATTTTTCTAGAAATTATTGTAAGTGGTCTAAGCAACTAACTCAGCCATCAGTTCCGCAACAGGAATAATCCGTTCCGCTCTACCAGCATTACTGCCTGAAAAGATAAGCCCATTCTCAATATCACCTCGCGCCGCTTTGTCCAACACCTGAATGATGCAGTAATGTTTCTGCTCATCTCGGCATTTACAATGATGCAGACAACTTGCCAAGCAACGTTTATTGAGATCGGGAGAACCTGCGATCGCCTTTTCCACAAAAGTATTTCTCAATGCCCGTCCCGGCATTCCCACAGGGCTAGAGATAATCACCACATCTTCGGGTTGAGCATGAAGGTGAAACTCTTTATAGCGAATATCCGCATCACATTCATCGGTGCTGATAAAGCGCGTGCCAATCTGGACTCCACTAGCACCTAATGCCAACATGCGATCGATGTCATCCCGATCCCATACACCACCTGCGGCAATTACGGGAATTGATTTTCCCAGTTCCTGTTGCAGATAGGTCACTAATTCGGGGATGACTTGTTCAGCCTCCAAAGTGCGATCGCCTAATTCCTCTAATTTCGCACCTAGATGCCCACCTGCGGAATTGGGATTTTCTACGATAAAAGCATCAGGCAATTTTCCGTAATTCCGTTCCCATTTACGGCACATAATTCGCGCAGCACGGGTGCTAGAAACGATTGGCACTAGTGCGACTTCTGGATAGTCGGCAGTAAATTCTGGTAATTGCATGGGCAATCCTGCCCCAGAAATAATTAAATTTATCCCTTGCTCAGCCGATGTACGCACTAAGGTTTCATAATCTTGAGCTGCAACCATAACATTGACAGCCAAAATACCATCGGGGCTGAGTTTACGCGCTTTTTGAATTTCATCGATTAGCGCCAGTCGATTTGCTTCAAAAAACTGCTCTCTTCGTTTACCAACATTAGTCTGAGTGATATCAAAATAGGGTGAATTTAGTCCTAAAGCAACAGCAGAGATCACTCCAATACCACCCGCATTAGCAACCGCCGCCGCCAGATTCGCTCCCGAAATACGAATACCCATTCCTCCCTGAATAATGGGATAGTGAGCAGTATGTTGACCGATTTGCAGAGATGGTAATGTTAGCATCTTCAAAGCCAGAGTAGAGTTTTGTCTCTAGTATATAACAAATAATAACTATATAGTTATAAACTAGTCAAAAACAGCAATTCTCATTATGAAACCGATTTTGGTGTTGTCAGCGCCTTCGGCGCTGACAACACCAAAATCGGTTTTTTGAAAGCTCGCCTACGGAGAGCTTTCAAAAAACCGATTTTTATAATGAGAATTGATTAGCTAAAAAGTCCTCCTTATGGAGGGCTTTTTAGCTAATCAAAGAGTCGCTCTTTAAGGATTAACCGTTAATAGCTGGAGATTTCATGCCGATCGGAGTTACATCAAGTGCTGCCAAATCAAGCGGGAAGTTATGAACATTGCGCTCGTGCATCACTTCGATACCCAAGTTAGCGCGATTGATCACATCTGCCCAAGTAGGTACTAAATTTCCTTGGCTGCTAGAAATGGAGTGGTTGAAGTTAAAGCCATTCAAGTTGAAAGCGAAGGAACTTACACCCAAAGCGGCAAACCAGATGCCAACTACTGGCCACATTGCTAAGAAGAAGTGCAAGCTACGGCTGTTGTTGAAGGATGCGTATTGGAAGATCAAGCGTCCAAAGTAGCCATGGGCAGCCACGATGTTGTAGGTTTCTTCTTCCTGTCCGAACTTGTAGCCAGCGTTTTGGGATTCATTTTCAGTGGTTTCACGAATCAAGCTAGAGGTTACAAGGGAACCATGCATAGCAGCAAACAATGCACCACCGAATACACCTGCGACACCTAACATATGGAAGGGATGCATCAGGACATTATGTTCTGCTTGAAGCACAAGCATGAAGTTGAAAGTACCAGAGATTCCCAAGGGTAGACCGTCAGAGAATGATCCTTGTCCCACAGAATATATGAAGAGTACTGCGGTTGCTGCTGCTACAGGCGCAGAATAGGCTACGGCGATCCAAGGACGCATACCGAGGCGGTAGGACAATTCCCATTCACGTCCCATATAGGAGAAAATACCAAGCAAGAAATGGAAGACAATCAGTTGGTAAGGTCCACCGTTGTATAACCATTCATCAAGACTGTCAGCTTCCCAAATGGGGTAAAAGTGCAAGCCGATCGCGTTCGAGGAGGGAACAACGGCGGCGGTAATCAAGTTGTTGCCAGCGAGAAGGGAGCCAGAGATAGGCTCACGAATACCATCAATATCGACGGGGGGCGCACCGATGAAGGCGATGATGAAACAAGTGGTGGCGGTAAGCAATGTGGGAATCATGATAATCCCGAACCAGCCGATGTAGAGGCGGTTTTCGGTGCTAGTGACCCAATCACAAAATTGATCCCACACCGACGCATTGTTGCGTCTTTGTACTGCTGTTGTCATATCTATTGTATGTGAGGTTTGTTAAGTAGATTGGTTGCTTTGAATATCAATATATAACCAATCAGTTATACAACTATACATCATAGAAAGAGGTTGTCAACATAAATCAGTTGTCAGAATGCTAAGAAAAGATAAAGGCTGGTCATGGAAGAGAAGAACATTTTGTGATTAGAGGGATTTGCTATAAGTCTTACTGGTAAAGTCATTTAGCCTGTATATATAGCTGCCGTTGCTTGTGTTAGGACAAAAGCAAAACCCAAGAAGAGAATGGCGGCGCTTCGCGCCACCATTCTCTTCTTGGGTTTTATGTACTAGTACACTTGGCGACAGCTATAAATATAGGGATTGAGATAATAAGTACTTGTGCAAAATAAATTACCAAACCCGTAAAGTTGCGCCCCGCAGGGACGCAACTTTACGGGTTTGGGTTTGCAATTAAAAAGTATGCAGAATAGCCATAATGAAAGCTTGCCTCCTATAGCCACGATCTACCCAAATCGCTGATAAACGTGGAAATTGGTCACAAATTTCATTCAACTTTTCTAAAAGCATGGTCGCACCCTTGCGGTCATTAAGATTTGCCGCAGTCACAACCACCATCATCAGCAAACCCAAAGTATCCACCAGAATAGAGCTATGCTCAGTTGCCTTCATCGAATGGACAACCCCTCCAGCCTTATCAGGCAAAGCGCCAACGTCGCTTTGAAAAGTTTTGTAAACTGCGTTATGCTCAATATATTTTATTTCAATCATCTTCAAAAAGCAGAGAGAACATTTTGTGGACTAAATAATTTTGCGCGGTAGAAATTCATCTAAACAATATCGGCGATCGCATTTACAGGTAGTGAGAAGGGAGTAATACCAAAACATAAAATGGCGTAACCATTTTGTGTTTTTAAAACCCTTACTGGGTTTGGTTTTTAATTCACGAAAGTGTGGCTACACTTTCGTGAATTGGTATAACATGAGATGAAATTTTGGTAAAGAATAGAGATTGACTTGTATAGCTGTAGCCATTCTTGTTAGGACATAAAATCCAAATAGTGTGAGGCGGCGCGAAGCGCCGCCTCACACTATTTGGGTTTTGATTTGTCCTGATACAGGTGGCTATAGCTATAGCTACTTCACCACACTAAAAAATAAGCGATCGCTTATTAAGACGATCGCTCGTTAAATTTAATTAGAGAATTTTTACTTATTTGCTACAACTGCCTTGCTTTTAGCTTCGGACAATGTAGGGAAAGAAGATTGCTCAGCAAAAGTCTCGTTATTCCTGATCAAAGCAACTTGCTCATGGGCAAGACGCATCTGTGAATTAATCGCAGTTGTCGTTGCGTCATAGAGATTAGTTGCCATTTTGGGATAAGCACCGATCGCAATAATTGGTACTAAGAAGCAAACTGCAATAAACACTTCGCGAGGTCGGGCATCACTAAATTCAGCTTCACTAGGCAAAACGCAATTTGTACCGAAACAAACTACATCTTGGTTACCTTGAGCCTTGAGGCTGATGTCCGAAATATCGCAAGAAGGATTGATATCACAGGTGGGATTCGCATCGGAAGCGTAGAAAATCTGACGCAACATCGACAGCAAATAAATTGGTGTAAGAATCACTCCAACTGCGGCTAAAAATACCGTCACTGTTCGGAAGGTAGAGCTATAAACATCACTGGAAGTCATCCCGACAAAGATCGAGATTTCACTAGCAAATCCACTCATCCCAGGAAGGGCAAGGGAAGCCAACGCACCAACAGTAAATAGCGCAAATACCTTAGGCATTACCTTACCGATATAACCCATCTCGGTCATTAACATCGTGTGGGTGCGATCATAGGTGACACCTGCGAGGAAGAACAATACAGAAGCAATTAAACCGTGAGAAAGCATTTGCAACATTGCGCCACTGATACCCAAGTCAGTGAACGAAGCAATCCCGATCAGCACAAATCCCATGTGCGACACCGATGAAAATGCAAGGCGGCGCTTCATATTGACTTGGGCAAAGGAATTCACAGCACCATAAACAATATTAATCACACCGAGCATCGCCAAAACTGGCGCAAAATAAACATGGGCATGGTCAAGTAATCCCATATTCAGTCGGATTAAGCCATAGCCACCCATCTTCAGTAATACACCTGCCAAAATCATCGATACGGGAGAAGATGCTTCACCGTGAGCATCGGGTAGCCAAGTATGGAGAGGGAAAATCGCCAGTTTGACTCCAAAGGCAATTAATAAACCTGCATAAAGTGGAAGCTCTAAGGCAATAGGGAAATCTTTGAGAGCTAGCTCAGCCATGTCAAAGGTGAGGTTGTTACCGTAGAGTGCCATCGCTAAGCCAGCAACTAAGATAAAAATGGATGCGGCAGCGGTATAAAGCAAAAATTTGGTAGCTGCATATTGACGTTTCTGACCTCCCCAGATCGAAACGAGCAGATACACAGGAATTAGCTCAACCTCCCACATGATGAAGAACAGCAGTAAATCTTGGGCAACAAATACACCGATTTGCGCGGCGTACAGTACCAACATCAGGAAGTAAAACAAGCGAGGTTTGATATTAACTTGCCATGCTGCGAAGATGGAAAGCGTGGTGACAAGTCCTGCCAGCAGCACTAGAGGTGCGGAGATGCCATCAACTGAAACTGCCCAACTAAGACCTAATTGGGGTATCCAAGTGTACTTTTCCGCGAGTTGAAATGTCGCGCTGCTCGGATCGTAGTTTTTCCAGAAGGCATAGCACATCAAAATGAAGTCAGCGATGCCTACCCCTAATGCATACCAACGTACAGTTTTGCCTTCTTTGTCGGGCAGTATGGGTATAAGTAAGGAACCTACGAGGGGCAGCAGGACGATCGCGGTAAGCCAAGGAAATTGGGCTGATGTCATGTCAATGAGTCTAAATACTTACTCTAGGGAATATTAAGTATTGTACTAAACTTTACAAAGTTTTAAGCATTATTGTTTTCGATAGCTATCATCAAAAACAACAAAAATATGTCCTCACAATATTTTTAAGGGCTGTCTTGTTTCACTGAGATGGTTTCTGCGATATCTTAAACATATTGCCTCCATGCTTTCCAAAATCTTTCGTTCTCTCAATAAAAAGCGATCGCCCACCTCAGAAAAAACAACTAGCGATCGCTCACTCACCCCATCAACCAGAGATCGCTGCAATCTGGGGGAATGGAGAGAATTCAACATAATAATTTGTATATGGACATCAGTATTAGTACCATTTGGTAAGATGAATGGCGTTATTGTATTGACTAACCAGAAATTCTAATTGTAAAAATCAATTTTTTGAAAGTCCGCCGTTGGCGGGCTTTCAAAAAATTGATTTTGGTGTTTCCAGCGCCGAAGGCGCTGGAAACACCAAAATCGGTTTCATAATGAGAATTGCTGATTGACTAACTTTGATAGATGCTAATTTTTGAGATTTTCTATGCAGTCCAAACTAAAACGACAAAAACTAGGTAAGAAATTTTCTTGGACTCCATACTTATTTCTATTACCAGCGATCGCTTTTCTTAGCTTGACATCATTTTTGCCAGTATTCCAAGCTATATATTTAAGTTTTACCAATTATGATTTTGTCGGTAATCCTGAATTTATTGGTTGGAAAAACTATCTAAATCTCTGGAAAGATCAAACTTTTTGGAAAACCTTGGGTAATACCTTAACTTACTTGATATTTGCAGTTCCTAGCCTTGTAATTTTGCCTTTAGCTTTAGCAATATTAGTAAATCAAAAATTACGCAGCATTAAATTCTTTCGAGCCATTTATTATTTTCCAGTGATTGTTTCTGTGGTTGTCGCTGGTATTGCATGGAAATGGGTTTACGCTCAGAATGGAATTTTGAATTATTTTCTATCAACGATTTCATTTCAAAATATTAAAATCCCTTGGTTAACTGATCCAAAAACTGCCATTTTTGCGATTATTGCGGTAGTAATCTGGCGAGGCGTTGGTTACTATATGGTCATCTATCTGGCTGGTTTGCAGGCGATTCCCGCAGATTTGTATGAGGCGGCTGCGATCGATGGTTCTGATGGTTGGCAAAAGCATTTAGATATTACGATTCCATTAATGAAGCCCTATATTATTCTCGTGGCAGTGATTTCTGCGATTGGAGCTATGAAGGTGTTTGAAGAAGTCTATATCATGTCTCAAGGGGGCCCCGCGAATAGTACCAAAACCGTAGTTTATTATTTATATGACAAAGGTTTTACAAGTTTAGAGATGGGATATGCTTCAGCGATTGGGGTGTTTTTATTTCTGATTATTTTTATTATTTCAATTCTAACTTTCAAATTTATTAATCCTGCCAAAACAATTTAAATATGTTTAAGACTGGTTCTTTTTTGTTGAGTGTTTCTCTGTTTCTCTCTTTACCTGTTTTTGCTCAGAATAGCTCCATTAAATCAACTCCAATATTTCAATCGCAATTTTCCCGTAATCTGTCAAAAAACTTTCAAGAAGCAAAATCTGAAGGCTGCTTTGTTTTATATGACTTAAAACGCGATCGCTATATTCGCTATAACTCTCAACATTGCCAAAAACGCTTTATTCCTGCCTCGACATTTAAGATTTTCAATTCCCTAGTTGCCCTCGAAACTAAAGCGATCGCTGATGAAAATACCGTAATTCTCTGGGATGGAGTCCAACGTCGATTCCCTTTGTGGAATCAAGACCAAAATATGCGAACTGCCTTTACGCGATCGGTTGTTTGGTTTTACCAAGACTTAGCGCGGCGGATTGGGAATGAAAAAATGGCTAAGTATATAAAAGCTGCTAGCTATGGTAATCAAGATATTTCAGACAAGATTGATTCTTTTTGGTTAAATGGCAATTTGAGAATTTCGCCAGAGGAGCAAATCAAGTTTCTCGTCAGACTTTATCAAGAAGATTTGCCATTTTCAACTTCTGTGATGAGAACGGTGAAAGACATTATGCTAATTGAGCGCAAAGATAATTACATTCTTAGAGGTAAAACTGGCTGGGGAACTAATGTTGAGGGCGTGCAGAATATTGGTTGGTATGTTGGTTATATAGAGCGAGATAACAACGTTTATTTCTATGCGTTGAATTTTGAAAATCAAGATCCTAACTTTGAGATGATTCCTATCCGTAAAAAGATTTTGTTTGATGTTTTTAGCGATTTACAACTCATTGAAAAGTAAAAGTCAATATTTTTGATGCGGGCTTCGTTCGCATCAAAAATATAAGAATCAACATTATGAAAAATAAAAACCAGACATTATCATCAAATATCTTTAAAAATATTCCGCAATTTGTGCTTTTAATTGCGATCGCCACTTTAACGGTATTTCCTTTAATGTGGCTAGTCAGCACTGCTTTTAAATCACCTAGCGAAAATATTTTTCAGGCGACACCACAACTCTTACCCGCCCAGCCCACCTTTGAGAACTTCCTCAAGGTCTGGAAAAATTCCCGCTTCGATCTTTATCTTTGGAATAGCTTTTTTGTTTCCAGCATCACCGTAATTTTAAATTTGCTATTCTGCTCCCTCGCTGCCTTTCCCCTTGCGAGATTGGATTTTAAAGGACGGGATTCGATTTTTTGGGCGATCGTGGGAACGACCATGATTCCGTTTCAAATTACGATGATTCCCCTATATATTCTGGCAGTGCAACTAAATCTCAAAAATACCTATGCTGGCTTGATTTTTCCCTATGTAATTTCAGCTTTTGGCATATTTCTACTGCGCCAAGCCTTCCAGAGCGTTCCTAAAGAAATGGAAGAAGCCGCACGAATGGATGGTTGCTCTAGTTTGGGGATTTGGTGGCATGTGATGTTACCTGCGGCGCGTCCTGCTCTGACTACCCTCGCTGTATTTACCTTTGTGGCGATGTGGGGCGATTTTTTATGGCCATTGGTGATCGTCGATAAAGCTGAGCTTTATACATTACCGAGAGGAATTGCCAGTCTGGCAAGTGCCTTCTCTGAGGATTGGCGCTTAATTGCCGCAGGTTCCGCGATTTCGATGCTGCCAGTATTTATCGTGTTTGTATTTCTGCAACGCTACATTATCCCTACAGATGCAAGCATTGGTGTCAAAGGATAAAGACGACGCTTTGCGTTGTCTTTATCCTTTGACTTGTTGCTCTTGCCATAGTTGTGAACTTAAGGTAGTTTATGATTCTTAAGACTAGGGTTTTAAATTTAATCTAGATTTAATATTTCCAGTCAGCCTGCCCACTATCCTGTTCAGCAACTTCAGCAAATTTAAGGGAAGCAATCCGTACATGAAAATGAGCATCTGTAAGACATTTCAAGGCTTTATTTTTCAAAACCTGATTTATTTGCTTCCGATCGCGATCTTGTCACCAAGCTTAGCGATCGCCTCCCCTGTGGTCGCTCAATCACAGACATCGCCTAGCTCATCAGCGATTACCCAAAATATCATCTATGTAAATCCCCAAACAGGTAGCGATCGCCCTGAACAAGGTAGTACTGTTGCACCTTTCAAGACAGTTACCTATGCGATGAGTCGCGCTCAGACTGGACAGATTGTTCAGCTAGCCTATGGAACCTACAGCAGTGCTACGGGTGAGCAGTTCCCAATGCGACTACGCCCTAATGTGACATTACGAGGTAGCGAAGCAACTAAGGGCAAAGGCATCATAATTTTAGGCGGGGGAACCTTACGCACAGGATCAGGGTTTCCTCAAAATGTGGCGATCGCTCTTGGCGATGGATCAGAATTGCGGGGTGTGACTGTCACCAATCCTAATCCTAGAGGTTATGGACTGTGGATTGAAAATGTGAGTCCTGCGATCGCCAATAATACTTTTATCGATAATCAGCAAGATGGCGGCTTAATTACAGGCAAATCAACGGCGATTATTTCTGCGAATCAATTTTTTCGCAATGGGACTAGTGGCTTAGCGATCGAGGGTGAAGCCAGTCCAGATATTCGCGGTAATCTCTTTCAACAAACTACTTTTGGCATGAGTATTCGCCAAGATGCGGCTCCGCAAATCACGGAAAACACCTTTACTCAAAATCAAAATGGACTCCTGATCCAATCCAATGCCAAGCCAATTTTGCGTGGCAATGCGATCGTCAATAATCGAGCCTATGGAGTAACGATTTCTGATGCTGCCAAGCCAGATCTGGGCAAGCCTAACGATGATGGTAACAACACTTTTCAGGGAAATGGCACATTCGATTTGCAAAACGTCAGCCGTAATGCGGTTGCCGTGATTGGCAATCAATTGGACATTAAAAGAGTCAAGGGAAATTTGCAATTGTCGGGTGTGCGATCGCCATCCAATCTATTTGCTAATAGGCTTACTAATAGTCCTTCGACAAATGCGACAACGGCAAAAGCGGCTGTAAGTCAGCCATCATCAACTGCGCCCACAAGCGATCGTTTTGCCAATATCAACCAACAACTAGAACAACAGATTGCAGCCAGTCAGCCTATGAATCTTGCACCTCCCCTTGATAATCCACCCGCATTGATTAGATCGACATCTTCCATCATCAATCAAGGCAGTCAAGCAAATAATCCTTTTTGGTACGAGCCTGTGACCTCTGTAATTGTGAGAATTACACCTAAAAGTTTTAACTCTCCGATACCTGCTAATCCCGAAATTAGTACTAGTTTGCCTCCTGTGCGATCGCAGCCTCCTAGCGGCGAACCTGTCAATCAACCGATCCAAATTGCGCCGCTGGCTAATACCAGTTTTAAACCTCAAACCCCACCTCGTTATCGGGTAGTTGTGCCTGTTTCTTCACCTAATGCCGTTGCTCAAGTACGTCAAATTGTGCCAAATTCCTTTGCGTCTCGACTTAATGGATACTTAGTAGTGCAGATTGGAGCCTATAGCGATCGGCGTATCGCCGAAGTCCAAGTGTCTCGCCTCGCGCAACAAGGTTTATCGGCAAGGATTGAGTCAATTAATCCATAGCAAAAAAAACAAAAAGCTCTCGTAAGATGCGTTAGGGCAACGTAACGCATTCATCAGTAAAAATGATGGGTTAGAGATCGCGTAACCCATCATTTTATTGCGATTTTCAAGTTGTCTCCGACAACTTGAAAAATGTAAGTTTTGCTTAGGACATAAAACCCAAAAGATGAGTGGCAGCGCTTCGCGCTGCCACTCATCTTTTGGGTTTTGATTTGTTTATCTCTTGCGCAGCTATATCAAGTAATATTCTCGCGGCTTACACATTGGCACAGAAAATGTGTAAGCCGCGAGAATTCTAATAAGTTTTAAAATATTTCAATTTATCAACTAAATTACTGTATAGTAATATAATTATTATGCTAAGTTTAAAAACACGACGTAGAAACCGATGATTAGTAGTAACCGATCTTGGAATCAATCGCAGTGGTTGCGCTTAGTCGCAGGCAGTATGGTTTTGCTCAGCTTGTCTCTATCGCTGATTAATATCAACTGGTTATTTTTGACTGCATTTGTCGGACTAAATTTGCTGCAATCGGCTTTTACCAACTGGTGTCCGTTGATTGTCATACTGCAAAAACTAGGAGTGAGAGAGTGAAGGTGTGAGGATGATGCTTTGCCCCATTCTCACATTATGAGCATTTATTAAAAAATTTTATTAAAAATTTATTTTTTTAGGAGTCGAAATTATGGCTCGCGTTGTTGTGATTGGTGCTGGATTAGGAGGTTTACCTGCTGCTTACGAGTTGAGGCATGTATTACCCCGTGAACATAAGATCACGCTTATTTCCAATCAACCAAAGTTTACCTTTGTGCCTTCTCTGCCTTGGGTGGCTCTAGGATTAAAATCCCTTGATAGCATTCAATTAGATTTAGCTACAACCGTCATTAAGCATGACATTGAGTTTATTCATGCAGCGGTTACGGCGATCGATCCTAAGTTGCGGCAAATCAAGATGGACGAGATTGCTCCGCAACGCCAAAGCGATCGCACATTGGACTATGACTATGCGGTGATTGCCACGGGGCCAGAACTTGCCCTAGATGCTCTGAAGGGATTAGGTCCCGAAGGTGGCTATACCCAGTCGATTTGTAATCCCCACCATGCGTTATTGGCTGATGAAGCATGGCAAAAATTTCTTGCCAATCCAGGACCGATCGTAGTGGGTGCATCCCCAGGGGCAAGTTGCTTTGGTCCCGCCTATGAGTTTGCATTCCTAATTCATGATGAATTGAAGAGAAAAGGACTGCGATCGCAGGTTCCGATCACCTTCATTACCTCAGAACCCTATGCAGGACATCTAGGGATCGGCGGCATGGCAAGTTCTCGCTGGCTGATGCGTAAGTTTATGGCAGATCGCGAAATCGAACTGATGGAAAATACGGCTATTTCGCACTTTGAGGCTGATGCAGTGCATTTAGTTGATGGACGCAGTATTCCCTCTAAGTTCACCATGGTTTTACCACCTTTCCGAGGTCCCAAATTTCTCCGCGAAGCGGTCGGATTAACCGATGTCAAAGGTTTTGTGCCTGTCTTGCCGACCTATCGCCATCCAGAATTTACATCAATTTATTCTGTCGGCGTAGTCACCCAACTCAAAGCCGTGGAGCAAACTCCAATTCCTACGGGTGCGCCCAAGGTGGGATTGATGTCGGAAGAAATGGCTTTGGCGATCGCTCAGAATATTGCCCTAGAGTTGGGAGTCTTTACTGGCAATCAATGCAGACCAACCTTACAAGCGATTTGCTTTGCCGATTTTGGGAATACGGGAGCGCTATTTTTAGCCGATCCGCTTTTGCCTAATGTGTCAGGCGATCGCAAACGTGCTTTGATCTATCACGGAATCTGGGTGTCTTGGATGAAGGCTGGATTTGAGAAATATTTTCTCACAAAAATGCGCTTTGGTTGGACAATTCCTTGGTTTGAGAAGCTTGGCTTCAGAGCGATCGGGTTGCCATTAGTGGAGCCAATTATTCCTATCCCAGAACCTGAAGCAGTTCAAGTTAAAGCATGAATAGGAATGGGCTCTACCCTAATTTTGAATGATAGGAGCAGACATGGATATCACTCTCAATCCTAGTGAATTGGAAACTCTGGCAAATCGATTCCGAGCCTTGTCAGACCCAACCCGTCTGCAAATCCTGATGGTGATTTGTAACCAAGAGCGCAGTGTTCAGGATATCTGCGATCGCACTGGACTGCATCAAGGCAATGTATCGAAGCATTTGCGATTGATGAAGGATGCGGGAGTGGTAGCCTGTCGGCGCGAGAGTGTGTGGCGATTTTATCGAGTCATTGATACAGAGTTGCTCTTGCTATGCCGTTCTACTCGTGGATCGTTAGATAGTTCAAAAAACAGTTCAAATCTTTGCCAGAGTTAATTTTTAGCAATTTCAAAAATAATAGGATCTAGATTCAATGAGCTGCCAAATTCGTCAATTTTTTTCTTGGTTATTGCTGATTAGTGCGATCGCAATTTTTGCATTAATCGGATTCGGTGTAATCGATACGCCTAGTGCATCCGCCGCAATTCGCCAACTTGAGGAAGCGCCAAATCAGATGGTTTATCAGTCACGCCAATCTCTCAAAGATCAGCATGGTAATACTTGGCAAACCGTTGCTTTCAAGCGATCGCGTCCTGATGGCAATAGTAGCTTTGAGTTGCGCATAGTGGGATTTCCTAATTTAGTGGCGATCGATCATGCTCAGCCCTTAACTTTAAGCAATTCCTTGGGTAAAACCCTCACGGCTATTGATACCTCTAGCAATATTTTTAAAGAGGGAGCGCAGGCGAATGTCGGACAGTATGATCTGCAACCTTTGTTATCAGAATTGCAAGCTGAGATTCCTTTAAAGATTTCTCTGTCCACGCTCAAAGGTGATGCGATTAGTCTATCGGTTCCACCTGCATTAGTCGCAGAATGGCAAACTGTGGCGAATTATTAAAGTCCTCACCACCCAGCTTCCTCTCCCAAAAACTACTTTGTACAGGCAAGTCATAAAACCTAGATAAGTCAACAATTAATCGCCCCCTAGCCCCCAATTCTGGGGGAACAAGAAAATAACATTCTTTCAAAGTCCCCCAGAATTGGGGGATTTAGGGGGCTTAGATACATTGAAACGAAGATAGAGAGACTTGTGTATACGGTAGTTCCTAAAAGGGGAGAGGTCTAATCAAAATCAAAATTAAATTATTTTGGAGAGAACAATGGCAGATTTATTTTCCCATGAATGGATGAAAGCTTTTGGTGAACTATGGAATGCTGATGCAGAGATTGTTAATGGACTTGCGAAGATACATTTTAACTCAGTAATTGGCTATGGCTTTGAAGATCAAGACAAACCCAGTGGAATACTGGTGGTTCAGGAAGGCAAGGTGGTTTTTGCAGGAGCCTATGATGGTCAGTCATTGAACTGGGATTTACGCGCCGATCGCCCCCATTGGCAAAAGTGGACGATTAAAGGCTTGGATATGTTGGGGTTGAGTATGGCGTATATGAGCCGCAAGCTACAATTCCGCGTTGGTGACTACACAGCCATGATTAAAGATCCAAGGATGGCATCTCCATTTATCAAATCATTTGCAGTGATGAGTAAGGTTTAGGAACCCTCACCCCCCAGCCCCCTCTCCCATTAAGGGAGCTACCGTGTACACACAAGTCATCAAAACCTGTCAAGTCAACAATTATCTACCCCCTAGCCCCCAATTCTGGGGGAACAAGAAAATAAAAGTCTTTCAAAGTCCCCCAGAATTGGGGGATTTAGGGGGCTTAGATCAATCGAACCGTAGACAGCTAGACTTGTACACGGTAGTTCCCAAAAGGGGAGAGGGGCTAGGGGTGAGGGTCTGGTCAACTTCCACGTAACATCAGTAATTTTTAAAGGAATAACATCATGAAACCAAAATCAGCAGCTAAAAAACAAACTAGCCAACCCCTAGCTCCTTCGCCCCTATCTCCATCACAATTAAAGTCTCGCCAGAGTCAATTAATGGTAATGGATGTGCGGGGATGGTTTGAGTATTTCATGGGACATATCGCAGGGGCAAAGAGAATGAGCCGCGATCGCATTCTTAAAGAAGTTCCCCAAGATCAAGCGATCGCGATTACTTGCCTATCTGGATATCGCAGCGATATGGCGGCGCAATGGCTAGTTGCTCAGGGCTATAGCAAAGTCTATAGCCTCAAGGGTGGTTTACTCGCTTGGCAGAGTGCTGGCTATGCTGTTCACCGTGGTAATCAACCTTAATCCTTAACATTCAAGCAGGAAGGCTTAATCCTATGACTCACAGCACATCAGGCAAACCGTCTCATGAATCTCTTACCCAAACAAGCGATCAATTGATGGAAGGAACAGATGAGCAACCACAAGAAAAATTACCCTCCCCAAAAAACTTGTCAAAAATGTCACCAAAGGGGTGGGGAATTTTGATCGGTGGTGTGTTGTTGCTAGCAGGTGGAACTTGGGCAATTTTGCAAATGAACCGATCGCCACATTCTCCAGAAACAACGACAACTCAAGCGATTGCTGTATCCACAATGACACTGAAATCGCAATCGATCACCAATACCTTAGAACTCTCAGGCTCAATTCGTCCTGTGGAACAGGCTACACTCTCCACAAGAGTGATGGGTCGGATTACGGCTTTATCATTGGAATCAGGCGATCGCTTTCGTAAAGGTGATGTCCTCGCAAGCATTGATGTGATGGATATCAATGCTCAAACTGGACAGGCGCAGTTGGGTGTCGCCCAAGCCCAAGCGGAAGTATTTCGTTCTCAAGCAAGTTTAAATCAATTAGAATCGCAAAAATTAGAGGCGCAGTCGGCTTTGCGCTTAGCTCAAGTCACCCAGTCACGGATGTCTCGACTGCAAGCTGAAGGCGCGGTTTCGCAATCGGTATTGGATGATGCGAATACGGCGCTCGAACAGGCAAGGGCAAGGGTCGCTCAGTCGGAAGCGGGGATTCGTCAGTCACAAGCGGCGATCGATCAAACCCAAGCTGCCGTCAGTCGCGCCGAACTGAGCGTAATTTCATCGGATATCAGTGCCAGCTACGGCACAATCTTCGCTCCCTTTGATGGTGTGGTCGTTCAAAAAATGGCTTACGAAGGGGAAATGGCAGCCCCTGGGACTCCAATATTGAAAGTGGAAAATCCCAATAAACTTGAACTAGAAATTTCTGTACCTGAAGAGAATTTGCGCCTAGTGCGAGTCGGACAATCAGTTAAAGTACAGATTGATGCGGTTAACCAAACCATCAATGGCACAATTCAACAAATCGTGCCAGCCGCCAATGCTCAGTCACGCAGTTTTCTAGTCAAAATCCCTCTGAATAATTCTAGTAAATTAATCTCTGGAATGTTTGGCAGAATTGCGTTACCTCTAGGCGCAAATAGAGAGACTTTACTTGTTCCTACTAAGGCGCTGATTCAACGGGGACAGTTGCAAGGAGTCTATGTGGTGGAAAGCACGGAAGAGAAAGCGATCGCCGTTCTACGTTGGGTGAAAACAGGTAAGCCCCAAAATGAACAGATTGAGATCGTGTCAGGCTTGAAAACAGGCGATCGCATCATTACCAGCAACATCGTTCAACTCAGCGACGGACAACCCGTTGCGGCGCGGTAATAGGAGAAAATTATGCAGGATTCACCAAACGGTCAAAATGGTTCTCAATCGCCGCCACCCCGTCACAAACTTGGTTTTGTTGGTCAACTGGCGAAGCAATTCATCGACTCCAAGCTGACCCCATTGATTATCATTGTGGCGATCCTGTTGGGGATTGGTGCAACCCTGATGTTGCCACGGGAAGAAGAACCGCAAATTACCGTACCAATGGCGGATGTGTTTGTGCAGATGCCGGGAGCTTCGGCGAAGGACGTGGAACAGCGCGTCACAGCACCGATGGAGAAATTGATTAAAGAATTGCCCGGAGTGGAATATGTTTACTCCACCTCGCGGCCGGGTTCATCTTTAGTCATCGTCAGGTTTATAGTTGGACAGAATACGGAAGATTCTATTGTTCAGCTTTACAACAAGCTCTATGCCAATTTTGACAAAATTCCTGCGGGAGTTTCTCAACCTCTCATTAAGTCACGAGCGATTAATGATGTACCAATTCTAGCCCTAACCCTATCAGGAGATGGGGTTTCAGGCACGGAATTACGGCAGATTGCGGCGCAATTGGATGAGCAAATCAAGCAAGTTCCCGATGTTTCAGAAACGACGATCATCGGTGGACAGAAGCGCCAATTGCGGGTAGAACTCGATCCCACTCGCCTAAAAGCCTATGGACTCACACCTCTAGAAATCTCCCAAGCCTTTCAGTCCCAAAACTCAGAATTAGCGGGTGGGGCTTTGAGCCAAAACAATCAATCCTTTTTGGTGCGAACTCAAAGTTTTATCCGATCGCCTGAAGATGCGAAAGGGCTAGTCGTAGCGGTGGCTAATAATCAGCCCGTATATTTGCGGGATGTTGCCACAATTACCGATGGTGCGGAAGAACCTGCCAGTTATGTCTTGTTTGGCTATGGCGATGTTGCCCAAGAACATACTGCTAAAGATGTTTCTCAAAAGGACAAGAAGGAAGCCAAAATCACCAAGCATAAGGGGGAAACTGAAGCCGTAACGATCGCGATCGCTAAACGTGGAGGTGCAAACGCCATTCAAGTTTCCCATCGGGTTTTACATAAATTAGATGAGATTAAGCACAACTATCTTCCTAATAATATTAATTTGACGGTTACCCGCGACTATGGCGAGACGGCTGCTGAACGCTCCAATGAGTTGCTATTTCATATGCTGATTGCGGTTGGTTCGGTAACGTTGCTAATGTGGTTTGCTATGGGTCGAAGAGAAGCGATCGTCGTGGCGGTATCGATCCCTGTCACCTTAGCGCTGACCCTTGCCAGTTTTGTCTTTTACGGATTCTCTCTCAATCGTGTTACCTTCTTTGCCTTGATCTTCTCGATTGGCATTCTCGTTGATGATGCGATCGTGGTCGTAGAAAATGTCGGTCGTCATTTGGAACTCCCTGAAAATAAAACTCGTTTAAAATATTCTCCCAATCGTCAGCGCACTTTGCGACAAATTGTCCTTGAAGCCGTTGATGAAGTGGGCAATCCCACAATTTTGGCAACGGTAGCGGTGATTGCAGCGATCTTACCGATGGCATTTGTAGGCGGGTTGATGGGTCCCTATATGCGCCCAATTCCTTTGGGAGCTTCAGCAGCGATGATTTTCTCGGCTTTAGTAGCTTTCATCGTCGTACCTTGGACAACGATGAAAGTGTTTACAGGCGGCAGTCATGGCGGACATCAAGAGGGTGAGGAAGATGCTCTCAGCAAGCTCTATCGCCGCTTTATGTATCCTTTGGTGCATTATCCCAAAAAGGGAACGACGTTTCTAATTGCGACAACACTGGCTTTAGTGGTGATTGTAGTGGGGCTGGCAGGATTCAAATTGGTGATCCTGAAGATGCTCCCCTTTGATAACAAGAGCGAATTGCAAGTGGTGGTCAATATGCCTGAAGGCACGACCCTTGAGCAAACTGCAAGAGTAACGCGCGAACTAGGACAATACCTTGCTTCTGTACCCGAAGTTACCCATTATCAAAGCTATGTTGGTACATCTTCCCCCTATAATTTCAACGGGTTAGTGCGCCATTACTTTTTGCGATCAGGTGCTAACGTTGCCGATATTCAGGTCAATTTTTTACCGCGAGAAGAGCGCAAACGTCAGAGCCATGATATCGCCAAGGCAATTCGTCCTAAGCTCAAGGAAATCGGCGATCGCTACAGTGCGCGGATTCAAGTTGCCGAAATTCCCCCAGGTCCTCCCGTACTGCAAACCCTAGTTACGGAAGTCTATGGACCTAATTACCAAGGACAAATCGAAGTTGCTAAAGAAATCTATCGATTATATAAATCCACCGATGGTGTGGTGGATGTGGATTGGTATGTGGAATCGCCCCAAACGGATTATCACTTAGTAATCGATCGCGAAAAAGCATCTTTAAATGGCATCAGTCCCGCCCAAATTTCCCAAGTTTTGCAAATGGCAATTTCTGGGCAGAATGTGGGCTTACTCCATGATGAAAACTCCCGTGAAGATGTGACGATCAATCTCCGCTTTAGTCAGTCTAGCCGCACTAGTCTAGAAGATCTCAAGGCTCTCAATGTCAAGGGCATCAATGGAAATCTAGTTCCCCTCAGTTCCCTTGTTAAAACCGAAACGGCTACAGTTGACACCAGTATTTATCACAAAAATCTTCAGCCCGTTGTCTATGTGTTAGGCGATGTGTCAGGTCGTGTAGAAAGTTCTGTCTATGCGATGCTGGCTTTACAACCACAGATCGATAAATTAACACCTCCCACAGGTGAAAAAATCAAGACCTATCTCACCGAACAACCTCCCACCACGGAAACCTATTCCATGAAATGGGATGGCGAATGGCAAGTCACCTATGAAGTCTTCCGCGATCTGAGTATTGCCTTTGCGGTGGTGATGCTGTTGATTTACGCTCTAGTGGTCGGTTGGTTCCAATCCTTCACCACGCCCCTAGCAATCATGGTCGCTATTCCCTTCTCCCTCGTCGGGATTATGCCTGCCCACTGGTTGATGGGTTCCTTCTTTACGGCGACCTCAATGATTGGCTTTATTGCAGGTGCAGGAATTGTGGTACGCAACTCGATTATTCTCGTTGATTTTATTGAGTTGCGCCTTAAGGAAGGAATGCCCCTCGAAGAAGCTGTTATTGATGCAGGAGCTGTGCGGTTCCGTCCAATGTTACTCACGGCGGCGGCGGTAATTGTTGGCTCGGCAATTATTCTTGCTGATCCAATCTTCCAAGGTTTAGCGATCTCGCTGATGGCAGGTGAAGTTGCATCCTTGCTACTTTCGCGATCGGCGGTTCCAATTCTTTATTACAAACTCTGGCGCAATAAGAAACCACCGATTTTAGAATCTGCCGAGGAGGAACAGGAAATGGCGATCGCTAGTGTTGATAGCTAAAATCACATTTAAAAAACGATTTTAAGAGATCCCCCTCAAATGCCAGTGCTATAGCTGTCGCCATTCTTGTTAGGACAAATCAAAACCCAAATAGTGTTAGGCGGCGCTTCGCGCCGCCTAACACTATGATCGTCACAGGGGTGATGGAAAACAAAAAAGAGAGTGAGATTAGCGTCATTCAACAGTTGCTATCACAGCTTAAGTTAGAAAATCATGTATTTACGATGGATGCTTTACACTGTCAAAAAAAACAGTCGAAGCGATTGTCGTTAGCAAAAATGACTACATAATCAAAGTCAAGAAAAATCAACCAAAACTACAAGCAGCGATTCAAGCGCATACTGAGCAAGCAAAACCAGTCCAAGTTAAAGTTGAAGACGACTTATCGGACGAAAAGTTAAGAGAATGGTAGAGGTATTTACACCACCACCAGATATCCACCCAAGTTGGCAAAAAGTGCTTTCGGTGATTAGAGTTACTCGTTCAGGAGTTAGAGATGGTATTGCTTTCAGTACTCTAAGCTACTACATCAGTTCTCTTACTCCTACTTCAACTAGGATTGCCAAAGTAATTAGACAGCATTGGCATATTGAAAATCGCTTACATTGGGTAAAAGATGTCATTTTCAATGAAGATCAGAGTAAGCAAAGAGCAGGTAAAACACCGATTAATCTATCGATTATTAGGACTTGGGTGCTTTCTATATTTAGAAATAATGGCTTTGAATCAATGAAAGGTGCTATTGACTATTTTGCACATAATTTACCTGCTATCTTGTCTTTACTTTCTTAAAATCTCTCTAGCTCTTTCTTGAAATAGTCTTGGGGAATTAAAGGGGGTTACAGTTTTTCGCCGCTAATAATAAACATCGGACTAACAGCAGCAAAGACTTGACGGTTGCCGCGAGTTTCTAAGCGGTTTACCGAGGACTGCACTACTTCTACATTTCGCGCTTGTAGTTTGGCAAAACTTTCAGAAATTGCATATAAACCCTCCAGACTATTTGTAGTTGCGATTGCCCTACCATCAATTTGCAAACGCTCCCAACAATATTCTAGAATTTCCGATACTGATCGCCCACCTTCAATACAAATGCGATCGGGGTTAGTCGTCAGACTAGTAAGACATTCTGGCGCACTACCAATTTTAATTTCGACATTATTCACGCCAAATTTCTGGCAATTCTTGTCAATCAATCCTGCCACATCTTCATCACGCTCGATCGCTACAATTTTACCCTGAGGACATAGCAAACCCGTCTCAATGGGGATTGTCCCTGTACCTGCACCAATATCCCATAGTACTGAGTCAGCCTTGAGCCGTAACTGACCAATAATTAACAGTCTTGTTTCACATTTGCTCATCGGTATTCCTGGCAAGCGATCGAATAATTCGTCAGGTATACCAGGGGTGACATAGGACCAGATAGGTTCAGACATGAGCTTCGCGCACGGGATGGTTAAACATGATAAATATAGCGTTTTTCTACCCTAATTATTTTCCCCTTCTTTTGAGAGTAGAATGTGGGCTATAACAAACCTGCGATCGCTGTTTGCACAGGATAGCCCAAATGTTTCCATGCGGCTGCCGTAGCCACCCGTCCGCGAGGCGTGCGATTGATATAGCCAATCTGTAATAAGTACGGCTCATACACTTCTTCAATCGTATGAGCATCCTCACCTGTCGCCGCCGCCAAGGTATCCAAACCTGCGGGACCACCATTAAAGTTCTCAATTAACACCGTTAGCAATTTGCGATCAATCCAATCGAGTCCTTTCGGATCAACATTAAATAATTCCAATGCTGACTCCGCGATCGCCCCTGTAATATGTTCGCCCTTAGCCTTAACTTCGGCATAGTCCCGCACTCGCTTTAAGAGCCGATTAGCAATCCGAGGCGTACCTCTTGATCTTGCAGCGATCGCGATCGCACCATCGTCATGGATTGGAGTCTCTAGAATCTTGGCACTGCGGGACACAATTTGTGTTAGTTCATCCTGCTCATAGAAACGGAAATGTTGCACAAAGCCAAAGCGATCGCGCAATGGTGAAGATAAAGCCCCAATTCTCGTAGTCGCGCCAATCAGCGTAAATTTATTTAACTGCACACTGCGAATCCTTGCCCCTTGTCCTTTCCCAATCGTAATGTCAAGGCGATAATCTTCCATCGCAGGATAGAGAATCTCTTCGGTCACGCTTGGCAAACGATGGATTTCATCAATAAAGAGAATGTCTCCCTGTTGCAGAGAAACCAATAGACCAGCGACATCACGGGGACGCTCTAGGGCTGGAGCCGAGGTGATTTTGCATTGCACGCCCATTTCCTGAGCGATGATTAGCGCCAGAGAAGTTTTCCCTAATCCGGGAGGACCATATAACAGCAAATGATCGAGGGCTGATGATCGCGACTTTGCCGCCGCGATCGCAATATGGAGCAACTCCTTTAAATCTTTCTGTCCAATATAGTCTTCGAGATTTTTGGGACGGATATTAATATCAACCGAAACTTGAGCAGGAGCATCTTTTGCTAGTTGATCCTCTAATTTCTCCTCTGGCGTGGCTTCCGCTTGCAGCAAATCTAACGCCTGTTGCATTTCGGGCGATGTTACTTCTTTTTTGGTGGATTTTTTAGGAGATCGGGGAGTTGCTTTTTTACCCGCAGTCTTTTCAGAAATTGCGTCCGATGGATTTTGAGAGTCAACCTGATTCGCAAGGCGATCGCCTTCAGGATTTGGATTTGGTTTAGAGGAGATGATTGCCATACGCCTTCGGTTGCTCAAATTTATAAATATCTTCGATCAATTGCACCCAACCATCAACTAAAGAATCAAGAATTTTCTCACCTTTTTCTTTGGTCGCCGCCTTGGCATCCCCCAACACCCCACTTCTCGTCAAATCGCGCATCACCCATGCAAAAGGGTTTGCTGATTCCATACTCAGTAAACTATTTTCAGGCAATCCATAGGGATATTCGGTAACTGCCTTGTCCATTTGTACCTGTTCAGGCAAAAGCGCCAACATCAGACTGGTTTCGGCATCACCACCATGAATTCCAAATTCTAATTCTTTTTCAGTCAATAAATCTTTAGCCACATTGGGAACGCGCCAAGTAAAGAGCGGAAAAATCGAAAAGTCGGCATATTTCTCATGGAGATCGCGAGCAATTATTTCCAAAATCTGCGGCTGTCCCCCGTGAGAATTCATCAGAGCCAACTTCCGAAATCCTGCTCGATAGACACTTTCGGCAATATCGGTTAAAACTGCCAACATTGTCTGCGATCGCATTGTGATTGTGCCTGCAAAAGTACTATGTTCATTCGACTTACCATAATATAGAGGGGGCAAAGCATAGGCGGGAATCGCTGAATCTAATTTTTCTAAAGCCCTTGCCAATACCCCAATACTAATCGCCGCATCAACGATCAATGGCAAATGTGCGCCATGCTGCTCAATCGCCCCCATGGGTTGAATAATCACCACGTTTTGCTTATCTGGCATTGAGGCGATCGCTGGCGAAGTAAGGTAAGCAAAATATCGATGAGCAGGAAAATAATTCATAGTCAATATTTTATACCAAAACACAGAGTGGCTACGCTATTTTGTATTTTGAAAACCCTTACTGGGTTTGGGCTTTATAGCGCTTTGCGCTCAAATTCAAACTAAAAGATTTTTTGAAAGTGTTACTGCCACACTTTCAAAAAATCTCTTGTGAAGCCGACTGTATGGCAACCCTACAGAGCTTAGCACTTAAATTTTCTCGACTGGGAATTGAATCTCGGTAATGTAAGACTCATTGTCTAGCTCAACGCCACCTTGAATATAGAACTCACGGTTTGCGCCGATGCAACGATAGCCATTATTCTCAATCCAAGTTAGCAAATATTGATAACCATTGTTAAGAGTGCTGTAGCTACCATGATGAACCACACAGGCGATCGCCTCATATCCCTGAAGCTCATAGACCTTGATGCGATCGCTCCCTTTTACCGAAGCAGGTACAGACACAACTGCCTCAGCATCAACATCGCTCTCCTTGTAGCCAGAATCATGCCAGATCCCAGCATCATAGTCAAACTTGGTAACTCCATGCTGTGCGAGATACTGATATAGCTCTTGAAAGAGCTTAGCGATCTCAAAATAATGAGGCAAAATCTCGCGAATTGAAGCAACTGTAATCGGTTCAAACTTCTTAATCACAACTTCGTAATCAGACATAACATCCTCCTGTTCTATTTGTTTAAGGCGGGCTGCTACTCTCACCAATCGCGCTTGTTCCTCCTCAATCTGCTGTTGCAAATCAGCTTGCTTCAGCCGCAACATTCCGCGCATCTGTTCAGGAGAAATCTCTTCATTTAGCAGTTGAGAAATTTGCTCTAAAGAGAATCCCAAATCTTTGAAGGCAAGGATACGATTGAGTCTGGGTAATTGACTCGCAGAATAAAAGCGATATCCCGTAAAGCGATCGACGGTGATTGGCTTGAGTAAACCCATTTCGTCATAGAGGCGTAGGGCTTTAATAGACACCTGACTGAGTTTAGAAAAATCTCCAATTTTGAGCATTTCGTTGACCTCATCAACCTCTTGTTGTGATTACACACTATCCCCTAAGGGTAGAGTCAAGGATAAACCCAAAGAAGTGCGGCGCTGAGCGCCGCACTTCTTTGGGTTTACTCAATTTCATAAGGGCTTCACTGTAAAATAAGGAACCGATTTTGATCGTGCATCTTCGCCACGCGATCCAAATCGGTTCCTTATGAAATTGCAGAACTTTTACTTACAGAAGTTTTTAGGCATAACTTTTTGATTTAACTTTTTTAGAATTCTTTCGTCCTACCGCCGCGACAGGTTCAGATCTCCTTAATCCTTCTAATTGCTTTAGTTGTTGAGACTGTTCTTCCAAACGAATAGAAAGGCGATCGCCTACCAATTCACATAAATCAAAAATGAATGGTTCCACGATCGCATAATAAACACTGACTCCTTGAGGAGTTCGCGAAACAATTCCAGCCTGAGCTAATATTTTCAGATGTTTAGAAACATTGGCTTGTCCTAATCCCGTTTCTTCCATAATTTCTGTGACATTCTTCGAGCCAGACTTCAGGGAACACAATACCTGCAATCGGCTGAGTTCCGACAACACTTTAAAGTAATCGGCAACTTGAGTCAGGGCAGAAGAATTTAAGGTCATAGTTTTGAAAGTAAGTAATCTTTAATTGTATATACTGACTATAGCATATTGCCATATAGTGATATGGATAGAGCAAGAAACAGGGACTTAGAGGCAGCGCTTTGTGATGTCTCTAACTTAGAGAACATAGGAACAAAGGACTGATCAAGAGCATCTATATAATTTAGGGTAGTGTAATTCAATAAGGAACCAAATTTTTGATAGCGTAGATTCGCCGCGCTATCAAAAATCGGTTCCTTACTTTACAACAAAACCCTTATGTAGGAGTTTGATTTTTAATTCACAAAAGTGTGGTCACACTTTTGTGAATTTGGTATTAGATTTAAGTTAGAAAGCAGGGCAAATATAAAAATTCATATTCTATTTTGTCCCAATTATTCATTTATTTAGCTTACTATGCGCCACAAATACTTAGATTGGAGAATTAGTGCTTGGGGAATGAGCATCGGTCTACTGTTGGCGATCGCCCCTAGTGCTTTTGCAGTAACACCTGCATCAGTGAACCAAAATGCTGATGTATCTTGGTCGAATGTTGTTGAGAATCCCTTTGACGGAAAACTTGTTTATGACAAGCACTTTAGCGATGATTTTGCCTTTGTTTCCAGTTGGTCAAAGCAGGGAATTAAAGCAACATATACGGAATATTGGTCAGATGTAGTCGGTTATCGCCGCGTATGGAAAAATCGTCGTGTTTGGCATCACGATCGCTACATTAATCAACGCTATAGCGATCAAGAGCCTGTTTATGAAAAAAGAGAGCGATCGCGATCGCCCAAGGCGCTTTTATTTAGTGTTCAAGGCAAGATTTACACCTATACCGACGGTGAGGTTGATCCTGAGCTATCCGCCGCTCTAGCAAGTTTACCCGCAGGCAATACGACGATTCGGGCTGTGTGGAACAATGATCAAACCACTGACTTTCCCATTGGTGCAGGCACAGTAGAAGCTTGGAAGACGATTTTTAAAGTCGAGCCACCACCTTCTCGGTTTGGAAATTAATAAAAAAGCACCCGAAGGGTGCTTTTTTATTAATTTCCAAACCCAGTAAGGTTTTCAAAAACAGAAATGGCTACGCCATTTTCTGTTTTTGAATTAGAGAGTTTGATCATTGTTAGGGCGTGGACGGACACGGCTAGGAGTCGTATCTGGTTCAGGTAGAGGCGTATATTGATTGCCCGTGAAATCTTTGCTAACTCGCAAACGTTGGCTAGTGATCGTAATGCCCGACTCACGTACCAACACTACTGAAATCCAGCGATCGCCTGAAGAAAAAGGAGCCTGACCAATTTTGAACAAGCCACCTGCACGCAAAGGACGCAGATTGATCATGTTTTCATTTAGATAATTCTTCGCTTCGACAGGTTCTTCGATCGCTGCCCCTAATAATAAACTCGTACCCAGTGGCTCGGTGACGATCGCATCAAGGACATACTGCCGACCTACGCCGATTAGTTCAGGCACTTTCAACTTAACGGGTGGAGGGGCATCACCCGTACTCAATGAAGACTGTTCTGCTAAAACTTGCTGCGACACAACCTGTAACTGTCCATTGATATTTTTATAGGTCTGCGTCGAAATCAACCTTGCGTCTAACTTGAAGTTGTCATTCTCAGCCCCACGCATCCCTTGCACCATCGTTACTGTTTCCGCAGTAATCAAGTCTCCTTGTTTTTCCCATTTGGAGATTTCAGTGCGATAGGTAATGTTTTTGTAACGTTGCCAGAGTTCGCTTAATGTCTGCTTGTAGCGATCGCGGGTTAACCCATCGGAATGATTAAAAGTCGGAGCATAATATTTCATCACCGTTTCAATATCTTGCTTGCTGGCAGCCTTGTCCAGCGCAAATACGATATTTTCTAATTCGGCGGGAGCAGGTTTCGATGATTGGGCAGCCAGTGCAGGATTGGCGATCGGTGCAAGCGTGGCAACTGCCGCAGAAACAAGTAACAGACTAATTCTTTTGAACATGCGTAACTCTAATCAATAATCTGTAACGATGGTTTTGTGAATATAAATTTGTCTACGACAAATTTATATTCGTGATATTTATACCAAAACATAATAGATTTTTTGAAAGTGTTGCTTAGCAACACTTTCAAAAAATCTATTGGTTTTGGTTTGAGCGCAAAGCGCTTTAAGAATGCGACAAAGCAAGAAATTGTTTCTCAGTTATACGCCCAGATTGGTATAGTGTCTCATTTATTTCAGAGATTTTTAACACCGCGTGGGGTGAATACCCACTTTCTTGAATGCGATCGCATACTCCCGACTCATGATCGATAAATACGACGATATCACGCACCTTTAAGCCGCAGCTTTCAATTTTTTGCGCTCCTTCGATCGCACTCTTTCCCGAAATCAAAATATCATCAACCACGACTATAGTTTCACCTGCTTCATAATTTCCCTCAATCAAGCGTCTGGCTCCATAGGCTTTCACCTCTTTACGCGGGAAAATCAATGGAAAATTTAAACGCAGTGCTAGCCCTGAAGCTGTGGGTAATGAGCCGTAGGGAATTCCTGCAATGCGATCAAATTTCAGATCTTGCAAGATCTCTGCATACGTGCCGATTACCGCATCAAATACTTGGGGATTAGAAATAATTCGCCGTAAATCGATGTAATAGGGGAAAACTTGTCCAGAGGCTTGCACGGTTTCTTCAAAGGTAATGCAGCCAATATCAAACAACTGCAAGATCAGATTGGAATGGGGATGTCCTGCTTGATCGAGTAAACAAACATTTGGCATCCACAGATCGCAGGTAGGACGTTGATGCGTAGTCAAAGAGATCGCTTGATTGACCTCATCCCGTAGCGATCTCACTAATTGTGCAGGTTCACCAATTGCCAAAGCATCTTGATTCACAGGCAAAATTAAGCCACCACCATTGGCATCTAGCCCAGCATTGAGAATAGCCGCTAGATTTTCGATGCGCTGACCACTACCTTGACTATTTGCCCAGATACTTCTCGCTAAGATTAAGCGCTCAGGAGCCAGCGATCGCACCTTTGCCAAAGCTTCAGGATTTGCTGCCCCAATTTCTAGGGCTAAATTATCCATTCCTGCCCAAGCTTGACAATTTTGCACCACATTTAGATATAAAGGCTGCTCTAGGTTGGGATATTCTTGAAAATCTTGGGCAGTTGTATTTGATGAATAGCAACTCACAAAAATGGCTTTATCGGGATACATCAAAAATCGCGCCGCTAAATCTTGCCCCAGATAGGGACTCAGGGTAATCGCATCCACACCCCACTGCTCGAAGGCAGTCTTCGCAATCACTGTGCTGCTATTGAGATCGGTATGTTTAGCATCGAGTATGATCGGAATTTCTGGTGGAATCGCCTCTAAAGTTTTGGCTAATAGCTCTAACCCGCCCGCCCCTAACGCTGTATAAAATCCTAAAGTTGGCTTATAGGCACAGACCAGATTAGCCGTGGACTGAATGATAAAGTTCATCCATTCCCACAGATAAGCAACCGCATGATCGGGATAAGCTCCAGACTTCATTTCCGAGTCATATCTTGCCTTGTACTTGTCAGGCATCACTTCAGGATTTGGGTCAAGTCCCAAACATAAAATGCTCTGATTAGTAGCGATCGCAGTCCTGAGTTTTGAGGCAAAGCTCATAATTTAACAGCTTAGATGCAAGCAGGTTTTTGAGATTGCAACAAATATACCGCCTACGGCTGACTATATTAACGTCAGTTCGACAAAAGCGCAAAATGGTAAAAATTGCAAAGCAATTTTTACCATTTTGCGCCATTTGCGCCGCACTTCGCGCGGCGCAAATGGCTATATCGAACTCACGTTATATAAAAAAAACAAAAAGTAGACTGTTCATAAAACCCATCCTCTACTTACTTAACTTGCCTAACAATAAAAACGATCACGTCCTTGTTGTTTTGCCTGATAGAGATTTTTGTCGGCGATCGCGATGAGATCTTCAAGAGATTGTTCTTGTGTGGGAATGATGCTGGCAATACCTAAGCTAATTGTCACATTAGAACTGACTTTAGAGGCCTCGTGAGGAATTTTTAAATCATGAATAGCATGTTGGATTAATTCGACAACGGCGATCGCGCCTTCCATATTCGTATTGGGTAGAATCACCACAAACTCTTCGCCTCCATAACGGGCAAAAAGATCAGTAGGACGTTTGAGTTGACTAGCGGCAGTTTGTGCGACTTGAATTAAGCAAGCATCTCCTGCTTGATGTCCATAGCAATCATTGTAGAGTTTGAAATAATCAATATCTAAGAAAATTAGGGAAAGACTTTGTTTTTCTCTTACTGAACGTTGCCATTCTGTTTGTAAGCGATCATCAAAACAGCGCCGATTAGCAACTTGAGTTAACCCATCAGTTAAAGATCTAACATGAGCTAACTCCGCTTCCATTTTTAGCATTTCTTGAGCTAATTTTTTTTCTGTGATATCGGCAAAAGAAGCTACTACAGCATAAGGGGATGTCTGATCGGGATGACGTAAAGGTTGGGAATTAATCGATATCCATCTTGTCGGACAGTCTTCCTTACAGATTCCCATAATTACGTTGGTTTGTGGTTGTCCTGTTCTGAGCGTAACCATAGCGGGATGATCTTCACTCAAAAAAATCGAGCCATCCTCTCGAATTGTCGATCTTTCAAAATCAACGGACTTAAGCCCTCGCATCTGATCTGCGGATAATCCCAAGATCTTTTCCGCGTTTTCATTACAAGCAGTAATTTGCCCGTCTGCCTGTTGCAATACGATGCCTTCAGACATACTGGTAATGACTGAACGATATCGGGATTCACTTTCTTGAAGTTCTGTCAGTAGAATTTTTCTAGAGTCGGCTTCCTTTTCTCGTTCTAATAGCTCTTGTTCTAACAGTTCAAATAAGCTGGCTTGTTTAATGGCTATCTCTAACTGGGTAGCAATTCGCCTTGCAAAATTAATCTCGGAGTCTTGCCAATGACGTGGTGCTGAACATTGATGAATGCAGAGCAAACCCCACAAATTCTCTGTTTGTATGATGGGGACTACTAAATTAGAAATAACTTGAAATCGCTGTAAAATATCTTGATGACAGTCTGTAAGTCCCGATTCGTTAATGTTATTTATGACCTGTATGCGACCTTCTTTATAATACGCAGCATATTGATCGCCAAAGCAATGATCATAAATCTTCAATGCGATTACCGAATCAAATCCTGCTATTACAGATTCAGATACGAATTCTCCGTTGCAGCAGTTAGAATCTGGATCGAACTTAAATATACCGATGCGATCGGCATTCATAGATTGACGAAGTTCTTGAGCGGCAATTTGGAAAATAGCATCTAAATTAAGAGATTGCCTAATTCTTTGGGTGATTTCTGCAAGCAAGACTTCCCGTTTATATTGTTCATCTAACGCATCTTCTGCTGCTTTGCGAGTTGCATTACTGCGGCGCAATTCAAACTGGCTAATCGCTAGCCGACTGAGAGATTCTAATTGTCGAATTTGTTTTTCAGTCAGATTTCTAGGCTGGTGATCGATGACACACAAAGTCCCTAGAGTAAAATTATCTGATGTCTTTAAGGGCATACCTGCATAAAAGCGAATACTCGGATCTTTTGCCACCAGAGGATTGTCAGTAAAACGAATATCTTGGGTTGTATCAGGAACATTTAAGAAGGCACTATCGGCAACTGCATGACCACAAAAGGAGATATCGCGTGGTGTTTCCGACACATCCAAACCCACTTTTGACTTAAACCATTGTCGATCACGATCAACTAATGATATTAAGGCGATCGGTGTGCCACAAATCTCCGCTGCTAGTCGCGTCAAGTCGTCATATTCTTGCTCTGGTAAGGTATCAAGAATATGGTAGCGATTGAGAGCTTCTAGGCGATCACTTTCATTTTTAGGGAGTTTAGGTTTCTGCATGAAGATCAACTAGACAAAGCATGATTAGTCAATAAATAATATTCCTCTATAGTTACCCAAGAGGTTACCACCTATTTGGTTATGCGATATCTGGCAGGATACTTGAGTAATTTACTAGCAGCTTAGCGATCGCAGTCCTGAGTTTTGAGGCAAAGCTCATAATTTATAGCTATAGCCAGCCAAGTCAGGACATAAAACCCAAAAGAGAGTTGCGGCGCTTCGCGCCGCAACTCTCTTTTGGGTTTTGGCTTTGTCTTAACATTGATGTCTATAGCTATAACAGCTTAGATGCAAGCAGTTTTTTTTGAAGTTGCAACAAATATACCGCTTAGATCTTCATTATTTAGGGTTCGGCAATATTTTTGGTGGCGCGGCGAAGCCGCGCCACCAAAAACTGATTCTCTTGATTGACATCTGCTATAAAAAGTTGTTTTTGCAGACAAGTACTTGTCTGCAAAAACAACTTTTTATCTGACTAATAATCGCGAGTTGTCATATTTCATCAAAATTGATGTAGAATCTCACTCGTTCTCGTTTCGCAAATCTTCAGAGCATTATCCCTAGCCTTCTACAAGTCGAATTACAGGGCTTTTTGTACATTTTTGTATGGCTTGTAGCTTGCTCTCAACCGTCCTACAGCGCAACGTTCCCATGCAAAACTTTATGTCTCGCTCCCACCAGTCATTTAATTTGTTGTCTAATCGCGAATTGTCTAATCGCAAAGTAGCCAATAAATCCAAATCCCTGAATATACGTCTGCTATCACTGACTCTGTGTGGCTTAGCTGGTAGTTTAGCGATCGCCACACCCACAGCCCAAGCAAATCGTCTCGAAACCTTCGTCTATGATTTGACCGATAGCAAGATCGAGTTTTCGCTCAAAAACGACATTGAGCCAAAGGGAACTGTGATTAGCAATCCCACGCGCATTGTGATTGACTTACCAGGGATTGTCTATCAGGGCCCAACAGTAAGGCGGCGCGTCGGACGCGGAGTGCAAGCAGTGCGCGTCGGACAGGTTGATGCCAATACCACCAGAATGGTGGTGGAGCTTTCGCCCGAAGTAACGCTCAATCCTCAAGATTTACGACTCAGATCTAGACAACCGGGACGTTGGACGATGCAACTTCCCCAAAATATTGCGGCGATCGATCTTAATAGTGTTTCCAATTTCACTTTGCCTGTAACGGGTGCAATTAGTTCTGGGTTCGGTTGGCGAGTCCATCCGATCACAGGTCAGAGAAAATTGCACAAAGGTGTTGATTTTGCGGCTCCCACTGGTACACCGATTTTTGCGGCGGCTGATGGTGTAGTCACCTATTCAGGATGGACGGATGATGGCTATGGCAATGTTGTCGAGTTGCGCCATGGGAACGGTGAGTTGACGCTTTATGCCCATACCAACAGGGTGTTCGTATCAAAGGGACAGGTTATTAACAAAGGACAGGCGATCGCTGAAGTCGGCTCAACAGGACGCAGCACGGGTCCACATCTGCACTTTGAAATTCAACCCGATGGTAGAACTGCTGTCGATCCTATGGATTATTTACAACTTCGCCAAGTGACCCTTGATTTAGCCTCTAATAGTTTTAAAGATTAAAAATCAAAAAATTAATGGCGGCGCTTCGCGCCACCATTAATTTAAAGAAAGCATTCCTTTGGAATGCTTTCTTTATGGGGTTTTATTCTGCGTCTAGCTTCTGGATATAGGTTCCTAATTCTTTAAAAGTGCCAGCATAGGTGACGGTGGGAGTCGTGTAACCTTTAAGCTCCACAGAATATTGCTTGAGTGGCAACAATACCGCAGCATAGGGAGTATGGCTGTAAGTTGCAGAACCGATCGCTACATCCAATCCCAATTGCTTAGTTGAGGACTCCAACCGAAAGGCGGCATTTACGGTATCACCAAGAGCCGTGTAGTCTGGATGCTCACTAGTTCCCATTTGTCCAACCATGGCATAGCCAGTGTTTATGCCAGCACCTACACGCAATTGAAATGGTAATTCAAACTGCTGATTGAGTTCATTGCTCATTTCATACAGCTCATAGAGAGCACGATAGACTTTGAGCATATCTTGGGTAGCCACAGTATCTGAACCCTTGCCAGCCTCATGAATCCAGACCGTCATCACCGCATCTCCAATATACTTATCTACCCAACTACCATGGCGATCGATGATCTCACCAGCGCGGCGAAACCATGTGCCGATCGCCTCTGAGAGAATATGCTCATCCATTTGTTGGGTCAGTTTGGTGAAATCTCGAATATCCACGACTAAAACTGTAATTAGTTGCCGCTTATGCAGCATAGCCGTCGCTGCTGCATCGGTATTTTCTTCGTTTTGAGTACTGCTAGTATCGGGAGAAGTGATTGTTTCGGGACAATAAAATTCTAAATTTGTTTCGCCAAGGGTGACGCGATCGCCATTTTTTAAGCTGACAGGAATGGTCACCCGCCGCCCATTCACAAATGAACCATTGCGACTACCAAGATCGATCAGAAAATAACTACTTTCTCCCACAATTTGAAACATGGCGTGGTTGCGCGATGCACATTTATCAGATAGGGGAATATCATTTTCTGAGCCGCGCCCTAACGTCCAAGAATATGCATTCACAAGGGGAATCTGCATCGCACCTTGAGATCCATGAAGTACGATATGTGGTTTTTCATCCCAAGTTGTGACAGGCTGACTCACAAGGTTATTAACCCCCAAATATAAATTTACGAGTGGATTTACAAATTTTCTGCGTCTCTTTGAGTCCTTGCTTTTGCTAATATACCGTTTTTTGAGGGTTGCGATAACCCTAAGAACAAAGGTAGCGCGAAGCGCTACCTTTGTTCTTAGGACTCAGAAAGATTTTTGAAAGAGCCGCTTTCAAAAATCTTTCTGGGCTTTAAATCAACGCAAAGTGCTGTCATCCCTTAGCAATGATGCTGAGGGATGATGCAAAATAAGCGCCAATACCATAACTTATTTATATATAGCGCTTTGCGCTCAAACCCAAACCAAGAGATTTTTTGAAAGTGTTGCAAAGCAACACTTTCAAAAAATCTCTTGTGGTTCGTTTGATCGGTAATTGCTGTAGATATAATTTTTCATGCCGTTAGCTTCGTTCAGGCTTAATCTCGATGCAAACTACTGTTTCCCCAAAACAAGAAAATAAACAGCCCAAAAGTTTTTGGACAAAGCCTTGGTTCGTTGTAGTTTTACTCGTTGTTCTCCTAGGTGGTGGATTTATCGCCTTTCGTGTTTTGGCTAGCATGAATCAAAGCCCAACATCTCTCAATGACAAAACTCAATTAGTTGAGTCTAAGTCTTTAGATATCAAAATCAAAGCGAGTGGCTCAGTTGTACCGATCGAAACTGTTAATCTCAGCCCCAAGCAAGCAGGAAAATTAGTTGAGCTATTAGTTGAGCAAGGGGCGCGAGTTAATCAGGGACAAGTCATCGCCAGAATGGACAATGCGAACTTGATCCCGCAGCTTTATCAGGCTCAAGCTAGTGCGGCAGCGAGTGAAGCTAATTTGGCTAAATTACGCAATGGGAACCGTCCTGAAGATATTGCGGCGGCTCAGGCTAGGGTCGAGTCAGCCCGTGGTCGTGTCGAGTCAGCCCGATCGCGCTTAGCATTAACCAATATGAAAACATCTCGCTTTCGGGGTTTACAAACTGAAGGAGCCATTTCTAGCGATCGCTTTGATGAAGTGTTAACCGACGATCGCAGCGCTCAGGCTGACTTGTTAACGGCTCAAGCTAATCTAGCGGAAGCAACACGTTTATTAGAAGAAACCCGCAATGGTAGCCGTGTTGAAGATATTGCTCAAGCTGAAGCGCAACTTGCCCAAGCGATCGCAGGGATCAGAGTGATCGAAGTCCAGATCGAAGATACAATTATTCGCGCTCCCTTTGCAGGCATCATCACTCAAAAATATGCCAATGCAGGAGCCTTTGTCACACCGACAACAACTGCTTCAGCAACCAATTCTTCAACATCGACTTCGATTGTGGCGATCGCTAATGGCTTAGAGATCATTGCTAAAGTTCCTGAAGTGGATATTTCCCAAATTAAGATCGGTCAAGAAGTAGAAATTATTGCTGATGCTTTTCCGTCGGAGGTGTTTAAGGGCAAAGTGCGTTTGATTGCGCCTGAAGCGATTATTGAGCAGAATGTGACATCGTTCCAAGTGCGGGTAACCTTAGAAACTGGCAAAGATAAGTTGCAATCGGGGATGAATACAGATTTGCGCTTTATTGGTCAAAGAATTAATAGTGCGTTGGTTGTGCCGACAGTGGCGATCGTCACGCAAGAAGGGCAAACAGGTTTATTAATTGCTGATGAAAAGGGTAAGTCTAAATTTCAACCTGTGACGATTGGGACAACGGTGGATAATCAAACTCAAATTTTAAGTGGTGCAAAAGTAGGCGATCGCGTATTTGTGAAACTCCCAGAAACAAAAACAACTCCATAAAAAAAGGGAGTCGCTTAGCGACTCCCTTTTTTGTCTAATATCTTGGGAAACAAAAGCGATCGCTAGATGTAAAAATTTAGCGATCGCTTCAGCTACAATTTAGTCAATGTCGATATTGGCTATGTACTGATTAGATGGGCAGTCTAGCTTCTCAACTTGTGGGACTGGGCTATCTGGGATATGAGGCGATGAGGGTAGGTTAACGAGGGTTACACCAATTGTGATGAGATGGGATAGTACAAATCCGCTAATCTTGGCGATAAGTGGTAAGCGTTTCCAAGGGATTTCTAGCTCTAGGTGCAGTCCTTGCTCGTTAGCGGAGATATCTAGCTGGGTGTCGTTGATTGCTTGGTTATTTTTGTTGTTATCGATATTGTTAGCCATGTCCTTTAGCTCCTGTTTTAAAGTTTAATTTTTCTGGACTAAACCTATTAAAGTGCCTGTCAGAAGGGTGTCTGAGGATAATCAATGCGGATAATCAGCAACTTTAGAAAATATTTTTCAAGTCCTGAAAACCATTATTCACAAAGGCTTTTGGGACTTTTGGCAAGAAATGCGGATTTTCAGCAGTGGTTTGTGGATTTTCAGCAGGTGGAGGTGTGTTTTGGCTAACTGGAGACTCAATGGCGATGGTCAAAAATTCTTTGAAGAGCAATTAAAGGAAAAAGGTTGGTTTTCTTTGAATGACACTCAACTCTCTGACCTGCTAAGAGTGGATAGATCTACTGTGGCAAAATTGAGAAATGGAAAACAAGAGGGACATAAAAGCAAACTTGAAGGTGTCATGATTGCACTTGGTGAGGATTCTGAAAAGGTCAAATCAGAGGCATTTGCAAGAAAGTATTTTCAAGAAATCAAGAACTCTCTAAAACCTCAATTAGAAGAGGATATAAGCTCTTTTACAAAAGAGACGTTGGTAATCCAAGATGATGTAGGAGAGTTTGATAGTCCTTTTCAGCCTACTAATTGCAGAATTGAGAATCCTGAACAGTTTTTTAATCGCGAGAAAGAAGTACGCACTATTTTTGAGTATTTGAATAGTGGTAGTGGGGTGGAGTTGTTGGGCGATCGCCAAATTGGTAAGTCGTCGGTATTGCTACAGGTCGAGCGACTGGCGGCAACTATGCTGAGGGTGAAGCGAGAACCGATTTACTTTAATTTGCAGGAAGTACATACGGAAGACGAGTTTTATGAGTCTTTTTGCGAGAAGTTGGATATAGAGGCTTGTAAGGGATATGTCTTTTTTCGGGCGATGCGAGATAAACGGTTACTGTTGCTACTTGATGAGGCGGAAAAGATGTCTTGGGATGGGTTTACGCGGCAGATACGGGAGCAGTTACGCAGCCTTGCGGAAGGTGGGAATGCTCCTTTAAGGTTGGTGGTAGCTGCTCGAACTCCTTTGGATGATTTGTTTCCAGATAGTCATGAGAGTGGAATGACTTCACCTTTTCAGGGAATTTGTGTACGAGTGGATCTCAAGGCTTGGGATCATCCAACAGTAAAAAGATTTATTACTTCAAAACTTGAGAATACTGGAGTTTGCTTTAGTAATGCTGAAATGGAAAAATTGTGGTTAGATAGCCAAGGACATCCACAAAAACTGATGAAAGCTTGTTTTGATCTTTATCGTCAATATCGCTAAAACCAATGACCGAAGAAACACCTACATCACAAGTCCCACTCCTCGACCTCGCGCCAAAACTCAAGCGTCCACTATCACTCAGGAATCCGCTTGATTATCTATTGCTGCTCTATTGGGTGTTCTATTTCCCACAAGCGATTCGTTGGTATGTCGAAACATTTTGCGAACCCTTATTTGGCTCCAATCGACTAACGTGGAAATTATGGTGGGAATTAACAAAAAATCGTCGTAACAATTTTCAACTTACTCTAATGGGAATAATTTTGGAAATATCTATTCCTACGTTAATACATTTCAGTTTGCAAAGTTTTGGTTTTGATATTAACTGGGTTAGACTAGTGCTTTGTTTATCAATTGGTGTTTCGATTACAGTTAACTGGAATTTGGGCATACCATTTGCTATAGCTGTTGGCATGATGTTTAGCCTAACATTTGCCATAGCATTTGACATAATGAATGGTCTATTAATTATCATGGCATTCGGAATGGTATTAGGAGTTGGCATTAGATTATTAGAAACTGCTGTTACGAGTACTTTAAGAGCATTGGTTCGAGTCATTGCTGAAGGCTTGGCTGTATTTATGACTATAGGTGTAGTGATTATCTTCTTGGAACTTCATAGATCTTGATAAGAATTATAGGACTAAAATATAGATAGTATGTTTGATTTAATAATAAATATATTAATTTGGATATTAGCAGTTCCAGTATTTATAATATTATTCAGAGCCAATTCTACTGGGTGGTTCCGTAGGTTCTTTGTTCATTTTCTCGCAGTCTGGATTGCTGTCATAGTGAACAAAATAAATATGATTGCTGGGAATTCAATCGGCATAACAATTTTTATGGAAATTAGCTTGATGTTATTTTCAGCTATAACATTCAGTGTAATAATCTTAAGGCTTGACAATCACTTATTATCTTTTGCAAGACCTCCAAGAATTTCGCTACTTGGGGTTACAGATGTTGATACTCAATTGCTCCAATGGCTAGAATCTGACTGGCAAAAAGGGTTACTAAATGCAAATCAATATTTAAAGTATTCATTTCAAGTTATCTCTGTTGATCGTGCAATAAATAAAGCTCTTACATCTACACAAGTTAATGAATTGCTAAATCGTGTTGCTATACTAAGTGATCTTATTTTGGATAAACAAGTTTTGCGCTATGCTTCTGCTTGCTTAATAGATAACTTAAAAGCTGAGTTTGTAGAAAGTTTAATTTGGCTTCCTTTTAATTCGTGGTTTGCTGAACGATGGGGAGCAAGCCGCTATATGCGCTTTGATACTCCTGCTCATACTACTGCCGCAGGTTTCTGGTACCTCCATGAAGCATCAGAAGCTAAAGAAGTTGACGAATCTATTTCAAGTCTGACGAAGGCAGTAGAAGTATTTGAACATTTAAGACAGATTAGACATGGCGATGAAATGTACAAAATCGTCATAAACCTACGAAATTATAGTAACCCGACGAATCTGGAAGAGTTATTAAATATTCCCTCAACTGAATTTCCTAATGAAGCAAATTTTGACACCCCTAATTCACAAATATTTTCAGGGTTAGATATTTCCGATATCACAGTTAAACCTGCGCTTAAATCAGTATATTTAATTCCGATATCGTTTATAACATCAGAAAAAGCAGAAGATAATATCTCAGAAAATTCTCCTCGCGTTGGAGCCGTTAAGTTCTTAAGACTTGCATTTGATCTTTTACGTCCTCAAACATGGAATTTAATCAGTAAGTTATCAATTTCCCTCTCACAGGTTCAAACGATTAGACGTTCCACATCTCGAACCACCCGTTCCTATTCTTTAAACCTTGCGCTTGGAGAAATTGCAAAAGTCCTGACAATTATCGATACGTTACCACCAGAAGTTTCCCGTGTCGAAAAACCAATCTTAAAAGATATTGCAACTCGTTGGCGCGATATTCTTCTCAGTACAGCCAGTGAAATCGGACAAATCGAAATAGATAAACCGATCGCAAATCCCTACACCATTGGCGATCCTGTTATCGGTGAGCGTTTCATCGGACGAGAAGACATTCTCCGCCAACTTGAAGAACTGTGGTTTATCAACACCAGACCCCAATCGGTGATCCTTTACGGACATCGCCGCATGGGTAAAACCTCCATCCTCCGCAACGCCACCACAAAAGTTAATACCGAAGTTCGCGTTGCCTACGTTAACCTCCTCAGCGTTAGTAGCGCCAGCAATGGCATTACCGACATCCTCATGGCAATTTGCGACGCACTCGAAGAAGTTACCGAAATTCCTGTACCAAGCAATAACGACCTGTTCCAATTCCCAGAAACCACCTTTCGCCGCTATTTAGAACAAATTACGAAAACCTTTACAGGTAAAGGGCTAATCATTGCCCTTGATGAATTCGAGAAAATCGAAGAACTAATCGATGCAGGTAAACTCAGCAAAGACTTTCTCGGCTTCCTGCGTGGCATGGTGCAAATGAGCAGCAAACTTGCCTTTGCCTTTGCGGGACTACATACCCTCCAAGAAATGAACGCCGACTACTTCCAGCCCTTCTATGCCAGTTTTTATGCTATCTCCGTCGCCTTCCTCACCCGTGAGGCAACCCACCAAGTCCTCGCCAACCCCGATCCCGAATTCCTCCTCGACTACGAACCCGCCGCCCTTGACCATATCTATGACCTCACCAACGGACAGCCCTACCTCACACAATTGATCGGCTTCCAACTTGTGCGACTATTTAACGACTATGTATTCGAGCAAGGTAAACCCCGCGATCGCACCTTTACCATTGATGATGTCCGCACCATCTGCTCAGGCGAAAACTTTTTCACCACAGGCATTAACTACTTCAATGGAGTCTGGCAACAAGCCTCTGAGGGAGCAAACCATCAGCAAGACATTCTCAAAGCCCTAGCCCATCATCCCCAAGGACTCACCGAATCAGAACTAATCTCACAAACTAATCTACCTAGCGAAACTCTACAAGCCGCCCTCAAAACCCTCAAAGATCATGACGTAATCCACAGTCAAAAAACTAATGAGATTGTTAATTGGGCGATCGCAGTCGAACTCTTGCGCACTTGGGTCGTTAAATACAAACTGAGTGATTACTGATGTTACGTGGAACGAATATCGCCCTCACCCCCCAGCCCCCTCTCCCTTAATGGGAGAGGGGGAGTAAAACTAATTTCTTGTTCCCCTCTCCCCTTTTGGGAGAGGGGCTAGGGGTGAGGGTCTTGAGAACTTCCACGTAACATCAGTTATTTAAGTTTTTTGCATGATTCTATTAGCTTCTCTCTCCCCACTCAATAAAGCACCATGCACAGTTCCTAAATATTTACCGTAGGTTGCTTCACCTGCGAAAAACAAGCGATCGCCTATCGGTTCTGCCAAGCGATCGCAGTCTTGAATAGAACCATTGATCGAAAAAGTAGAGTAAGAACCATAGGCAAAAGGATCATTGTGCCATTGGGTTAATAATGTGGCGGTAGGTAACGGAATATCTTTGCCAAACATTGATCGCAAATCAGACATGATGTTCTGGATTGCCTCAGATTTAGGCATTTGTGATAGCGATCGCGAAAAATCACCGCTAAACATAGCGGCTAAAATCGGCTGCTGAATATATTTCTGCCAGTTGTAAAATTCAACATAGCGATCGGGAATATTGCCATTGATATAAGCCATCGTGTGAGGTTGTGATGGCCAAAACTGTTGAGGAAATTTTAATACTAATCTATTTAAAGCGCCCATACCCAATCGTTCAATTGCTGCTAACTTCTCTTCGGGCAATGCTGGTGAGAACTTAATAGAACCCCGTTTCAGTACACCCAATGGAACCGTAACAATCACCTGCGAACCACTAAAAGCTCCGCGATCGGTGGTCACTTTTACGCCAGTATCATCGTAGGCAATCTGCTGTACAAGATGTTTAGTCCGAATATCTAAATCTTTGGATAGAGCCTGTACAAGCTGGATATAGCCTTGCGGAAAAACTACATCTGCTCCTGTAAATTCTGAATCTTCCTCAAAACCCTTGATTCCTAAATTCGCAATATCTTCTCCCACTTCACTCTCAATCGTCGAAGATAGAGTTGCCCGAAAACCCTTAAGAGTAATTCCTGTAATTTCTTCTGATTCAATTATTTGTTGAGCAATATCAGCTAGAGTAATCTGCTGCGATGATCCAGCGTTATTCTTTAACTCAGCAACCCTATCTGTAAAGGCTTGAAAGGCTTTGCTGATCATGCGTTCTTCTGATTTGCTTAGGAGTTGATCGACACCTTTATAATTCCATTGTGATTCGAGATCAGAGACCACAGTCTGAATCCCAAATTTTTTGACTAATGGCGAGATTGGATTACCATCAATGGTGTGAATCCATGCAGCACCGAGATCTAAAGGAAACCCTAACGAATTATCTGTCCAAATTCTGCCGCCAATGCGATCGCGTCCTTCTAGAATAATTACTCGATATCCTTGAGCCTGTAATTTGCTTGCCGCCGTGATACCTGCAATCCCTGCTCCTATGACAATGATCTGTTCATTATCTTCACTATCGTCTGGCGATGGCTTAGCTGATAGATTGTCAGACTTACTAAATGCATTTCCACAGCCGCAGAGCCAACTTGTTGCCCCTGCGTAGGTTAAGTTGCGAGCCTGAAGTAAAAATTTTCGACGATTATATTTATCCATAAAAAATTTGATTACCACCTACCTTAGAGCGCGTTTGAGAAGTTTTACCCCCTCTAACTCCCCCTTTACAAGGGGGAGAATTTAAGTTTCCCACCTTTGCAAGCTACCGTGTACACACAAGTGTAACTGTCTACGTTTCGGTTTATCTAAGCCCCCTAAATCCCCCAATTTTGGGGGACTTTGAAAGAATTTTATTTTCTTGTTCCCCCAGAATTGGGGGCTAGGGGGCGATTAATTGTTGACTTGACTGGGTTTTACGACTTGTGTGTACACGGTAGCCTTTGCAAGGGGGGATTAAGGGGGGTAAAAGCAGAAATTTATGCTAAATACGAGACTTCTCAAACACACTCTTACTCGAATAGATAAAAGGGCGGAGCTTTGCGCCGCCCTTTTATCTATTCGACTGTGACAGACTTAGCGAGATTTCGGGGTTGATCGACATCTAAGCCACGATGCGCCGCCACATGGTAGGACAGCAATTGCAAAGGAATCACAGTGAGAATTGGCGAAAAAATCTCATCAACCACAGGAATTGGCAAAATGTAATCAAATACCTCATGTGCCGCAGGATCGTCGAGTGGTGCAACTCCAATTAGTTTTGCGTCTCTAGCCTTTGCCTCTTGAGAATTTGAGAGAACCTTCTCATATACAGCCCCAGGGGTGGCGATCGCCACAACAGGCACATCTTCATCCAGCAATGCGATCGGTCCATGCTTCATTTCACCTGCGGGATAGCCTTCAGCATGAATGTAGCTGATTTCTTTAAGTTTGAGCGCACCTTCGAGGGCGATCGGGAAGTTAATCCCACGACCTAAGAAAATAAAATCCTTAGTATGGGTAAACTGACGGGACAGATCTTCAATGTAACGTTCTTGGCTTTCAAGAATCCGTTCCATATAGGCGGGGAGTTGTCGCAATCCTTCGATGATTTCTTGAGCTTTATCTTCAGTTAATGTACCTTTGGTAATACCAAATTCTAAAGCTAGTAAATAGAAAATTAGCAGTTGAGCCACAAAGGTTTTCGTCGCGGCTACACCAATTTCAATTCCTGCTTGGGTATCAATCACCGCATCAGAAATTCGTCCAATCGAACTTTCCACACGATTAGTAATACCGAGACAGCGATCACCTCTTGATTTGGCAAGTTCTAAAGCTGCTAATGTATCCGCCGTTTCGCCCGATTGAGTCACGCCGATGACAAGGGTATTCTTTAAAGAAGGAGGTGGCGAATAGCGATATTCTGAAGCATACTGGACGCTAGTAGGAACACCCGCAAGCTGTTCTAGTAGATACTTCCCAACTAAGGAAGCGTGCCAACTAGTTCCACAAGCAATAATTTCCACCCGTTCAATCTGGTCAATAAAACCAGTTGGCAAACCTAGCTGAATCCAATTGTTTTCACTGATGTAACTAGCTAATCCTGCACGAAACACCCCTGGTTGCTCATAGATTTCCTTGAGCATGTAGTGCTTAAAGCCCTGTTTCTCCACCATTGTCGGATTCCAGTTCAGAGTCTGGGGTGTACGTCGGAGGCGATCGCCTTTGGCGTTATAGACCTGCACCGATTCTCTAGTTAGTCGCGCAATTTCACCATTCTCTAAGGGAATAACGGTGCGGGTATAGGCTACTAACGCAGGGGTATCGGAAGCACAGAAGTTCTCATCTTTACCAATCCCAATCACAAGGGGAGCCTGTTGACGCACAACCACTAATTCGTCGGGATAGTCAGCATGGATAACGGCGATCGCATAGGCTCCTTGCAATTTTCCAACCGTTAGTCGCACTGCTTCAAACAGTACTGAAGGCGACTTGTCAGGAATAATATTGCCTTGCTTCTCTAATTGTGAGAGAAATTCCGCAATCATATGGGGAATTACTTCTGTATCTGTTTCACTGACAAAAATATGACCCAGTGCTTTTAAATCAGTTCGCAGCAGGTGATAGTTCTCCACAATCCCATTTTGGACAACCGCAAGGTTACCCATTGTATTGGTATGGGGATGGGCGTTATGTTCTTCAGGTTTGCCGTGAGTTGCCCAGCGTGTGTGACCAATGCCAATTGGTGCTAGAGGTGCGGTATCTGCATTTAATTTTTCTTCGAGTTGGATGAGCTTACCCTTGGCTCTGACCCGATGCAAACTGCGATCGGCTGGGCGATCAAGTAAGGGAATTGTGGCTACGCCTGCGGAGTCGTAGCCGCGATATTCGAGTTTGCGTAACCCTGAGATTAAAACTTCATTTGCCGAGCGATGTCCGATGTAGCCAACAATTCCACACATAATGCTTAGTTACAAATATCTAAAATTTCAGTGATTAATTTTTGGTGCAAAGCACCAAAAATTAATCACTAACAAACTGTCTGTATTTAACCACGCGAAGTTCCTGCTGACTAACCTGACACATAGAAAGAAAAAACTCGCTCAGCGAGTTTTTTCTTTCTATGCAAATAAGGGGCGCAAAGCGCCCCTTATTTCGTTAATATCCTAAACTTTCGTTGTTTTTATCTTTCGGTAGCTCAGACACATTAGACGGAACTTCACGCTTGGGGCGCAGAGGAGCCGCTTGCAAAAAAATTGATTTCTCAGGACTCTCGCGCACTAGATCCCCAGGTTTCTTTTGAATTGATTGCAGCATCTCGTTATCAAAAGAACCTGCCGCATTAGTTAATTGTCTTTCTTGGCGCTTAAGTAGTTCGAGCTTTTTATATTGTTGATTCCATTGCTCTTGGGCATACACAGTCCAGCCGTAGATGACAAATACCGAAATCGTGAGTAAAACAGTTGCGGCGATCGAAAGTTTTTGCGTAGTCATCAAAACTCGCAACCACAGAGGCAAAGGAAACGAGTTAGTCTTTGGCAGCCGCTTGACGTTGCGATTATTGGCTGGCTGACGACTCGCTTGCCCTCGTTTGCTCTTGCGATCGAGAGGCTGAGGAGATCTTTGTGGTTCAGGGCTTCTCGCTCTGCTAGCTGTCATTTTTTTAACTCTTCTTTCACTCAAGATTCACCACTGCTACTTGTAGCACTTTCAGGGAGAAATTACCAAGTAGTTTTGAACATTTTGGGATTTATTTACTTTTTAATAAAAATATTGCTTTGCAAGATCTTTATTAAGCAGCTAGACATAATTAGCAAGAATAGATGCAAAACCTATGGTGAACATGCAGCGATCGCGACAGGTTTTGAGGCTTGATGTCTAATTGTGTCTAGAACCTTACAGCAAATACCGATTATACGAACCACAAGAGATTTCTTGAAAGGGTTGCTTCGCAACCCTTTCAAGAAATCTCTTGGATTGGGTTTGAGCGCAAATCGCTGTAGCAAATAATTTCAGACTCTAGAATTATAGTGGTCATTGATTTTTTGGCAACAAGAATTTAACAGAAATCCGATCGCCTTCTTTTAAACCAAGTTCTTGGGTCAGCCCAGCCCTTACTTCAATCACATTATCAGCGACGACACCGCCCTCAGGATAAATTGGACAGGGATCGCTTTGGCAAGTCGTCGCATTGCGGGCGATCGCTTTCACTTCACCATCAAGTAAGAAAATAATATCGAGGGGTGAAGGTGTATTTTTCATCCAAAAGGCGGTAGGACGCGCAGGCGTAAAGGGAAATAACATACCGCGATCGTCAGGTAATGGGGGACGAAACATTAATCCTTTTTCCTGTTCCTTGAAAGTACTGGCTACCTCTAACTGAATTTCGCGTCCCGCAATTGTAGCTGTGGCAGTAATTGGCAAGTATTGAGCCAGTTCAGAGACTGGTTTGGGTTTAGTTTGTGGTGCAATCGTCTGAGGAGCAGAGGATGATGTCGCAGGAGTTGCTGACGGAGTAGAGGGTTTAGGCACTTCGGTAGCAGCAGGCGCACAACCCATTAGACAAAGGCTTAGGCTAAACGTACATAGCTTTATACAAAGTATTTGGATCGAACGAGGATTAGGTGTGTCACAATTTCTAGAAGTATCGCCAGTCATATTGCCAGTCATCCTATGTCATATCCTCTACATATCGCATTTATCTGGCACCAACATCAACCTCTCTACAAAAGCGCGATCGCAGGCAAATATCATTTGCCTTGGGTGAGGTTGCATGGCGTAAAAGATTACTTAGATCTGGCGTTGATGTTGTCAAGATATCCAAAACTACATCAAACGATCAATCTAGTGCCATCTCTTATTTTACAACTGCAAGATTATGTTGAGGGGAAAGCATTTGATCCTTATTTAGCATTGACCCTTACTCCAGTGGATACGCTAACGCGATCGCAAAAGCATTTCATCGTTGAGCATTTCTTTGATGCCAATCATCAGACGATGATTGAGCCATATCATCGTTATGCTGACTTGTTAGCACAAAGGCAAGCCTATGGGATTGAGTGGTGTGTTAATAATTGGCTAGCACCAGATTTTAGCGACTTACTGGCTTGGCACAACTTGGCTTGGATTGATCCCCTATTTCGCGAAGCAGATCCTGAAATTGCGGAATGGTACGATCGCGGCAAAGATTTTACCCTTGCCGATCGCCAAAGAATTTATAGCAAGCAGCGTGAGATTATTTCGCGGATTTTGCCACAGCATCGGCTCATGCAAAAAACTGGACAACTAGAAATCACGACTACACCTTACACGCACCCGATTATGCCGCTTTTGGCAGATACACAAGCAGGACGGATCGCCGTGCCGCAAATGTATCTGCCCAATCATCGCTTTCGTCATGAACCAGACATTACCTTGCATCTCGAAAAAGCCAAGGAAGTCTACCGCCAACACTTTAGCTGCGATCCTAGAGGTTTATGGCCCTCAGAGCAGTCCGTCAGCCCCGCCATCTTGCCCCATGTTTCTAAGCAGGGCTTCTCGTGGTTATGCTCTGATGAAGGCGTATTAGGTTGGAGTCTCGGACATTATTTCCGTCGAGATGAGCGTGGCGCGATCGACGCGCCGCACCTGCTATACCAACCCTATCGCCTTGAAACTATTCACGGTGACTTGGCTATTATTTTTCGCGATCGTCTACTTTCTGACTTGATTGGTTTTAGCTACGGAGCCTTGTTGCCCCAAGCTGCTAGTGACGACCTCTGCGATCGCCTAATGACAATTCAAAAGCAGCAAAATGAATACTTAGCCGAGCATCCTGAAGGTCATCCTTGGCTAGTGACGATCGCCCTTGACGGTGAAAATTGTTGGGAATTTTATCCTCAAGATGGCAATCCTTTCTTGCAGACGCTTTACGAAAATCTGTCTAACAATGAAAATCTGAAATTGGTCACACCATCGGAATATTTAGCCCAATTTCCGCCGATCGATAAAATTCCACCGCATCAGTTGCATAGTGGTTCATGGATTGACTCTAGCTTCACGACATGGATTGGTGATCCTGTTAAAAATCGTGCTTGGGAATTGCTTGCTGAAGCGCGACAGGTCTTGGCAGATCACCCTGAAGCGACACCAGAGAATAATCCTGAAGCATGGGAAAGTCTTATGGCTGCTGAAGGCTCAGATTGGTTTTGGTGGTTTGGTGAAGGGCATAGCTCCAACGATGACGCAATGTTTGATCGCCTATTTCGTGAACATTTACAGGTGATTTATCGCGCCCTCAATGAGCCAGTCCCCCATGCTTTGCTCTATCCCCTTGAGCCGCACGATGTATCTACGAGCGATCGTCCTACGGGCTTAATTGAGCCGATGATTAATGGTCGATTTGAAAGTGATGACTGGCAAGGTGCTGGCAAAATCGAAATTAGTGGGGCGCGGGGGGCGATGCACCAAAATACACCTGTCAAGCGTCTATGGTATGGTTATGATCATTTTTATTGCTACTTACGCCTAGAATTTAGTAATCTAGAGAGCATCGCCCAAAGTAAACTACACTTGTTATGGTTTTATCCTAGTCGGATTCATCCCAACAGTCCTGTGGAACTTCTTGATATGCCTGACGTATCGCCGCTAAATTATTTGTTTCGCCATCATCTAGCGATCGATTTTGCTGATAAGTCAGTCAAACTTCAAGAATCTACAGAAAAATTTCAATGGGAAACCATCGCAACTCATACGAAAATAGGCTTTGAGCAATGTCTAGAAGTTGCTATACCTTGGAGCGATTTGGCAGTTAAGCCCCAGTCTGTGGCACGGCTGGTGATCCTGCTCAGCCAAAAAGAGCATTTTCAGATGTCTCTACCCGAATATACGATTATTCCTATTGAAGTACCTTAGTGTTGCGTTATTAAAGAGATAACAGTGGAAAAGCTAGAAAAGACCAGCATTGAGTCTATTGTCGAACAGGCTTTACAAGATGGCTACCTAACTCCTGCGATGGAAGCCGAAGTGGGGCGGATTTGCGATAGTGCGTTTGAGCTATCAGTTGAAGAGTATATGGCTCTTGATCGTCTGATGGGTGCATTGCTCACGGGAGAAGTTGTTGCTGTCCCGCGCAAGCAATTTATCAACGTCATGGAAGAGTTGGTTCTGAGTGAAGCTGTGGCAAGGGTCGCTGAGATCGAAGCCAATAGTAATAAAGTTTTGGATTTGGGGGATATTGCTGCTTATGCTCTCAACCGTTTACCGCCTTTGTACGCTACTACTGAGCAAGGGGCTAATTATCAACGGGACAGAGCGCTTGCCGATCTCCAACATTTGATCGCGCAGCAGGTCAAGGAAGCGATTGATCGCAACCTAGATCGTCCTGAATTCTTCCCCGATCGCTCTACTTTTGGCTCGGTAAACAAAGACTCTGTGCTTTCGCAGCTTAGCAACCTCCTCCAAGCCTATGCTCCTGACTTTGAGGAAAAGGCTTAGGAGTTGATTATTTGTTGATTAGTTGATTGAGTGGCTTGATCGGCAAATAAAAACGATAGGGGATAGCTGGGGTTAGCAGCAAATCCTAAAATGCCGCGATCGCGATGCTCATAAATCAATTCGTTTTGAGCATTAAATAAAAAAGTGCCGCCGCGTTGTGTCATGTAAGATGCATCGGGTACATAGGCTTTCCAGTTGCCTAAAACCTCAGCCATATTTCGCAATCGCAAAGTCGCAAGTTCAAAGGGACGCTGAAATCCGCTACCACCAGCCCATTTAAAGAAGGAACCTTTTAATGGTGGTAATGGTGCGGCTTTGATTACTTCGTCATTGCTAATGAGTTGTGGTGCATCGCGATCGCCTCGGTAACCGCGAAAAACTTCTTTCAAAGTTCCTTGGCTGCCAATCCCTGCACACATCAGCATCAGATTGATCCAAGCACTTTGCCCTGATGATAATAGGGGGAATTTAGTAGTTAGCCCTGAGTAGAGATTTAATTGGCGATGTAGTTCTCCCGTAGCATCGACAAACATCCACCTAGGATCGAAGCCTGTAAATTTACAAAAATATTCTCCCGATTGGTGATCGCCGATGCCAATCGCCCGAACCGCAATTTCTTCTAATTTAAGGCGATCAATTTCTCGCTGGATCCACCAGATATATTCAAGGCTATCAAAATCACCTAGTTGGGGCAAAACTAAAATTAGTTTGCGAAATGCTGATGGACAATTATCAAAAATCGAGGTGACGACACCATCGCTTACACGTTGTCGTTGCGCTTGACTAAGAATTTCGTAAATGTTTTGCTGCATGGGATTATATTAAGATTGCGATCGCAAGGAAAATTATATGATCGAGAAAGAACTATCTTTTGATGTAATCGCAAAATATGTGATGGCAAAGTCAATGAAACCTACCTTTAACCTTTTAGTGTTTCTTTTTCTAGCAATAATGCCCAGTGCTGCATTTGCTGAGCCAGTGGTTATCAAAACAACTCCAGCAAATACGAATTACTATCCTTGGATTGTACAACTCTCTCAAAGTCCAATTGATTGGTTTGCAAGTGATGTCAATGCAAAGGTTCAAGGAAAAGCTTATCGAGTTGTCATTCTTATTGAGGATATTTATAACAGTGTATTTATTGAGCAAGTAACATTTGGGACGGAAGGTTGTTGCAAAAAAGTAACCAACGCACGCATGGTTGACCTCAAAACTTTTTCTGCAAAATTTGGCTTCACAGATGAAATTAATGGATTTCGGTTTATGCGTTGGATCAGCCCAACATCATTTATCTTCCGTTACAAAGATCGCCTTTTTGTAATGACTGCGATCGATAGTCCCGAAGTTAAGGTCGAACCATATGCTGATGATTAATGAGTAGCTCACCATAATTAAACCCTAAAACCAGAAGCTGTCCCGCCCGCTACGCGGGCGGGACAGCTTTCTAGGTTTTTAGTTTACTTATGCCTAGATACTTAACAACTAACTGACTTGAGCCACGCCTTGAGATTAGTTGGTACTGTGGTGAAATGTACATAAATCGTTTTAGTGTATGGCGATCGCGGTTGGGAAATATCAGCGATCGCTAACTTATTATCTAGCACCAGCGTCTTAGATGCGACTTGTTCTGGTAGCTGTTGATGAGGTTGTTGATGCTTTAACACTTTGGCATAGATTTCACCTTCAATCTCTAGCTGTTGGGTTTGGTCATACACTTGAAGATGGAGTTTGAGATTGGTTAATACAGGAACATCCTGATCCGAGAAAATCTCCGCTCCATAGGGCGAAATCTGTCGTAATTCTCCCGTAAATATCTCTGTGCCTAGGTGCTTCTCTTCTAAAATGCGGTAGGTAATTGGAATAGGCGTAGGTAATATTTGCAACGAATCACTGAGAGAGGGAAGTTCGAGATTATAGATGCCACCAATTCCGCAAATATCGTAGATCGAAATTGGATGCGATACACCTTTAGGCTCGACTTCCATAGAGCCATTGGTTTTGGCAATTTCCTGTATTTCTGCATAGGTCGTTTCCGAAATTAAGATCTGTCCTCCCACAGTATAGGATTCGATTCTGGCGGTGAGATTTACATGATTGCCAACTACGGCATACTTAGCACGAGACTGGGAACCGATGTTACCCGCTACAACTTCACCTGTATTAATGCCGATTCCCATTGCGATTTCGGGCAACTGCATTTGTGCAAGCCTATCATTTACCGATCGCATCGCTAATTGCATGGCGATCGCACTAGCCACAGCCCGTGCTGCATCATCTTCACGATGGATCGGCGCACCAAATAACACCAGAATCGCATCCCCAATAAACTCATCAATTGTGCCTTCATAAGTAGCGATCGCCTCAGTCATCGTTCCTAAAAACACATTGAGAATTTCCACAACCTTTTCGGGCGGCATCTTTTCAGAAATTGTGGAAAAGCCGCGTAGATCGCACATTAAGATAGTTACTTTGCGGCGATCACCTCCTAGTTTCAGCCCTTCAGGTGTCTCTAATAAACTTTTGACCACAGCATCGGTCAAATAGCGGCTAAAGTAAGTCCGAATCTGCGCCGCCGTAATGGCTAGATAGCTAGTGACAATCACACCGCCTCCGAAAAAGGCGATCGCCGCAGGGACAAAGGGTAACCACCAGCCATAGGTTAGCGCGATCAAGCAGGATGCAAATAAACTTCCCGCTAAGACTAAGATGCTTAGCGATCGCCATACTAGCAATTGAATTTTTCGGTTCTGGATGTTGATATTGCGCCATTGCCAAATCAAGGTCGATCCAACTAGTGACCAACCAAAAATCCAGAGCCATTCCCAATGTTCTTCCCATGTCTGAATTGCGACCCTGCCATCAAGGGTACTACTAAGAATATGGCTCACAATCTGAGCATGTACTTCCACCCCCGATGTCAAAATTCTGGTACTGCCCAGCCCACCATCAAGGGGAGTGAAGAACCAATCTCTCAGACTTACGGCGGTTACCCCAATCATTACGACGCGATCGCGCAACAGATCGGGGGCGATTTTTCCTTCCAATACATCTGCCATTCTCACAGTCTGAAAACCTTGCTGCGATCGGCGGTAATTAATTATAAATTGATGTCCACCCACATCAATTCGGTGATAGCCACCATCATTAGTTTGTAATTTGGGTGGATTAAGCGCTTGGTCAAAGGGAACTATTTTTTCACCATCTAAATAGAGTAGAGCTAATTGCAAACCGAAACTAAGCCCTACTTTGCCATCAGGTAGACTCAAAGATAGTACTCCTCGCCGAATCCGCCCATCCGTATCAAGGGGAAGATTGACTGCGCCAATTTGATCGACTTGGGCAAGCGCAGGAGGCGGTTTGATATCTGAAACCGAGAAATTTGATGCTACTAGATCGGGTGTTTTATAAACTCCAATTAAATTAGGAGTGGTCTTAAATAGCTTCTCTAATTGTGGATAGCCGACATTATCGGTCTTGTCACGGGAGAGATCTAAGCCGATCGCACGGGGCTTTTGCTGTCGTACTTTATCTAATAATTTCGTCAATAAAGCATCATCAATTGGCCATTGATATTGGCGTACATCGGCTTCATCAATGCCAATAATCACGATGCGTCGATCTTCAGGCTCAGGCGATCGCCATCGAAAAAACTGGTCGAGCATGGCTAATTCCAGCGATTCTAGTGATCCAATTAGCCGTAACCCGATTACGAATAGGGAAATGGTTGGCGCAGCGATCGCAATTCCGCGCCATTTCCACAAGCTGTTTTTTAATCGAGATCTTATCGCCATTTTTAAGTAAATATCCGTAGCGTAAAAAGCCACAGAAAACCCAAAACTTTGGTTAAAAGTTCTGCAATGCAGAACTTTTAACCAAAGTTTTGCGGTTTGTCTAATCGCTAATAGCCGTTGTTTTGTGTCGGTTTTGTAGGTTCTAAAGTTTGCTCAGGTATTGCCACTGGGCTTTTCAAAAAAGTAAATGGAATCACCCGTTCTAGCGTAGCTGACTTCAGTAAATCAGTCCATTCGCTGACAATTTCTGGCTTTTTATAAAGCCCTTTTTGAGCTTCAGCCAAAGTTTGCACAGTTTCAAACCAGATCCCTTCTTGAGCAAATAAAACTGCACGATCTAAAGGGAGGAAAGTCTTTTTGAGTTGATCGGCTAAATTCTTGCTTGGCGAGACTCGACGAATAGATCCGCGAACTGTCTCAGCATCAGTCAAACTACTGACGGTAAATTCCCATACATAGTTTTTGTTAAGCTCTAAAATTGAATCGCCTTTAACAGCACCCATCTTAAAAGCAAGAATACCTGCCTTGTTTTTGATCTTAAAAGATGTGCGGTAAACTCGCTTACCTTTAGCTGATGAACTATCGACTTCATAAAGATAAAAGTAGGCTCGACCATCAATTTCTGGGACGAGGAAATAAAACGTTGGACTATCGGAAATTGTCTGAGGGACTGGAGCATTGTCTGCTACTAAATCTGGCACTATTCCAATTAGACAAGCTTTTTCAGTACAACCAGAACTACGGGTAGCTCCTGGTACTGAAACGGTAAGAGTACCAAGATTGCTAGGTGGAACATAGCGCACTTTACGTGACTGGGCTTGAACTGAAGGCGTAAAAAAACTCAAAGACAATGGCAAGGCAATTACTGTACTTACAGCTAAGCAAGAGCAAGCTGATGCTATTAAGATGTTTTTTGGTGAAAATTTTGGTGAAACCATGATGCGATCGCCTCTAGAAAAAGTGACCTTTATGGATATGACATGCAGATCGAGCGCACCAAGTATCATACCCATAAAATAATTAGATAGTATTTAAGAATGCATCTTCTATCAAAAAGTTGCTACAGACATTCGACTGAACATTGTTATAGCAATATAAGTTTTGCTTGCCCAAAAGATGAGCGCCGCCACTCATCTTTTGGGTTTTGATTTGTCCTAGCTATCTCTTACGTTGCTATACAAAAGTCAATTTTATTAAAAGTACGTCGCTGACGTACTTTTAATAAAATTGACTTTTAGGGCTTCAGCTTTCTCTTTGGCACGGTAAAGCGTATTATGATACTTAGAAAAATTTATTTAAATCGTTACAAAAATATGGATATCTTGTCATTGGGTTGGTTTGGTGTACTTGGCATGTTTACACTTTCGATCGCTTTTGTCGTCTGGGGACGCAACGGGCTATAAAAATCACAAGAATTAAAAAAGGGGCGCTTTGCGCCCCTTTTTTAATTCTCACCAATTAAGGTAAAAGCTGCCCAATTAAGGGGATCGGGATACTTGGCTTTGGTGGCAAGCATGGCATAACGGATAGCTTTCGCCTTATTAGGTTCAGCCTGAAATTTTTGATAAAACTTAGTCATCAATAGAGCCGTCGGATCATCAGGAACTGCCCATAAAGACACCACGACACTAGGCACTCCTGCCGTAATTAGCGATCGCGATAGACCAATTACACCATCACCCGTTAACAAGCCCTGTCCAGTTTTACAAGCACTTAGTACCACCATCTCCGCACTTAGGCGCATCGTCACAATTTCGCTAGCCGTCAAAAAACCGTCATCTATTGAGCTAGGAGCAAGAGCGATCGCCCCTGGGATATCTCCTTTGCGATATTCCTCTAATAAGCCATGGGTAGCCAGATGCACAAAGCGAGCAGATTTCATTTTCGCGACAACTTCCATCTTTGTGGCTTGGTCACCTGTTAAAAAAGTAGTATTTAGTAACGAGGCGATCGCTTTGGCTTCTTTTTCGGCTCCCAATAAAGTTGGTAATTGGATAGGAGGATCACCCAAACTAGGCATCGTGGGATTGCCAACAATGAGAGTGGCTTGCAAATTAACCTTTTGCAATTGCTGGCGGAGTTGATGGGTGAGATCGAGAACTTGAATTGCTGGCGCAATTTGCACTGTATGCTTCTCAATTAAGAATTGACCTTGAGGATTAATTAGAGCCGCGAATGGAACGAGAAAAAGTAATCCTTGCGGTAAAAAAACAACTCTAGTATTCTCGTCTTGAGGAAGTAAGTCTTGAATAGGCTGGATTAGAATCCTATGTAATATCTTTAGCTCTGCATACTTGTCTAATACTTCCTTGGGATCTTCAGCGATCACCCCTGAATCATTAAATAAGCTACGGACATCAGCAATAAGATCACCGATGGTAAGATCAAGTTTTGTAAGATCGACTTCCCGAAAGACGAGTTCCCCCGAAGGCTGGACTACCCAAATATACAGTTTGATATATTCACCCTTAAGCTTTCCCTGTCCGATAAAAGTAGGATCGGCAATCAGAGAATATTCCACCATTACAGCATTCTGTTGTTTAGCTATACGACGAATATCCGCAATATTAATAGATGTTAGGGATGAACTAATTAGATCAGCTTTTTGATCGTTTTTTGGAGCAGAACTTGAGTCAAGACGACGGGAAAGAAGTTCTGCAAATGCACGGGCGCGACCTCTCTCAGCAATCTCTAAGGCGGCTTCAGGTTTGTTCTGAGCAACCATAATCTGTTGCAGTAAATTAAAGGCATGAAGCTGTGTATCAAAAATGGAAACTTTATCACCATCACTTAAGTTAGAGCGCAAAGATTCCAATAAGTTCAAGCTAGTGAGAAACTTTTGTTCTGCCTCTGAATACTTTTGCGATCGCCACAATGTATAGCCCCAATTGCTTAAAGTCATTGCTTCGAGACGCCGATCGCCGATTTGCTCAGCTAATTTCCAACTTTGCTCTTGCAGCGATAAAGCCTTATCATATTCTTGTAAAAATACATAGGCTAAACCCATGCCGCCGATTGCCGCACCTTCAAGACGAGGATTTTTTAATTCCTTAGCCACTGTTAAAGCTTGTTCATAATAGGCGATCGCTTCTTTATATTTGCGCTGTACATGATAGCTAGAGCCGATATTATTCAGCGCGTTTCCTTCCGCTTCCCGAAAACCAATTTTTCTAGCATTATCGAGGCTTTGCTGGTAGTACTTAATAGCTTGAGGATATTCTTCTTCTGTACCTGCGATCGCGCCTAAGCTATTCAGCAAAAACACAATTCCATTGACATTACCTACCTCTTTCGCAATTTTAAGACTACGCTGATAAAAATTAATGGCGATTCTGTAGTTGCCAAGGTCATAGTGAATATTACCGAGGCTAGCTAGAACCTGTCCTTCTCCTTGCTGATCATTTAGTTCTTCTCTAATTACTAATCCTTGGTTTTGAACTTCTAGCGCCTTTGCATAGTTCCCAATCACCCGATAGCTGTTACCAAGATTTCCAAGGGCATTGGCTTCCGTTTGGCGATCGCCTAAACTTTGAGCCAAAGCTAATAACTGCTGCAAATAGGCGATCGCCTGTTCGTATTTGCCAAGCATTTTTGATGCTTCTGCTAAAGTCTCAAGGACGTTGATTGCACCTTTATGATTCTTTTGTTGTTGATAAATTTTTAGTGCTTGTTGCCAACTAGAGATGGCTGGATCAAACTGTTTGGCTCGAAACTGCTGTAGCCCAGTTTGGACAAGCTCATCTGCTGGAGAACTTGTCGGGATCGTAGGCGTAGGTTTGATAGGGGCGGCAGCCCATGTTGAGAGTGGCGTTATGAGCAGAATTACACTAGCGATCGCAGTGAGATAGATTTTGTTTTTCATATAGCAATCCTAACAAGTTTGTAAGATTACGCCCCTTCGGGGCGTAATCTTACAAACGGTTTATTCTTTGCAAGGTGGGAGTTTAGAGGCGGTAGAACTTTGGGCGGCGCGAGTTGGTACTGATGGCAATGATGCGGTGATTGTTAACAGTGGTTTCTTTGTACCTGTGGGTTCACATTCCTGTACATCACCAGCATTTGCTTGTAAGTCAGCAGTTCTTGCAGTGGCGATCGCATCTCCATTTAAGGCATTAGCAACCACATTACTATTAGAGCTAAAAGATTGGTCAGATAGCAGAACTAAGACATTTGGGGGAATGTTCGTTGTGCCAATACTAATTGCTCCTTCAATGCCGCTACCTGTAGGTAAAAGTGGATCGATAGGAGAATCTACTCCAAAAGGAGTTGGTGTAATTTTAGAGAACTTAAATGAAGTATCTTGCAGAATCACAATCGAAATACTTAAGGGATTAGCAGCGCTACCAGCGATGATTCTCGGTTGAGTGTCATTGGGTAGGGTTAGTTCTATGCGACGGGGTTCTGGTGTGGTGGGATTATTATTCTGTTGGTTAGCATTAAAAACTACTAGACTAAGTGGAATCTGTTGACCCCCAATATTTGCAGGTCCTTGGATCGGGTTGATAGCCCGAAAGCTATTACCTCTAATCGTGATCGTACTGTCACTTGCAGCATTATTCACAAAGCCAGATTGGATATAACCATTCAGAGTAATGCTGCCATTGTTGGCAATTAAAGAAACATTACTGCCAGTAGTCGTAATGGCTTTAATGCTTCCTGTGGAAATATTGCCATTTGTACTAACAATAGAGACATTACCAGCATCAATAGCGGGGTCAAAAAAAGTATTTCCCTGAGAAGCGATCGTAATATCACCCGTGGCATTCAAGTTAACTGGTGAATCATTACCAAAGTTACTGAGTATGGCATTAATATTCATATTTGCCGCCGTAAAATTAATCGCGCCATTCTGCGTGGTAATGTCCGCTCCAGCAGCAACAGTTATGGTTCTCCCTGCTGTAACTGTCAAACCAACTCCTGCATTAGCCATGACTACGCTATCGCTAAATGTGACATCGTTAGATGCAACAAGCGTCACATTTGCCACCGCCGCCGCAATTGTGGCAGGGGCAATTGTGAAGGTATTGACTGTATCTGCGGCATTAGCTACATCGACTAATGTAGCAGCACCTCCAATTTGGACAATAATGTTGAACGGATCGAGAAGCCAGTTGCCGATGCTTCCATTTGGGGCAGCAGCATCAACAAGAGCATTTTGAATATTTAGATAGTTTTTGCCAGAGGTTTCGACAAAGCCTCCATTCCCTCCATTAAGCCCACCGCGAACTGAGATTTTGCCACTAAAACTGGTTTTATCATCTGCCCAAGCAATTACTTTGCCGCCATTTCCTGATAGTAACGCATCAGCTTTAATTGTTGATGATTGATCAACCACAGTGATTTGGGAATTGGGAACTATCCCTTTACCCAAATAATCACCACCAATTAGAACAGTGCCGCCACCGATCGCACCCGAAGCATTGAGTTTTGCTGAAACTAGACCAACGCGATCGCCTAAAACATTAATCTCCCCACCTTTGTTCGTATTACTAGACACATCGAGATTCCCCGAAGCGATCGCTGTTCCCACAGTCTTGGGAATTGCTGTTCCTGATACAAGCAGATTACCCGAACTATCCACATTTAAACCCGTTAGATTGAGGAGGGTGGCTGAGCCAGTCAGCAAATTCGGTAAATCCTTTGCCTGAATATTTGACTGCGCTAATTGATTTTGATCGGCGATCGGTAGTTGTAAGCTCAGCAGACTTCCTTCGGGTGTAATTTTGACATACTTCCCATCTGGCACTGCGGCAATCGTGATTTTGCCTGATTCTGTGGAAATCGTGCCTGTATTAATGACCAAACCACCCACAAGAGTAATGCTCTGCCCTTCTTTAGCTGTGAGATTACCCGCATTGGCGATCGCGGCAGGTTGCTCACTTGTGGGCATTGTAGTAGAACTAGCAAAACCGAAAGCTTGAGGAGTGCCAGTTAATTTTTTGATATCATCAATTCCTGTATTTACTCCAAACCAACCATTGCCCACTTGAATTCCATTTGCTGTAGTTGCTGTGAACGCCGCAGGAACATTCAAACTAGAATTTGCACCGAAAATAATTCCCGCAGGATTTAATAGATAAAGATTAGAATTACCACCCGTAACCTGAATGAGTCCATTAATCACCGAAGCATTTCCACCAGACACCCGTGCCAGAATATTCTGAATGCTGGGGTTGGACATAAAGTTGGCAATTTCTCCTTGAGTCAAGCCAAATTGCTGAAAACTATGATAAAGATTAGCGGCAGCTTGTGTTCCGCCTGTGATGTTTAATTGCTGGGCATTATTAGCATCAGGAGAGACTTGTGTTCCTAAATTCCCAATACCTTGAGTTGGCAAAATTGACTGAGCGAATGCTGAACTTCCCATAACAAAGGGTTGCATCAGTAGTAGTGCGATCGCTACTCGTCTAATGGGTGGGAAGTTAGTCTTGACTACCTTGAACATTAGGTTTCTCCTTTGGGATGGTTAAAGCATGGGAATAAATATCAGTTATTCCAATTAATTAAACTTTTGAAATTTACTTGTCACTTTGAGAGTTTTAGTTATTAGCCCATTAACATATTAACTTAGCCAAATTAATTTGGCTAAGTATATCAGCATTATTAAGTAGAAATAACTTAAGTATTTATTTGCAGGGTGGTAAGTTAGAACGGTTAGGAGTTTGGGTTGTGCGAGGTTGTGAGGAAAGCAAAGATGCAGTGATCGTTAAAATTTGTTTCTTGGTTTCTGTCGGTTCACATTCTTGAAACTGAATAACATTTGCTTGTAAATCAGCAGTGCGAGCAACTTGAGTTGCATTATCAGTGCTAGGAATCTTTGTCTCGTCACTAACACCACTATTAATCTCTGTACTGGAATTATTAACACCCAAGTTCAGCTTAGAGATAAAAGATTGGTCGGAAACTAAAACAACAATTGAAGGAGGGCTTTCTAATCCGAAACCGATCGCGCCTTCAATTCCACTGCCTGTCGCTGGAAGGGGAATTGAAGGAACTTTTTCACCTATAGATAAAGTTCCACCTGAAGTACTGAGTGGTGTAACTTTAGAAAAAGTAAACAAAGTATCTTTTAGAATGACAATTGAAATAGCAAGCGGATCAGTAGCTTTGCCAGCAATGAGTCTAGGTTGACTATCATTGGGAAGAGTTAGTTCAAATCGGGAAGCTATATCACCCGTTAGTCCTAATGTTCTAGGATTAAAAACATACATGCTTGCAGGAATTAAGCTGTTGTTAGCATAAACATTTAAAGGACGTGGGTTGATCGCGCGAAAACTGTTCGCTCTGATTGTAACCGTGCTAGACAGCAAAGTGGGGCGATAGCCAAGTCGGATTGTTCCATCAACAACAATGTTCCCGTTGTTAGCAATTAAAGATACGCTATTTTTATTTGGGGTAGGAGTATCCGAGAAGTCTAATATTTCAATAGATTGCGTCGAAATATTGCCATTTGTGCTGACTATTGAGATATTGCCAGTATTTTTATCCGTAAGAATGCCATTAACTGAAATATTACCAGTAGCAGAAAGATTGTCAACAAAAATCGTAGGAGGAGTAAAGACAATATTACCACCTGAGTTAATAGATGATATTGAAATATCACCAGCAGCAGAAAGATTGTCAGCAGAAATAGAAGCAGCAGAAAAAGTAATATCACCACCTGAATTAATAGATGATGCAGAAATATTACCACCAGCAGTCGCACTCAAGTTGATACCATTAGGGGTAGATACTGAGTTATTAAAAATAATGTTGTTAGATGCAACAAGCTCTACATTTGCAGTTGCATTCTCGATAACAGATGAATCAATTGTAAAATCATTGGAAACATCGGCGGCATCGTTTAACTTGCTTAGAATTAGCGGATCGGTCAGGAGAGTCGTTCCGCCAGTCTGCACAGTAATATTTCGAGGATCTAGGAGCCAGTTTCCTGCGTTCCCTTTGGGCGCAGCAGCATCAACTGATGCATTTTGAACGTTGAGATAGTTTTTCCCAGAAGTCTCGATAAAGCCGCCATTGCCGCTATCTATGCCACCACGCGCCGATATTTTGCCACTAAAACTAGTTTTATCATCCGCCCAGACAATTACTTTGCCACCATTTCCTGTTTGCAATGCATCGGCTTTAATTGTTGATGTTTGGTCAACAAAAGTGATTTGGGAATTGGGTACAATTCCTTTACCCAAATAATCACCACCGATGAGAACAGTACCGCCACCGATCGCACCAGAAGCATTGAGATTTGCCGAAACTAGACCAACGCGATCGCCTAAAACATTAATCTCACCACCTTTAGCAGTATTGCTAGATACATCAAGATTTCCTGATGCGATCGCTGTTCCCGCAGTTGAAGGGATAGGGCTATTAGCAACTAATACATTTCCAGAATTATCTACATTTAAGCCAGTTACGTTACGAAGTTCAGATGAACCTGTAAGCAAGTTAGGCAGATCAGAACCTAGAATTGACCGCTGTGAGAGTTCTTGTTGATCAGCGACAGGCAGTTCTAAACTCAAAAGACTACCTTCAGGAGTGATCTTGACATACTTACCATCGGCTACTGCGGCGATCGTGACTTTACCTGCTGGCGATGCGATCGTACCTGTGTTAATCACTAGTCCACCCACGAGGGTAATACTTTGACCTTGATTGACAGAAAGATTGCCAGCGTTGATCACTGGTGCGCTCTGTGGAGTGCTAGAACTAGAAGTGTTAGCCGCGAATCCAAAAGCTTGAGGATTACCAGACAGGTTCTTAATTGCGTCAACGCTTGTATCTACTCCAAACCAGCCATTTCCCACCTGAATTCCATTGGCTGTAGTCGCTGTAAAAGCCGCAGGAACATTCAAACTAGAATTCGCACCAAAAATAATTCCCGCAGGATTTAATAAATAGAGATTAGAATTACCACCCGTAACCTGAATGAGTCCATTAATCACCGAAGCATTTCCACCAGACACCCGTGCCAGAATATTCTGAATGCTGGGGTTGGACATAAAGTTGGCAATTTCTCCTTGAGTTAAGCCAAATTGCTGAAAACTATGATAAAGATTCGCAGCGGCTTGTGTTCCGCCTGTGATGTTTAATTGCTGAGCATTATTAGCATCGGTCGAGACTTGTGAGCCTAGATTCCCAACACCTTGAGTTGGCGCAATTGACTGAGCGAATGCATCACTTCCCATAACAAAGGGTTGCATCAGTAGTAGTGCGATCGCTACTCGTCTAATTTGCGCGAAATTACTCTTGACAACTACAGACACTTTGCTTCTCCTTTGTTATTAAGTTAGGAACAAATATTAATTGCTTTTAACTGCTCTTAATTACTTTGATTTAAAGGATATTTGCACTAAAACTATAATCTCTCAAACCATTGATTAGTGAGGAGCATTAAAAGACTTTTATAACATTTAAACACCTGAACAATATGGCAAATAGTATTAATTTTTGTATATTGAATATAGGATCTAAAAAAAATTATGCTCTAAACTTACGATCTCAAGTTATTCTTTGTTGAACTGTTGCCAACCAAAATTGATATTAGTATCATGAGCTTCGTCAAACTAATTAGTCATCATCGATCGCATTTCTTGCTTTTTGGCTATGTTCTGCTTAGCTTGGCAGAAACAGTAGCAGCAGAAACGCTTAATTCGGGCAATTCTCTAACTACACCAGCGCCCATAGTTTCATCTCCAATTGCTCAAGCGATCGCTGTTAAAAAAGTAGAAGTTATTGGTAGTACGATCTTAACTAGTGCAGAACTAGCGACAATCTCTAAGAACCTAGAAGGTCAGCAAGTAACTACGGAACAAATCCAACAGGCTGCTCAATCAATTACCCAAATCTATGCTGATCGAGGCTACATCACTTCTCAAGCAATATTCGATCCGCAGAAAGTAGTTGATGGCATAGTTACCATTCAAGTTATCGAAGGAAGAGTCGAAAAAATTGAAGTTTTAGGCTTAACTCATACTAATCCTGATTATGTGCGATCGCGAGTAGAGTTAGGAACTGGCACGCCTCTCAACACCGCTAAACTCGAAGATCAATTGCGATTGTTGCGTGCAGACCCCATATTTAGCGATATTGAAGCTAGTTTGAAATCAGGAAGTCAAGCTGATAGCAGTATTCTCATCGTTACCGTGAAAGAAGCGAATCAGTTTGGGGGATTTGCCAGTATCGACAACTTCTCGCCTCCCGCAGTTGGTTCAGAGCGTTACGGTGGGGGCTTGTTCTTTCGGAATCTCTCTGGCAATGGTGATACATTTACGGCTTCCTATTACGGAACTACCACGGGAGGCTCCAACCAATATGATCTTTCCTACAGCATTCCACTCAATCCGATGAATGGAACTTTATCATTGCGATATTCCCCTAGCAACTATCGGATTACGCAGTCTCCTTTTGATATCTTGAATATTCGTGGGAACAATAATTTATTTGATCTGAATTTTCGTCAGCCGTTAGTCAGGTCAAATGTAGAAGAATTTGCGCTGTCTCTAGGCTATAGCTATCAAAGAGGACAGACATTTGCCTTTAACGATCTTGCTACACCCTTTGGGCTTGGACCAGAATTAGACGGAACAACCCGCACTAGTGTGATTAAGTTTGGTCAGGATTATACCTTACGCGATTTATTGGGAGCTTGGTCTTTGCGATCGCAGTTCAGTTTAGGAACAGGTTTATTTGGTTCTACAAATGTGGCGACACCCAGTGGCTCTTTTTTAAGTTGGCTAGGACAAATTCAGCGCGTGCAATCTTTGGGAACTGATTCATTATTAATCGGTGCTTTAGATTTGCAATTATCTGCCGATCCCTTGTTATCTTCGCAACAATTCACCATTGGCGGCGGTCAGTCTTTGCGAGGTTTTCGCCAAAATGCGCGTACTGGCGATAATGGGTTTCGCTTCTCCTTAGAAAATCGATTTGTGGCGCTTCGCAATGAACAGAATGCGTCTCTGTTACAGGTGATTCCCTTTCTAGATGCTGGTGCAATCTGGAATCATGCTAATAATCCAAACATTTTACCCAGTCAAAACTTTTTAGCGGGCGGTGGACTAGGACTACTATTTACGCCCTTAGAGAAATTAAATATACGCTTAGATTACGCAATTCCCTTTGTCAATCTCAGCGATCGCGGTACAAATTTACAAGAGTCAGCTTTTTATTTCAGTTTGGGTTATCAGTTCTAGGCATGTTATCCCGAAGCACAAAATGGCTACGCCATTTTGTGCTTTTGTAACCCAAGAATTGATTGGCGGCGCTCTGCGCCGCCAATCAATTCTTGGGTTTTGTAAGATAAGTGGAGCCGTTACTGGGCTTGTTTTTGTGAATTGATATGATTCGTATAAAACTAGAGAGGGCTATAGCCCTCTCTAGTTTTTATGCACCACTGTTGGGGCGAATCAAAACAATGGGAGTCTGTTCGGCAGCATTCCCCGCAGGATTCATTAACAGTGCTTGGTTGAGAAGCTTTTCGGAGGCCCCTGAAGTTGCCGCTAACACTTTGACCCGACGCAAATCGTTGACATCGACGATCGCTGCTTCTAGCCCAGTGCCTGCTTTGATTTCATCAACCACTGCTTGGGGATTTTTGGGGCCGAGGACAATAAATTGATCATAGGGTGGCAAAGTCCCTGTTACGTCATCAATCAGTCGTGCCTGATCACCAGCCAGCATATAAAACACCCCAGGCACTCGCAAAAATGCTTTGGCTAAAGCACCGACAATAAAGGCAAAAGCAACGCGCCAAGCCCCTGACTCATTAATCAATGATTGTAAACCGCAAGCCGTGGCGAGGCTCGATGTACTTTTAAAGTAATAGCAGAGACGCTTGGCTAACCACTTGGGCTTAATGTCACTGGGATGATAGAAATTGCCTTGCATAATTGCAATCGGAGTTTCGGCGATCGTCACAATATCACCCGCTTGAGCATGACTCATCACATAGCGCTGCATCACTTCCACAGGATTATCTCCCGCCGATAAAATGTGTGTGCGGATGGGCAACACATCTGCATCTGGGGTAGGTCGCCAGCGTTCCCTTTGATTCGCGTCAGGAAACTGTAAAGGGATAATGCAATGCTTAACTTTTTCTTCTCGTCCTGCAGGCCCGTAAATTGTGTAATGGACACGTACCCATACAGTTTTTAGTTCTTCTAAGTTTTTGCCATTCAGGTCAATCTGAATTTCAACACCTGTACTGTGATTGGGATTAACAATATAGGACTCCCAATAGTTGTCATTCCGACTGGCAGCCTGAGGATGGCGCGATCTTAACTGTACTTGGCTTTTGATTCCATCAAGGCTGTCACTAGACAATATCGAGATTACAGGATCTACTTCGACTAAGAACACATCCAGATTACGAGTTTTGTTTGTGGCCGTTAGTAGCAATTCCAAACGATAGTGATCAGGCTCATAGGTCAAAAATTGCCAAATTCCACTATCAAATTCTAGTAAATTGCCTTGACGAGTTGTGTATTGCCACTCAAACAATAACCACAGCAACACAACTAGACCACCCAAAACCGCGATCGCAATACCCACACCAATCAAAATATTCATAAGCCTTAAATACCTACTTCCTAATCTTTAAGCCCTAAGAGTAATGACCAATTTTTTAGTGAATCAGCTTTGCTAATTGACTAAAAAATTGGTCGCTAACCTTTAATCTCTACTAATAGATTGCTTGAGAGTTTTACAAAGTTCAGCGATCGCATGTAAGCCACCATCAGGCTCTGCAAGTTTCCGCACCATCGCACTACCAACGATCGCCCCATCGGCATTCCAATCGATCACTTGTTTGGCATGTTCAGGTTGCGAGATGCCAAAACCAACGGCGATCGGTTTGTCTGTGATCACTCTCAGTTGCTCAATCATCGTTTTGACACCCTTAGCAACTTCAGTACGCACACCCGTAACACCCGTAGCGCTGACCACATAAATAAAACCCTGTGACTTTGCGGCGATCGCGGCTACGCGATCGGGTGGACTAGTGGGCGCAATTAACAAAATCACTTCAATACCTGCTTTTTGAGCAGGTTCTAACAAAACATGGGATTCTTCAAGAGGTAAGTCGGGAACTACTAGACCACGCGCTCCTGCTTCATAAATTGTTTGCAAAAACTTTTCTACACCCATATTCAAGATGGGGTTGTAGTAGGTAAATAAAATAATTGGCGATCGTAGTTCTGGCGCAACGGCTCGGACAACATCTAAAACTTTTTCTAGGGTTGTCCCATTCTGTAAAGCTCTTGTCGCTGCGGCTTGAATTACGGGCCCATCAGCAAGTGGGTCAGAGTAAGGTACACCAAGCTCGATCATGTCCGCACCATTTTGATCCAAGACCCGCAAAGCTTTTGCTGTTGTCTCTAAGCTAGGATCACCAGCCGTAATGAATGGAATAAGAGCGGGTTGCCCTTTAGCTCGCAGTTCTTCAAATCGAGCGGAGACGGATATCATGACGTAAAAATTCCCACAAAATGTAGTCCCGTATTATAGTAGCGCCTCATGGCTATTTGTTACTGATACCCATCCAATATTTGTCAGCAAGACCGATCGCCACTTATGACAGTGAATATGGCAGTGCCGCCTTTATGAATTTGACCGAGGATATTCCATCAGACTTACTACTGCGATTACGTCCGAATCGATGCTTATACAAATCTCCTGCGGGATATAGTGGCTGTGGTCGTCCCCGCAAACATGGTGACAAATTCCAACTTGCCAATGCTGCTAGTTGGGGAGAAGCCCAATCAACTTCTACCCTAGAGGATGAGACTATCGGGCAGGTGCAAATCCAACAATGGTCTAATTTACACTTTAAGAAATCTGCCCAACGACATTTCCAAGTTATTCTAGTCACCCATCATTGGTGGTCTGGTTTTCTTCTTTTTGGGTAACAGAGGTTCGATAATCTCCCACTCTTGATCGCTTAGGTTGCTGCTATATCCGATATTTGGCTCCTTTTTCTTGTCTTCCTAAGATACCAAATGGGTTCTATACCACCAATGCCATTGAGTCGATGAATATAGCTATAGCAGTTTGCGGAAAGTGATTAAGTCTCAACAGATTTTTCTCTCTGATGAGGCTGCTTTCAAATTGGTCTATTTGGCAATGCGGAATATCTCGAAGAAGTGGACGAGGCTCCATTCGTGATTGGAAACCTGCACTTAATCGCTTTGCCATCCTCTTTGAGGATCGTCTCCACATCTAGCCTCTAGACTTTACACACTTTGCTTGACAGTCTCAGGTAATATTTCTGCCTCCCTATTCTCCTGACTTAAACAAGATTGAGAAATTTTGGGCAAGGTTAAAACAGCATGTCAGTAAGATTATCGGTCAATGTGAAAGTTTATGGGATGCCGTACAACAAGCCTTCCGCCAAATGTTCGACGCTGAGGATAATTTAATCTGGGGCTTAGAAGATGCTCTTCTTTCCCGTTACGATTCACTTGGCTTTGATACTTCCTATTTTGAGTTTTCTTATGCCTAGCTACTTACTAAATTTTTAGTTGTTTTCAAATCTATCTCTCCTAACTTTTTCCCACTTTTTTTGAGATTGCTATACTATGGTGAAATCAAGGCACGTATTAGAGATCGAGTTTTATGACCCGCAAATCTTGGGATAGCTATTTAGAATTAGTCTCAGAATTAGGACTTTGGGATGGAGATAGTGACAAATCAAAAAAACATAAGTCTTTTCACCTACCAGGAGCAAAGCCACATTACAACCCCGATCGCCCAGGACAGGTTGAGCATATTGCCCTAGATTTGGTACTTGATATTCCGCAGCAAGCGATCGCAGGTACTTGCAAGATTCGTCTGCGACCTGTGCGCGATGGCATCACTGATTTGACTTTGGATGCAGTGAGTTTGCGGATTGATCATGTCGCAATTACCAATCAAATAGAAGCGAAGCCCGATCCAGACAAGACTAAATGCAAGTTTGACTATGATGGCGAATTTCTGAAGATTTATCTGAATCAGCCGACGAAGGCAGGTGTACCAATCGAAATTGCGATCGCCTATGTGGCTGAGCAACCCCAACGCGGGATTTATTTTGTGCAACCGACGGAGCATCAACCTGATAAGCCCACACAAGTTTGGACGCAGGGCGAAGATGAAGACTCTCGCTATTGGTTCCCTTGCTTTGATTATCCTGGACAACTGGCGACTTCCGAGATTCGGATTAAGGTTCCTAAAGAATTAATGGTGATTTCTAATGGGGAATTGATTGAAGTTAAGGATCAGAAAAAAGAAAAGATTTATCATTGGTCGCAAAAGGAAGTGCATCCTAGCTATTTGATGACTTTAGCGATCGGTGACTTTGTAGAAGTAAAGGATGAATGGAAGGGTAAGCCTGTCACTTACTACGTCGATAAGTCACGCACTGCCGAAGAAGCAATCCTGACGATGGGCAAAACACCGCAGATGATCGAATTCTTCAGTAAAAAGTATGGCTATGACTATGCGTTCCCTAAATATGCACAGGTCTGTGTTGCTGACTTCATTTTCGGTGGCATGGAAAATACTTCCACGACGCTACTAACCGATCGCTGTGTCTTAGATCAGAGAGCGGCGATCGATAATCGCTCTAGCGAAAGTTTGGTAGCTCACGAGTTGGCGCACCAATGGTTTGGCGATTTATTGGTGATTAAGCATTGGTCTCATGCTTGGGTTAAGGAAGGCGCAGCGACCTACGCCGAAGTTCTATGGACAGACCATGAATATGGAGCCGAAGAAGCTGCTTATTACTTACTAGGTGAAGCGCGTCGCTATATTTCTGAAGACAAAGAGCGCTATCGTCGTCCGATGGTAACCCATGTGTATCGGGAAGCGATCGAACTATACGATCGCCATATCTACGAGAAGGGTGGCTGTGTTTATCACATGCTTCGCACTGAGTTAGGCGATGATTTGTTCTGGAAAGCAATCCATCATTTTGTGCAGACTAATGCCCATAAAACCGTGGAGACAATTGATCTGCTGAGAGCGATCGAAGAAGCGACGGGCAAAAACTGCATGTTCCTTTTCGATCAATATGTATTTCGTGGTGGACATCCCGAATATAAGATTGGCTATAGCTGGGATGGGGATAATAACTTGGCGAAGGTCACAGTTACGCAAACTCAAGATGAATTGTTTGATTTGAAGATTCCCATTGGTTTTGGCTTTGAAGAAGTGTCCGAGAATCAAGCTTTCACAGTGCGCGTATTTGAGAAAGATCAAGCTTTTTACTTCCCTTTAAAACAGAAGCCCAAATACATCAGTTTTGATCGCGGTAATAACTATCTCAAGCAAGTCAGTCTGGAATATGGTGTTGCGGAACTAAAAGCTGGCTTGCAGTTCGATCCCGATCCGATCGCCAGAATTCAATGCGCCGAAGCCTTGGCGAAAAAAGGTGGCTTGGAAGCGGTAAAAGCTCTCGGACAAGCCCTTGTCGATGAAAAATTCTGGGGTGTGCGTGTGGAGATTGCTGAAAATCTTGCCGCGATTAAACTCGATCAAGCTTTTGAAGCTTTGGCTAAAGGGTTGGAAGATCCAGATGCGAAGGTAAGAATGGCGGTGATCAGTGGCTTAGCCCAAAACAAGGTGCAGAAGAGTTTAGATCTGATCAAGCCCTTCATCAAAAAGGGTGATCCTAGCTACAATGTGGAAGCAACCGCCGCAAGGCTAACGGGTGAATTGGCAGCAGCTTTGAGTACAGAACGCGAACCATCGAAGGTGGTCAAGCTCTTACAAACAGTTCTCAAAGAGAGAGCAGGTTGGAATGAAGTCGTGCGTTCGGGTGCGATCGCAGGTCTAGCTAAGCTCAAAGATTCCGATGAGGCTCTGGAAACGGTTCTCAAATATACGGAGCCTAATGTCCCACAACCATTGCGTTTAGCCTCAATCCGAGCTTTAGGTGCAATGGGTAAATCCCAATCGAAACCGAAGACCGAGCAGATTCTCAATCGTTTGAAAGTAATTGCTCAAGAAACTTTCTTCTTAACACAGATGGCTGTTGTTGGCGCTCTTGGGCAAGTCGATAGTGCAGCAGCTATCGGCGTATTGCGATCGCTGTCTGATTCTACGCCCGATGGAAGGGTGCGTCGTGTTGCTGACGAAGCAATTCAACGTGTTCAAAAGGCGATCGGTAAGGATGCAGGACTAAAACAATTGCGAGAAGAACTGGATCAACTGCGTAAGGACAATCAAGATCTCAAGAGTCGTTTGGAGGCGATCGAGGCAAAAGCCAAACCATAAAAGAACAAGCACCCCTTGGGTGCTTGTTCTTTTAAACTACCGTCATAAAAATCGCAATATAATAGGCAATCTCCATACGTTCGGGAGCCAAAAACTATGGTCGGTCAACTGAGCAAAGCTGAAATTATTTATCCCGAAAGTGACGGGAAACCGATGGCAGATAATACCAAGCAGTTTCGATGGATTTTGACGATTCAACAAAATATTGACTGGCTATATGCTAACGATCCTCAAGTATTTGTTGCTGGCGATTTATTGTGGTATCCCGTTGAGGGACAAACTGAAATTGCGGCTGCTCCTGACACGATGGTGGTATTTGGTCGCCCTAAAGGCGATCGCGGTTCATATAAACAATGGGAAGAGGATAATATTGCGCCTCAAGTTGTATTTGAGATTCTGTCTCCAAGCAATAAAGCTGTAGAAATGGCAAAAAAGCTACTCTTTTATGATCGCTATGGCGTTGAGGAATATTACATTTACAATCCTACCAACAACAATCTTGAGGTTTTGATTAGGAATGCAGGTAGTTTGGATACCATTCCCGAATCCCATGATTGGGTCAGCCCCCGATTAGGTATTCGCTTTAATCTCACTGATGAGTTGCAAATCTATCGTCCTGATGGAACTAAGTTCTATTCTTATATCGAAATCAATACTATGCTGGAAGAGGAATGCTTACGCGCAAATAAGGAGCGTCTGCGGGCTGAGCAGGAGTTCTTACGTGCGGAGCAAGAACATCAACGTGCGGAGCAAGCAGCAGTAAAGCTTGATGAGATGGAGGCAATGTTGCAAAAGTATCGCGATCGCTTCGGCGAACTACCTGAATGAAATTATGATTATTTTTTGTTTTTCCAATGCGTGCGTACTCATTGGAAAAACAAAAAATAATCAGAGTAAGGTTTTTGGGTTTGCATTTTGCCATAGGCAAAATGCAAATAGGTTTAGAATTGTGGTTTGGCTGGTGGTGGAGTAATGAAAATGGCGATCGCATTATGTACAGGAGCAATTTCTGTTATAGGACGATTGAGAATTTCACCACCTAAAAACAAGCTCGAAGAACTACCACCATCAAGATTAAGTGCATCAACTGCTCCCATCTTTTTGAGAACTTCCGCAGTTTGCAAGAGATTAGGAGCAACGCCTTCAGGTGCAGCTTGAACAGTAGCAAGGATTAGTTTACCTTTCTCTTTCGTAGTAGCGATCGCACTGCGATTAGCAGCTTGAGTATCAAATCCTGATTGAAATTGTTCTACTTTGCCATCTAAGGATAGACTCCCATTTTTAAGTAGTAGTGGACCTGCGCCAATTAAGTTAGGGAAATTCGCAAACTTATCAGGAATGAAAGCCTGACGACCACGGACAGTCATGCCAACAGGTAATTGTTTAGCCGCGTCAGGGGTTTGTCTTGCTACTAAAATATAGCCATCACTGGGTATAGTGATTTGACCCACACCCACTGCACCGCCTTGATATTGAGCCACGACGCGATCGCCCCGAACTACAATTAAAAGTTCGTTTTCGGTGAGTGGTGAATATACACTTCCCCAATTGGGCGTATAACGAGCTATGCCTCGTTGGACATAGCCACTATTGAGATTAGTCAGCGCAATCGTGATTTGACTTGCGGTACTGATTTCTTCTTTGAAATTTAGGCGATCAATCAGCGTTTCACCCTTCTCATTCCAAGCGATCGCCCCTCTCACTAGCGCTGTTCCTGCTAACCAACGATTTCCTTCACGAATTGCGCCAACGGGTAACTTCCGAATCCGATTAAAAAATCCGCCATTAATCGCCCCTACCGCTTGCGCCTGTTGCACCATTTGCGGCAGAGGCATCAAACCTAAGATTCCGTTAGGAGAACCATCGGGATTACTCCAGATAGCGCGTAATTTTAATTGTGGAGATTTCAAGTCAACTTCTAGAGCCGTCACCGCAAACTTAATTGTTTTCGGATCTTTATCAGTCTTTGGTTTATTGGGAATTTCCACCACTCGTTCAATTCTTCGTAATCCTTCCGCCCATTGCACAGTTAAACTTGGTGGTACATAGTCACGACGTAAATCGATCACAATCTTAGGGGTCGGACTACTGAGCATCTCGATCGCAGGATTAATCGGCGCACTCGTTTGAATCTGAATCTGGGTTAATTTGCCCTGTGGCTGCACATTAACCGACTTGACTAAATTACCTGCGATCGCATTTGTGCCAATGGGCAATTCAGCCGCCACCTCAGCCGAGACAATTACATTAACCACATTTCCCTGTTGACTAACTCGCCAAGGAGTACGGCGATTCAGATCGATCACAAGGCGATCGCCCCAAGGCTGTTTGCTGCGACGCACAGCTTGCATAGTCGCATCAGGAGTATAAATATTCAGAGAATTGCCTGCAATTTCTGTCCGCCATTGCTCAGCGAAAGGCGCAAGATCGAGATAGCGAAATCGACCTGTACTATCAAAGGCAACTCGCGAAAATGTGGGACTCGAAAACCACCGCAATCTTTGGCGATCGGCTTTCTCCGAATCCAGCATCTGCACGCCTAAGCCACCTGTTAGCCAATCTTCCTGCACGTATAAGCTTTGTTGCCCTTGCTCCACTCTTCTGATCCAACGTCCTGACCAAGGCTGTCCATTTAATTGAATTACACTTCCACTATCGGGTATGGTTGCCGAAGGTGCGCTGTCAGCAATCAAGATTTGGCAGCTAACGGCAGCAAGAAAGGGAATTAGCGTTTTATGGTATGTCATTTTCATGATGGGCTTAAGGCGCAGGATTGAAATAACGAGCATGAATTTGGTCAATTTCTGCCAAAATCTCCGCACTTAACTGAATATTAACACTGTCGATATTTTCCTTGAGTTGTTCCATTGTCGTCGCGCCAATGATCGTACTTGCCACAAACCAACGACTTCGTACAAAGGCTAGTGCTAATTGGGTTGGCGATAAATCATATTTTTGGGCGATCGCCGCATATTCTGTCGTAGCTGCTTTGACATTAACTTTGCTATAGCGCTGCCCAAAGTTTGGGAATAGCGTTATCCGAGTATTAGATACTGAACCTTGAACATACTTACCCGATAAATGTCCAAAGGCAAGTGGACTATAGGCAAGCAAACTTACCTGTTCACGATAACAAGCTTCCGCAAGGTGACTATCAAAGGTACGGTTGAGCAAACTATAGGCATTTTGAATTGAGACAAGCTTGGGTAGACCTAGCTGCTTTGCAGTATGACTAAATTCGCAAACACCCCATGTAGTTTCATTGCTGACTCCTAAATGGCGGATTTTACCAGCTTGAATTAATTCGGCAAAGGTTTTTAGTTGTTCAGCGATACTAACCATTTCTCGCTCTTGCATAGGCTCAAAACCCACTTGTCCAAACATCGGTACATTGCGATCAGGCCAGTGAATTTGATATAGATCGATATAGTCAGTTTGCAATCGCTTGAGGCTGTCATCAACCGCTTGCAAAATATTTTTGCGACTGAGAGCCGCGATCGAGTCATCTCGCAGCCATTTGTAATTACGACCTGTGCCAATAATTTTGGTAGCAATAATTAATTGATCGCGTTTTTGCTTGACCGGTGGTTGTGCTAACCATTCACCAATATATTGCTCAGTTCTACCCTGTGTCGCTGCATTTGGCGGTACTGGATACATCTCGGCAGTATCAATAAAATTGATCCCCTGTGCGATCGCGTAATCTAGTTGCTCATGGGCTTCAGCGATCGTGTTTTGTTGCCCATAGGTCATTGTTCCTAGGCAAATTTCGGACACCAAGAGTTCACTTGTACCTAGTCTCTTATATTCCATGTTGAATGCACATATACCGCAAACATAACAATACCATCGCATAAAGAAGAAAGGCTCGCTAAGCGAGCCTTTCTTCTTTATTAAATTAAGCGTTCTTTTTCAGGATTTCTACTTTATCTAGACGTTCCCAAGGGAGGTCTAAATCATTGCGTCCCATGTGACCATAGGCTGCCACATCTTGATAAAAACGACCCTTGCGATCGCTTGGTAAATTTTGTAAATCAAAATTCTTAATAATCGCCGCAGGACGCAAATCAAAATGATCCTTAACTAAGCGGAGTAAAGTTTCCTCGTCAACCTTGCCAGTGCCGAAGGTATCGATGTGCATACTGGTAGGACGCGCCACACCGATCGCATAGCTGATTTGTAACTCGCACTTACTTGCTAAACCAGCCGCCACAATATTTTTAGCAGCATGACGGGCTGCATAGGCAGCACTGCGATCTACTTTTGTGGGATCTTTGCCCGAAAAAGCACCGCCACCATGACGAGCATAGCCGCCGTAGGTATCAACGATAATTTTGCGTCCTGTTAGACCAGAGTCACCCTGTGGTCCACCAATTACAAATTTGCCTGTGGGGTTAACCAGATAACGAGTATGGTCATTAGGCTTGACTGAAGTATCCGCAAAGCTAGGCAAAACTACATGTGTCCAGAGATCATCTTTGATCTTTTCCTGTACTTTGGCTTCATCGCTAATGCCATCGATCGCCGCATCATGCTGTGTCGAGATCAGGATCGTATCGATCGCCACAGGCTTATCACCTTCATAAACCACGGTGACTTGAGTTTTGCCATCAGGACGCAAATAAGCCAAAGTGCCATTTTTACGAACCACAGATAACTGACGGGCTAAGCGGTGGGCGATCGCGATCGGCATGGGCATAAACTCAGGCGTTTCATCGCAGGCAAACCCAAACATAATTCCTTGGTCACCAGCGCCAACTGCTTCGAGGGCTGCATCTTCTTCTGCACCAGTGCGGGCTTCAAGCGCTACATTCACCCCTTGAGCAATGTCGGGAGACTGTTCATCAAGCGCGACCATCACCGCACAGCTATTTGCTGAAAAGCCATTATCAGCATCTATATAACCAATTTCCGCAATTTTTTTACGAGCAATATCGACGTAGTTGACATGCGCTTTAGTTGTGATTTCCCCTGTGATCAAGACTAGACCCGTGTTAACTACAACCTCGGCAGCGACACGCGATCGCGGATCTTGAGCCAATAAGGTATCGAGAATCGTATCGGAAATTTGATCACAAATTTTATCAGGGTGACCTTCCGTAACTGATTCAGATGTAAATAAGAAGCGACTAGCCAACTATGTTTCCTCCTAAACGCAAGAAGTAATAAGGCAAAATTTTTGTATCTCTTAAGATTTATCCATCATAGTACAAGGCGTTAAATGAAAACTCAAAAATGGGATGCGGCGCTTAGCGCCGCATCCCATTTTTGAGTTTTCATTTGAAAATGTGGCTGTGTATAGGTATAGTCTGATTAATCTAATTTAAGGACGCGCAGTAAAATAAAGAACCAATTGTTTGTGACGCGGCGAAGCCGTGCCACAAACAATTGGTTCTTTATTAAATCGCAAGACCCTTACTACTATTGATTGCCAAAATCACAAAGTTGTCTAAACCTATGGAGGCAAATAACTTGAAATTTCAAACTACTGCTCAAGAAGCCTGTTATGAAAAAGTAGTAACGTGGATGCAAGAGATATTTAGCAAATGTCCCTGCGCTCGCCAAGATATTCCAGGATTAGGCATTTTTATGGGATCGGCGCTAGTGGAGGTGTTAATTTTTCCTTGGGATGAAGATGACGCAATTATTAATACGCGATCCTATGTAGTAGTCGGAGCAGAATTAAAGCCAGACTTAATGCGATATTTACTTGAAGAAAATGCCAAGATGATTTTTGGAGCCTTTGGGATATCTCCAGATAGTGAAATTCTTTTTGAGCATTCAATTGTTGGCTCGACTTGTGACATGAAAGAGCTAGAGTCTTCAGTTAGAGCGGTGATGGAAATTGCTGACGAATATGACGATAAAATTGTTGATCGCTGGGGTGGTAAACGCGCCTTAGATCGTATTCATGCAGGTACATTATCAAATAATGGTTGGTCATTATAAAAAACAAAGAAGACACTTAGCGTCCCCTTTGTTTTTTATGAGAGCGCAAAGCGCTATATTCTAGGTAACTGCCATTTAGCAAAGTCCTATGCCTCAAACGATCGCCGATATTAATGCCAAAATCAAAACTGGTAAGGCTAAAGTCCTCACTGCTACCGAACTGAAAGCCCTTGTCGCTGATATCGGTGTCACTCAAGCTGCTAAAAAAGTTGATGTGATCGTTACAGGCACATTTGAGCCGATGGAGTCATCGGGGGCAATTCTGAACTTAGGACATACCGATCCACCAATTAAGATTCGCACTTGTTGGATCGACGGTGTACCAGCCTATGCAGGATTTGGGGCTGTCGATATTTATTTAGGGGCAACCCAAGAGGCTGATCCTACCGATGAAGCACCACAATATCGTGGTGGTGGGCATGTAATTGCAGATTTGATCGCAGGGAAGACGGTGAGCTTTAAAGCGATCGGGCATCCTAATGATTGCTATCCTCGCGCCAATTTTGAAACAACGATTACCAAAGAATCTATCAACCAGTTCTATCTATTTAATCCTCGCAATCTCTATCAGAATTTTATTGTCGGTGTGAATGGAGGCGAAGAAACACTCTATACTTATTTAGGACCACTGCAACCCCGTTTAGGAAATGCTGTTTACTCCAATCCTGGGGCAATTTCACCCCTATGGAATGATCCTGATTTGCAATTAATTGGGATTGGTACACGCATTTTCATGGGCGGAGGGATTGGCTATGTGGCATGGGAAGGAACACAGCATTTCCCATTGCAAAAGCGTTTAGAAAATCGGACTCCGATTGGACCTGCAGCAACGCTTGCTCTGATTGGTGATGCTAAGCAAATGAATTCTGAATGGGTGCGTGGCTGTTATTTCCGTAATTATGGTGCATCTTTGATGATGGGAGTTGCGGTTCCTCTTCCTGCGATTAACGAAGAAGTTGTAGCAAGAGCCGCCGTACTAGATGAAGAATTAGTTGCACCTGTGATTGACTTCTCAATTCCGAGGCGAGTACGCCCGATTTTTGGTTCGGTTTCCTATGCTCAACTCAAGTCTGGCAAGATCACGATCGCTGGTTCAACGGTTCGCACAGCACCTCTGGCAAGCCTACATTTATCAGAAGAAGCAGCTAAAACTCTGAAGGATTGGATTGTAAAAGGAGAATTTACGCTGACTGAACCTGTGGCGATGTTGCCAAGCGATCGCGCGTTTTTACCGCAAGATGTACGTGGGTTTTAGCCTATAGCAATGCTCGAATTAGTTTGAAAAAATCAAAACCCAAAAGAGAATGACGGTGCGAAGCACCGTCATTCTCTTTTGGGTTTTATGTCCTGTGCTTTGGTGTAATTTACAGCAATTTATCGATCGCTAAAAGTGTGTGTAATAGAACATTCGCTCCCTGAGCGCATTGTTCAGGAGAAGTATATTCATCTTGAGAATGGCTAATACCATCACGACTTGGTACAAAAATCATCGCCATATCGGTAAAGCGACCAATCTCTTGTGCGTCATGCCCTGCACGACTAGGTAGATAGTCATAACTAAGTTTGAGTTCTTGACAAACATTGGCGATCGCTTCCATCAGATCAGGTTTCGCTGGAGTTGGCAGCACATGAAGTTTCTGCTCAATGCTAATTTCTGTACCTGTGCTTTGGGCGATCGCCTTACATTCTTTTTCGATCTGTGCGATTAAATATAGAAGATTTTCTTCGGAGAGGTCACGCAAATCGATACTCATATCCACTCGCGCAGGCACAACATTAGTAGCATTAGGCGACACTGTCAGATGTCCCACTGTTGCTACTTGTTCACCTTCCGTTTCTACACCGAGACGATTGATGGCGAGTACGAGTTGAGAAGCCGCCACAAGAGCATCTTTTCGCATATGCATCGGTGTTGTCCCTGCATGATTTGGGCGACCGATAATTGTCACCATGAAGCGATATTGACCGACAATCCCTGTCACCACACCAATTTGTTTATCTAATGCTTCAAGTACACCACCCTGCTCCACATGGAGTTCAATAAAAGCGGCGATCTCATGGCGATCACGTTTAGCGGTATGCAGCTTTTCCCAATCACCACCAACATTTTTTAAGCAATCTTGAATTGAAGTGCCATCTTTGCGGCGGTAACGTTCAGGATCGGTAGGTGCATTGCCTGCGATCGCTTTACAGCCAATCACACTATTTTCTTCGTCTGAAAAAACTATTACTTCAAAGGGATGACGCAACCGCACCTGATTTTCCTGTAACACTCGCGCCACTTCGACTCCCGCCAAAACGCCCAAGCACCCGTCGTAGCGTCCTCCAACGGGTACGGTATCGATGTGAGAGCCTGTCGCCAAAGCTGCTTTTGATTCTTCTGTTCCTGCATAAGTACCAATAATGTTTCCAACTGCGTCACTACGCACGGACATACCAGCTTCTTGCATCCAAGATGTAACTAATGCACGGGCTTGAATGTCTTCTTTTGAAAAAGCGAGCCGACATACCCCACCATTGGGCAGTTTGCCAATTTTGGCAAGTTCAGTAAGACTGCGATCAAGACGATCGCAATTGATCGCCAGTTTGGGGAGTAGCGCTATCATGACTCAGATTATTCCTTGAAGATATGTTAAGTACTAGACTATGAATACAATATACTGTATACACATATTTATGATTAATACATGCGTTATTTATAAGTAGTTGGACATCATTAAAAACCAGAGTCAAGATCTGTGGCGCAGGCACAGCCTGCGCCACAGATCTTGAGGCTTTATATTTAATTTTGCCTAGCTACTTAGCAACTAAAATGTATTGAAAAATTGAGGAACAAAGGGCTTAAGCCCTTTGTCTGTTAGAGATCAGTGATGGTCGCTATGATCCAAGCTTTAAGGTGCAACCTCTAAAGCAAATAAAATAAAAATTTCATAATTTCTGCTGATCTGTTTATAGTCAAAATCATAGAAAATTACTCATACAGATTTTAGGAGATTTCTGATTGTTGCTCTCTTCACCTCGTCCCATCCAGCGTTCGCAATCGTTACGTGAGCAAACCTATCAGGTTTTGCGCTCAGCTATCTTGTCAGGGGAATTTTTAGCTGGCTCACGTTTAGTAGAAACCCAAATTGCCGAAAAATTGCAAGTTAGCCGTACACCAATTCGTGAAGCCTTACAACAGTTGCAACAAGAACAGCTTGTCGTTGCTGATGAAAATGGTAACTTGCGCGTGGTTAGTTTTTCAACGGCTGATGCCAAACATCTCTACCGTTGTCGCTTGGTGCTAGAGCAAGAATCAGTGCTAGAAGCTTGCAAAAATGCCACTACGGAGCAGTTGGCTAAAATCGAGTTGGCAGTTCAACAAGCAGAAAAAGCGATCGCCCAGCAACCAAATCAACTGACTAGCTACCAACTACTACATATCGATTATCAATTTCATCGGGCGATCGCGGAATGTTCGGGTAATCCTTGGTTAGCACTTTTGCTGGATCAGCTATTTGACAAGATGGCTTTATTGCGGATGCAGACGGTGCAGCAAAATCTCAAGGTTTTAGAGATCCGTTCAGAGCATCGACAAATTTATGATGCGATCATGCAGCGTGATCATAAAAAAGCATTGGAGGCGCTCACCAATCATTTAATGTCCAGTCAAGCCAGAGTTATTCTCGAAATCGAGCAATTACAAAGTCAACAGAGCTAATCAACAAGCTAATTAACAGAGCTAAAGCTATGACCCAAACTTTATCGCCAAGAACTATCCTTCCAGTGACAACCTTCGAGGCTTTTATTGATTGGCTTCCTGAAAATTCTGGAGTACGGTACGAGTTACATAATGGAAATATTACGGAAATGCCCCAACCCGTAGGAGAACATGAAGAAGCTAAAGGCTTTTTAAATGTAGAAGTTGCCTTTGAAATTAAGCGACTGGGATTGCCTTACGGTATTCCCAGTCAAACTTTGGTCAGCCCCGAAGGCAAAGATTCGGGCTACTTACCAGATGTATTAGTGATAAATCGCAACAATCTAGTTAATGAAAAATTATGGAAAAAAGAATCTGTTATCAGTAATGGTGCGTCCATACCTCTAGTAATTGAAATTGTTTCAACCAATTGGCGAGATGATTACTATTTAAAATTTGCTGATTATGAGGAAATGGGAATTCCTGAGTATTGGATTGTTGACTATGCGGCTTTAGGTGGACGGAAATTTATTGGTAATCCCAAATTACCAACCATCTCTGTTTGTAATTTAGTAGATGGCGAATATCAGGTTAGTCAGTTTCGTGATGCTGAGCGTATTATTTCCCAAGCTTTCCCCGAATTAAATCTCACCGCTAATCAGATTTTTCAAGCTTCAAGCTCAACTGTATTGGATATCCTTTGAATTTGTAACTAAAACAAAATGACACAAACAACCGCACCACCATTGACTTTGTACGAACGCGATCTTGATTTGTGGTTAGAGATGGCGATCGTCCAGTTGAAAGCAGGTGATTTTCATAATTTGGATGTTGAAAACTTAATAGAGGAGTTAGAGGGGTTGTCAGGTAGTAACAAGCGTGAGATTGAGAGTAGGCTAATTAGATTAATTGAGCATATTCTTAAACGCTGCTATGTCAATATGCCTGACTGTTATAGAGGATGGGAAGTCACGATTATTAACCAGCGTGACAAACTTAGAAGACTTCTAAGACAGTCTCTAAGTCTCAAACGTCATTTCTTACAGTCCTTTGATGAGTCATTTGATACCGCTTTAGAACTGGTAAGGACTGAATATGATCAGATTACTTTCCCTGATACATGGCAGTTTAGTTCGGAGATCGAAATGATGTTAACTGTTAAATTTTGGGAATAGCGATCGCTGTCATTAAAAGCACTACAGAAAGCCGAATTTTGTGATTTGAGTAATTAGTACTAGAATCTTTTAAGCTTAAGTAAGCTTGAGATACTGTTCGTTACAAATCAATGGATGGGGCAATGGACGAGTTAAGCAATGTTCTAACACTGGCGACTGATGAGGAGTTATATCAAATTGCCGATATCCTCTTTCGGCGCAAGTTCAATCCCCTTGACTATTTTGCCACTCCGCCAGTTAAGGAATTACAAAGCTGGGATCGCGATGAACTGATTGAGGCGATCGCTAAGCGTTTTCGATTTCTGGCTGCCGATGGTTTAACGGTTTTACGCCGCAAAACGAGTAATGTCAGCTATCGCGAAGTCCTAGAACGAGTATGTCAGCACTTAAACATCAAATATTCCAAAAATCAAACTATTGAAGAGATCGAATCAGAATTATTTCTGAATTTAATTAGTAACTCTTGGAAAAAACTTTCGCCTCAAGAGCGATCGAGCATTGATGATTCGATGCAAACAGCGCTTAGTGAGTCAGACTTACAAAAGTCTCTGCCCCTTGATGCTCAGCGTAACCCGATGAGTTTGCTAGTCAAAGGTGGCAGTGCGATCGCCGTTAGTACAGTGATTCGTTCGGCAGTACTAACGGCGATCGCTCGACAGATGGCTTGGCATTTTGCGTCTTACCAAGTTGGTTATGAGGTGCTTAAGGCTGGAGGCACAGCGATCGCCACAAGATTAAACGCCTATGTGTCAACATATTTAGCAAAACGCGGCATGGCTGTGGCGGCGACGCAATACACGGCGGCGCGGACTGTATTTTCAGTGATTACGCCTGCGCTTTGGGGTTTGTTTTTTGCGGATCTAGGCTGGCGGGCGATCGCCACTAATTACGGACGGATTATTCCTGCCATCTTCATCGTTGCCCAAATAAGATTACTAAGAATGTCTTAAACAAAAAGAAACGCGCTTAGCACGTTTCTTTTTGTTTAAGACTACAATAGAGGATATGTTACGGATTGTTAAGAGAAATCCTGTATGACCCTCACTTCACCTCAAAGCATCCAAATTCCTACTTCATCTCTCTCTCAGAGCAAGATTTCTGCTTGGAATCGCATCGAAGAACCCATGTGGCAAGGTAGCGAAGATGATATCCGTAAAGGTTTACCATTTAATCTACTGTCTCCCACTTGGCAAATGTTCTTGATGGGCGATGGAGCACCAACCAGACATTTGCAGCTATTGACTCAATCGGATATTTCGGTTGAAGTGCTTGCGATGACGAATATTGGGGACGATGATGATAATGCGCCTTCGGATATTTCATTGATTGCATCGCCACGGATTCGCCGCCAAATCTTTTTGCGATCGCAGCAAACGGGTGAAATCTTCTCCCATGCGACATCATGGTGGTCAGAAGTGGCGATGCAAAAATATTTAAAAGATCCATCTCTGCCAATTTGGGTTAGCCTCAACCAAAAGTACACTGAGCTTTATCGCGATCTCAAGGGTATTTATAAGGGGGCTTGTCCTAATTTGGCGACAGCATTTGGCTATCCTGAGGTTGATACCTATTGGGCTAGACATTATTTGTTATGGCATGGTGGCGAACCGATCACCATGCTCTATGAAATTTATTCACCAGCGATCGGTAAATATCTCGGCTCCAGTAGCCTTTAAGAATAAACCACGCGCAAAGCTTGGTTTATTCTTAAAGCAATTACTCATCAAACGAACCACAAGAAAATTTTTAAAAGCGTTGCGAAGCAACGCTTTTAAAAATTTTCTTGGTTTGGATTTGAGCGCAAAGCGCTGTTATAATCGCAGTCTGTAGCGACTCGGTGACTGCATTGATTGCCATTTATCCAGGTAGTTTCGATCCGATTACCTTTGGGCATCTTGATATTATTAAACGCGGCAGTCATCTGTTCGATCGCGTGATTGTTGCCGTTTTACGCAATCCTAATAAAAATCCTCTATTTACAATGGAGGAGCGGATGACTCAGATCCGTGAAGCGACGCAGCACTTAAATAATGTGGATGTTGATACCTTTACGGGATTAACTGTTACCTATGCTCATCTCAAGCAAGCACAGGTTTTAATTAGAGGATTACGCGCAGTTTCTGATTTTGAGTTGGAATTGCAAATGGCGCATACCAATAAGACTTTGGCAAATGATATCGAGACAGTTTTTTTATCTACTTCTAACGAATATAGTTTTTTGAGTAGTAGCGTAGTGCGTGAAATTGCCCGTTTTGGCGGTGAAATTGGACATTTAGTCACGCCAGAAGTAGCGATCGCCTTAAGACAAAAATTCCAACACATCTCAACATAAACTACCGAATCCCAAAGAGAATAGCGGCGCTTTGCGCCACCATTTTCTTTGGGGTTTAATATTTAATTGCGCTTGGCTACTTATTAAATTTTTTTAAATTTTAACTTTCTCAGATGTAGTGAATATGAGGTTAAACTGTTATATGGGTGGGAATTTGCTCAAGTAGCGTTGTATATAAGTACAGAGAAGTTACATCTTTATTTCATCACTCCTAGAATCAAATGAATTTTTGAGAATTTTTAGCTATGCCCACTAATCCTAAGGCAATTTGCTTGGAAGAAATTCTGAATCGCATTACTAACCTATCTGTGCAGATTCATAATTCTCCCAATTTAACCGATATGTTGAATGTTACTGTTCAACATACTAGGGAGATATTAGATTGCGATCGCGTCTTGATCTATCAGTTTTTGCCAGATGATGATGGGGTGGTGATGGCTGAGTCCGTGAGCGAGCCTTGGACAGCAGTATTAGGGGAATTAATCTGCGATCCTTGTTTTCCCACTCAATATGCCAAGCTTTATCAAGAAGGTCGATTTAGTGTCATTGAAGATACACATACTCAATCCATAGAACCATGCTATGCCGATTTGCTCACGAGGATGCAAGTAAGGGCTAATCTGGTGATGCCAATTTTGGTCGGGTCGCAATCATCAGTGGATCTATTTGGTTTGCTAGTTATTCATCAATGCGATCGCCCCCGTCCTTGGCAAGCTCAAGAAATTAGCCTATTAAAAAACATTACAACTCAATTGGGGATAGCACTTCGGCATCTTCCCAAATTGCAACCAACAAAATTTCCTCAAGACTCGAAAATGTCTTGGCAAACTTCTTTACCATCATCTTCTCAGCCAACAGCAGCTTATCAACAGATTGAGCGAGAACTAATCTGGAAAGAATTGTTATTACAAGCTATGTCCGACGTATCGCCACTGGCTTTTTTTGTGGTTGATAATCGCACTGATAATATTCTGTATTTTAATCATCGTTTTTGTGAGATTTGGGGAATTGAACATTTAGAAGAGAGAATGCTACGAGGGGAACTAGAAAACAACGACATTATTCCCGATTGTATCCCCCTAATTGCTGACCTGTCAGCTTTTATCGCATCCTGCAAACCTTTGCAAAGTGAAGAAAATCGTGTGGTTGTTGAAGATGAAATTAACTTCAATGACCAGCGCATCATCCGCCGTTTTTCTAGTCAAATTCGCGATCGCCAAGATCGATATTTTGGACGATTGTATATATTTGAAGATATTACAGAAAGGAAGCAAATAGAAAATGAACTCAAAGTCAATGAAATCAGACAACGCGCAATTCTTGAAGCCATACCTGATTTGCTATTACGAGTCGGGCGGGATGGTTCATGTTTAGATTTCATTGTCCCTTCTAATGGGAAAGCAAATCCGTTTGTTCCAATTGGACAGAATATATCTGAAGTTTTACCACCTGATTGTCTCCAGATGCAACTCGAAGCAATCAAACAAGCGATCGCTACTAAGCAATTACAAGTACACAAGCATCAATTTTTTAAGTTTGGCAAACTTGCCCATGAAGAAGTGCGTGTTGTAGCGCTTAACGACAATGAAGCTCTAGTAATTGTGCGGGATATTACATCGCAGGTGCAATCGGAGCAACGATTAGAACAAATTTCCCATAACGTTCCTGGAGTGATTTATCAATATCGACTCCGTCCTGATGGCAGTTCGCATTTTCCCTATGCTAGTCAGGGCATTCACGATATTTATGACGTTTCTCCTGAAGATGTGAATCAAGATGACTCTATAATTTTTGATCGCCTCCATCCCGAAGATCTAGAACATGTGGTGCAGACGATCACTGAGTCAGCCCAAAATCTGACGATATGGGAATGTGAATATCGAGTGTGTTTTGCCGATGGACGGATTATCTGGGTTTCGGGACATGCAACACCACAACGTGAACCCGATGGCAGTATTCTCTGGCATGGATACATTAAGGAAATCACACAACGCAAACAAACCGAAATTGCATTAAGAGAGAGTGAAGCAAAATTGCGTGAGTCCTATGCGGAGCAGAACGCCCTATTTGCGGCTCTGACTGATGTTGTGCTAATCCGTAATGCCGAAGGAAAGTGCCTCAAAATTGTACCTACGAACATTAACAACTTACTGGGAACTCCCGAAGAAATCCTAAGTAAGCCAATCTATGAAGAACTTCCTCAGCCAGCAGCTAGCATTATTGCTAGTGCTATTAAGGAAGCTTTAGACACTCAGAAAATTGTCAGTTGTGATTACTGTTTAGAGATTCATGGGAAAGAAGTTTGGTTTGCCGCTAACATCTCACCTATAGCCGAACATAAGGTGATTCAGATTTCGAGAGATATTACCGATCGCAAGCAAATTGAGATGACTCTAGCTCTAGCCAAAGAAACCGCAGAGTTAGCCACTAGATCTAAGAGTGAATTCTTGGCTAATATGAGTCACGAAATTCGTACTCCCATGAATGGAGTGATTGGCATGACCGAATTGCTCTCCTTAACACCTCTGTCTGAAGAACAGCGCGACTATGTACAAACAATTCGTGACAGTGGCGATATACTGCTAGCAGTTATTAATGACATTCTGGATTTTTCTAAAATTGAGGCAGGGAAATTAGAACTAGAAAATCGTCCCTTTATACTAGCGGATGCGGTGAAATCAGTTTTCCAGATTTTAAGTAATCAAGCTTTTAATCAAGAAACCACAATCAACTATGTGATCGCCTCCGATGTTCCGCCTTATATCGTTGGAGATATTGCTAGAGTCAATCAAATTCTGATTAATTTACTTGGTAATGCTGTCAAGTTTACCAAGCAAGGAAAAGTCCTATTATCAGTCAGATGTTTAAGCTCTTCTGGGTTACCTGCTCAACTACTATTCTCCATTAAAGATACAGGTGTTGGTATATCCAGCGATCGCATTAATATACTATTTCAACCCTTTGCCCAAGCCGATGCTTCGATCAGTCGTAAATATGGCGGTACTGGACTGGGATTGGCAATCTGTAAATATTTAGTCAAGTTTATGGGAGGTTCTATTTGGGTAGAGAGCAAAGGTTCAGTAGCTGGTGAACCACCCTTAGGCTGGCAAGTTGTGACAGATCCAGAAACTCAAGGTACGACGTTCTATTTTACGATCGCTTTACCTAATTATGCATCTGATGCGATCGACACGAAGAATCTTGCTGCGGGGAATGCTAACGATCATCAGGTTTTGATGGCTGAGCAATTTCCTCTGCATATCTTAATCGTCGAAGATAATGAGTTAAATCAAAAAATTGCTTCCCTCTACTTAAAAAAGTTTGGATATCTCGTAGATATCGCCAATAATGGTGTAGAAGCTCTAAGCATGATGTCTAATCAAACTTATGATCTACTATTAATGGATATGCAAATGCCTGAGATGGATGGATTAACGACGACTAGATTGATTCGTCAAGACCTCAACATCCAGTCTCAACCGCAGATTGTTGCCATGACTGCTAATGTGATGCCAGAAGATATTCAAGCCTGTTTAGATGCGGGGATGAATGATTATATTAGCAAACCAATTCGGACTGAAGAACTTGTGCGAATACTCATGGGATTTCAAACATAGTGGGTTTCGTTTTGCCGTAGGCAAAACGGTTACTCCCTTCCCAGTGAAAGAATAGACGTTGCGGCGCTTCGCGCCGCAACGTCTATTCTTGGTTTTATATGTCTATTTCTTCGGTGGGAAAGGAGTAATATCACAAGCTATAGCGATCCTAAATGAGTTGTAAGATTTGAAGGGTTGTGAGAGCGTGCCCAGAAGGGGCGCACTCTCACAACCCATTTAGGATTGCTATATATAGAGTTTACGGTAGTTTAAGGCGATTTTATTAGCTCTAACATCTGTTAAGACTTTTAATAAAGCCAATCGAAGCGATCTCGATCGCCCTGCATAGTCCTATCCTTTACCTGTAGGGAGAACCGCACTTAAAAAGTGGGGTTCTCCTGCTCCTCATAGCTTTGTAGCTATTTCATAATAAAACTGTGAACGAAAGCGAAGTACAAAACATCAAATTCTTCATCTACTTCCTAACGTTCATTGTTAACTCATTGTTGTTTTGAAATAGCTCAAGGTGATATTTATGTTAGTACGTTGGCAACCTTTCCAAGAAATGGAAGAAGTCCGTCGTCAATTTGATCGCTTATTCCGTGAATTTGCGCCATTAGACCAAGAAACAGCAAAAGGCGGATGGGTTCCTGCGAGTGAACTACGCGACGACGGCGACCACTTAACTCTGAGACTCTCGCTTCCTGAAATCGAAGCCAAGGATCTCGACATCCAAGTAACCAAGGATTCTCTCTCAATTTCTGGCGAACGCCATATCGAACGTAAGGAAGAGTCGGAAAAAGGCTACTACTGGAGTGAAATGAGTTATGGCAAATTCCGCCGTGTCTTTGCATTACCTGTAGCGATCGAAAACGAACAAGTGAAAGCCGAATATACCAATGGCATCCTCACGCTGACTTTGCCTAAAGCTAATGAAGTCAAAGCTTTTAAGGTTAACGTCACTGGTGAGCTACCCGCTTCCTAGTTAGACTAAAAGATAAAATGGCTATGCCATTTTATCCCACATTCCGCTCGTAATGGAAGCCTAAAAATATTTACAACGAGACAATGAGGGTTTCAGCGATTTCCTGAGAAATTAATGATAGTAATTCCTATTAGTGAATCATTATTTAAATTGTTAAAATAGTGATTCTTTTGGGATTAAAGCCCAAAATACTTGCTGTATAAGGATTTGCTTTCTAAATATTTTTTTCAGTAAAATAAGAGCGGAATGTGGGTTTTATCTTTTAAAACCCTGTTTGCTTAATATATAAACCCCAAAAGATGAGTGGCGGCGCGAAGCGCCGCCACTCATCTTTTGGGGTTTGAGAAGCTACGTTACAACCCATTACCGATCGCAAAGAATGCTGACCAGAAGTAGGGATGGTTATAGTCTGAGGACTTGATCAAAGCAATTTGCGATCGCCTTAATGACTCAGAGATCGCCACATTTTCTTTTTGCAATTCCGCATAAAAAGTGGTCATCAGCGAACCTGTCCCCACATCATTAACCGACCAGAGAGAAGCGATCGCATTTTTTGCACCTGCCTTTTGCACCTGATAACCAAATCCTAAGATTTCCACACCACTACCAAAAGCACCTAATCCAGTCTGACAAGCACTTAATATGATCAAATCCACATTAGGAATTTGCCAATCCGTGATTTCATGAAGGCGGATTTTGTCGCCATTACCAAAAATAATGAAGGAATTGTCTGGCGCACCCGTATTGAATTCTGCATGGGTGGCAAGGTGAATAATATTATGATTCTTTAATTTCGATTCGATCGCTTGGCGACTAAAGTCATTTTCAGTTAAGGCAACTGAATTTTGGAATTTATTAGCGATCGTTTTGACCTCGGTAAGTGTTGCAGGTAAAGCAACTTGTCCAAACTTCTGCTCTCCTTCTCTTCCGCCAAATGCTCCTGCTAAGATACTGGGTTTAGTTTTGGGTTGGGGTGAAAAGTCGGAGAGGCTATAGGCGATGAGATTGCTAATTCGATATTTCTCCACTAGCCATTGTTTGCCATTGTAGAGAGCCGCGAGAGGAACATAGCGTAGTTGTCCATCAGGGGCATAGAGGATGGTTTGGGCTTTGGCTTGAGCAAGTTCAGTTTCGATGGGTTTAATCAGCAGATTATAGAGTGTGGTAGCAGGATCTTTGACATCTTCGGAACTAACATCACGAATCCCATCCCTAAAGTTAGAAATTAAAGCTTCTAGTTTATCCTTAGAAATTTTCACAGTGCGGCTGATGGGAAGCGTGTTGGGTGAGAAGAGGATGATTTCAAGGCGATCGCTTAAAATCAGAGGATAAAGTAGCACTGTCCCCTGTGGGATTTGTTGGAGATAGTCGGGGACTCTGTTGATTTCTGATTTGGGAAGCTGTTGGATCTGCTTAGCAAGTAGGTCGTTAATTTCAGGACTATTTTCAAAGCTAACCGCTAACAGCTTATCGCTAATCGCTTTCTCTGGTTCTAAAATTCTTACACCTTGAGCAGTGCGATCGCTTCCTTTGATGTTTTTAAGATAGTCCTCTAGTTCCTGCACCTTCAGGAGATCGAGAACTTGCAGAGCTTCCATGACTCGCCCTTGTTGAAGTAATAGATCGGCAAGGCGACGGTAAGAACCTTCCACATTACTTAAATAGGAATTTTGTAAATCTCGATCAAGTTTACGAATATCTTTACGGATCGCTTCACTGATGTTGACTGATTGCTTGTAGAAAACAATGGATAAATCCGTTTGTTTTTGTTTTTCAAGGGTCAAGCCAATCTGATTTAGAGCCATTCTTTCACCATCACGGTTTTTGATCTTACGAGCGATTTCTAATCCTGAGTTATGATAGTCAATTGCTTTCGCATAATTACCAATGGCATAATAGGCACTTCCCATAGAACCCAGTGTTTTTCCTTCCCCACGACGATCATTGACTTCACGGGCAATTTTTAAGCTCAACTCATAGTATTTGATGGCTTCAGCATAATTACCCTGAGCTTCGTAAGCATTCCCTAAGTATCCCAGTGATTTCCCTTCCCCACGGCGATCGCTAATTTCTCGCGCCGCCTCCAAACTCGACTGATGATATTTAATTGCCTCCTGATAGTTACCCTGATCGTAGTAAGCATTACCTAAATAACCGAGGGACTTGGCTTTGCTCAGTCGATCATTGATTTTAATGGCGATCGCTAAGCTCTGCTTGTAATAGCTAATCGATTTAGGATAGTCACCAAGGGATCGATAAACCAGTCCTAAAAAGCCGAGAGCCTGTCCTTCTCCGCGTACTTCTTTGATCTCACGGGTAATGGCTAAACGCTTTTCTTGATACTCGATAGCTTTAGCAAAGTTACCTTGAGCGCGATAGGCATTGCCGAGGTTACCCATGGCATTGCCTTCACCTTGGCGGTCTTTGATTTCACGGGCAATGACTAAACGTTGTTCGTGATAGGCGATCGCCTTCACATAGTCGCCCTGAGCATAGTAATTCATTCCCAAATTACCCAAGGCTGATCCTTCGCCACGCCGATCGCCAATCTCACGGGTAATTACTAAACTTTGCTCATGGTAAGCGATCGCTTGAGAATAGTTCCCCAAAGCACGGTAGACAACACCGAGATTGATCAGCGATTCTCCTTCGCTCAGGCGATCGGCGATCGCCTGAGCGATCGCTAAACTCTGGCGATGAGAAGCGATCGCTTGCTCGTACTGCCCCAGTGACTCGTATATTTTTCCTAGATTTCCATGCAATATTCCCTCTTTCTGACGATCTTTGATTTCTTGATAGATGACTAAGGCTTGTTGCCATGACTGCAATGCAGGTTCAAACTGGCTGAGTTTATATTGCTGAGTTCCCAAATCCAACAGCCGATCAGCTTCTGCTTTGCGAGTTTGAGTTGTTTGTGCTTGAGCGTTCACAAAGGATTGATCAGACAGTATTACAATCCCACCAAGCCCAGTTGCCAATACAAGTGTTAGTGCATAGAACCGAGAAGTCACGACATTATCCTCAAGTTTTACAACAATTATATTTAGGATGAGCAAAGCCCATCTAATCTTACCCTTTAGATTTATTGTCCCAGAACGCTAGTCCAAAACTACGCACTTTCAGTGCGAGACTTTAGTGGCTACACAGGTTTAAAAAGATTAGGCTAAAAAAGCCAATGCTAGAAAATTGACGAGGTAGCGACACAGTCACAAGACTGACAGTACACATAGTATGGGTAACGAAATATCACTATCAAGTACTGAAGGGAGAAATCCAAAAACGTTACCGAGAGTTGATCATCTAAATAACTGAAATGCATAAGTTATTTATTTTTCATTCCTTAGCAGCTAGTCTCGTAAGAGAATGCGTCAATCTCAACTGTTGTAACCGCTGTTGTGATTGCTCCCCACGGTCATCCTCGTAAATCTGTTCAGCCTCAGATGTGATTTTAAAGCGTCGTTGCTGCTTTGCCTCATCAGAAAGAATTAGTGGTGCGAGGCAAAGCCTCGCACCACTAATTCTTCACTGGGAAATGAGTATGTAATCGAAGATACAGAAATTGCAAGAGGTTGTATAGTATTTAATTGTATAGATCGTTCTATTTATTTAAGTAAGCAATAAACATCAAATATTTAAAACCATGACTACAACTGTGACTGCCTCCGTAACTACTCCCTTGCGTCCTGTTAGCAAAGATGGATTGGTAGCCTTGGCTGCGAAAGCACAAGCTAACCCCAATGTCATCGGCACATTGAAAGTAAAGACTGTCTGTGAAGGGCAATTTCGCAACCTAACCTATGTGCGTGATCTACCTGAGCATGTCATTGACGAACCACCAACCTTGCTTGGACAAGATACCGCTCCTAATCCTTCCGAAGCTTTACTGGCTTGTCTAGGCTCTTGTCTGTCCGTGGGCATTCATGCTAACGCGATCATGCGTGGAATTACGCTTTCCAAATTAGAGTTATATCTCGAAGGCGATATTAATATCACAGGTGTTTGGGGTATTGGCGATCTATCTAAGAAGCGTTTAGGCATCAGTGCTGTGCGCGTGAAAGTGGATATCGAGTCTGATGCAACTAAGGAAGAACTTGCTGAACTTCTTGAACATGCAAATTACTGGTCACCAGTTGCAAATACTTTCCGTAATCCCGTCGATATGGAAGTTTCACTAGCATAAAATGAAAGATATGCTGCGCTTAGCGCAGCATATCTTTGTTCAATCAAAACGCACAAAAAGTTTAAGAGAAGGGAAGAAGCAATGCAGGTTAGTGACACCATAATCAAGCAAACTCAAGAAAAACTGCTCACTGACGCAGCATTAATGCAGAATTTAAAAGAGGCGATCACTCAAAAATTAGCACCTAATGTTACTAACATTGATCTAAAAGGGATTTATCCAGAAGAGTTTTTGCGCGATATTGGTAGTCTAGGTGCTTATGCTCAAGGCGTTAGTACTGAATATGGTGGCACGGGACGGGGCGTATTACCCGCATTAAAAGCGATCGAAATAGTTTCGGAAACTTGCTTGAGTACTGGGTTTATGACTTGGTGTCACAATGCTTGCTCTTGGTATCTGCAAAATACTGACAATCCTTTTCTAAGAGAACAAATCTTACCGCAAGTTGCAACGGGCAAGCTTTTGTCAGGCACGGGTTTATCGAATCCGATGAAACACTTTGCAGGCATTGAGAAGATTAAAATCATTGCTAAGCCTTGCGAAGGCGGTTATATTCTCAATGGCACATTGCCTTGGGTTTCTAATATAGGCGATCAGCATTTATTTGGGATATCTGCTCAAATAGAAGGAACTGACAACTATCTGATGGCGATCGCACAGGGTGGAATGCAAGGACTCGAACTAAAGCAAGATGTGCATTTTATTGCTCTTGAAGGGACGAATACCTTTAGATGTCTATTTCGCAATGCTTTTATTAGTCATGATTGGGTGTTAGCGGCTCCATGCGATCGCTATGTGGAATATATCAAAGCAGGATTTATATTAATGCAGGTGGGGATGGGATTAGGTTTGGCCCAAAATTGTATTGATTTAATGCGAAGGCTTGATAGAACTAAGCAACATGTCAATCAATACCTCGATGATCGTCCCGATGAAATGGAATGTGAACTCGAAACTTTGCGCTTGAAATCCTATCGTTTAGCTGAAGCGATCGGGCATGGTCGAGAAATTGTCAGCAAGGAAATTTTGCGGGAAGTAATTGAATCGAGAGCAACTGCTTCAGAGTTATCACTTAGAGCTTCGCAATCTTTAATGCTCCATGCAGGTGCGATCGGTTATGTGCATGGCAGTGTGTACGATCGCCGTTTACGCGAATCATATTTCGTTGCCATGGTAACTCCTGCTCTTAAGCATTTACGCAAAGTATTAGCCAGTATGTCTTAATTAGAAGTAGCCAGTTTTTATAAGATGAATATAGCTAAAACTTAGAAAGTTAAATCATAATCTAAGATCCTAACAAAGTTTTATTTTAAAATAAAACTTTGTTGATTTCTGCTGAGAAGAAATTATAAACTAGTTTGTATAAATTAGATTTAAAGTCTATAGATGATGCGTTACGCTATCGCTAACACATCCTACTTTAAATTCTAACAATCTACTTATATCAACACTATAGTAATTGCCGATTATACAAACCAGAAAATATTTTTATATATAGCAAAGCAAGTTTTGCTTAGGACATAAAACCCAAGAATCGAGTGGCGGTGCGAAGCACCGCCACTCGATTCTTGGGTTTTGGTTTGTACTAGCTAACTCTTTTTTTGCTATAAAAAACAAGGGGCTTAAGCCCCTTGTTTTTAGTCTTAAGTTATTGTGATTTATTTGGGATTTATATGTAATTCATGTGTTTTATTAGTTTTTTGATGCTAGAAAATCGATTTACATTCAGCATAAAAATGATCTGCAAATTATCTCCATACTAATAATGCAATACTTTTCGTATATGTCTATACCGATTTAATTGCAAATAAGTTGCTAAAGTACCAATAGTTAAATTTATCTTTAGCTATTTATGGCTAATTGAACTGCATTCATTAAATTAAGAATTATTCTCTAAAATACAAACAATAACCAATCATGACATCTCACCTGATAGAACAGATGGTCGCTTCAGCGATAGGAAATAACTCAATCTCTGCTCAAACTTCTGATTACTCTGTCGCTCAAATAAACAATAATTTATGGAATGCTTGTCCTTGTGGCGCAGATCATAATGCTGATCAGCATCAGAGCGTCATGGAAGGAATGCCGACAGATCCTGTGGAATTGGTGAATGACCTGATGCGGATGGGTCACTACTCTGATCGCGCTCAATTGATGGCGCAGTCATGGGAAACCAACGCCATGAAAGCAGACCTATGGCAACTTTTGGAACAGGGTTCATTATCCCATGCTTCTGAGAGTCAAAAGCGGATTTGCTATGACCTGATTAAGATGGCTGGCGGTGTTGAGGAAGCCTTTAATGCAGCCTTTGGACCCCAAGCACAGGAATTCTTTACCGATACATTGCAATCTAGCACCTTCCGTCGGCGCGAATTTCTCATTAAAGTAGCTGCCGCCGCCGCCGTGGTAACGCTTACAGGATGTCCTTCTACTCCTCCTCCTGAGACTCCATCTAAAGCAACTACCAATACCCCAAATACCCCACCTGCGGGAGTGGAGAAAACTAATTTAAAAGTTGGTTTCTTGCCGATTACTTGCGCCACCCCGATTATCATGTCGGAGCCATTGGGCTTTTATACCAAGTATGGTCTGAAGGTTGAACTAGTGAAGATGCCTAGCTGGGCGGCAATTCGCGACTCCGCGATCGCAGGCGAGTTGGATGCCTATCACATGCTTTCACCTATGCCGATATCCATGTCTTTGGGGCTAGGTTCCACCGCATTTCCTATAAAGCTTGCCAGTATTGAGAATATTAATGGTCAATCGATCTCAGTTGCTAATCAGCACTTGGGCAAGGTCAAAGAAGCCAAAGACTTTAAAGGATTTAGTATTGGGGTTCCCTTTGCCTTCTCCATGCACAACTTGTTGTTGCGCTATTACTTAGCGGCGGGTGGACTCGATCCTGATAAGGATGTGCAGATTCAAGTGATTCCACCTCCTGATGCGATCGCCAAAATGACGGCAGGACAGCTTGATGCGTTCCTACTACCTGATAACGTCGTCCAACGTTCTGTCTTCAATAAGATTGGCTTTATCCATTTACTCACCAAAGATATTTGGGCTGGACATCCGTGTTGTGCTTTTGCAGCTAGTCAGAAATGGATTGATACCAATCCGAATACTTACCGCGCAATTAACAAAGCGATTATTGATGGTGCTGGCTATGCCAATGATCCTAAACATCGCGAAGAAATTGCCAAGGCGATCGCAGGTAAAAACTATCTTAATCAACCTGAACCAGTCTTAAAAGCAGTATTAACTGGCAAATTTGAGGATGGTCAGGGTAATACCTTTGATATTCCTGATCGCGTTGGTTTTGATCCCTATCCTTGGAAGAGCTTTGCTAAGTGGATTTCTTCGCAGTTTGTGCGTTGGGACTTGATGCCCAAAGATAAGGCTGATTACAAAACTATCGCTGAGCAAATCTATCAGACCGATCTGGCGCGTGAGTTGGCAAAAGAGTTGGGACAAACTCCGCCAACGGAAACTGAACGTATTGAGAAATTGAAGTACGACTCCTTCGATCCTGCTAAGCCTGAAGCGTATATCGAAGAACAGATTAAGCAGTTCAAGGTCTAGAACCTATTTTAAGAATTATCTAGATCCCCCCCAGCCCCCCTTATAAAGCTACGGTGTACACACAAGTCTCTCTGTCTACGTTTTGATTTATCTAAGCCCCCTAAATCCCCCAATTCTGGGGGACTTTGAAAGAATTTTATTTTCTTGTTCCCCCAGAATTGGGGGCTAGGGGGCGATTAATTGTTGACTTGACTGGGTTTTATGACTTGTGTGTATATGGTAGCTTATAAAGGGGGGAGAATTTAAATTCTTCCCCCTTTATTAAGGGGGATTGAGGGGGATCTCTTGGCAATGTTGAACGCAGAAGGTAATTCTTAACTGGTTTCTTAGCTAGCACTACATAAACATCAAGTACAAATCCAAATGATAGAAAACTATGGACTATTCTCCTTCGATGCCCAAGTCTCGACCACGCTCAAATCCAATCATGGCAATGATTCAGAATGTATTGCCTAATCAAGACTTGCAAGCATTTGTTTTATTCCTATTGATCCTTAGCTCGATATTGATTTTTTGGGAAGTAGGTGCAGTTAAAGGTTGGTTCTCTCCTCTAATGCCCTCTGCTTCACAAACTTTAACCGACTTTTGGGGATGGGTTTCTAACCCTTTTTATGTAAAGGGAACGAATGATCGCGGCATTGGCTGGCACTTGATTACCAGCTTACGTCGGGTTGCGATTGGCTTTACCGTGGGTGCGGCGATCGCGATCCCTTCTGGTGTTCTGATTGGACTATTTCCCGTAGTTTCCAAAGCTGTCGATCCATTCATTCAAATCCTCAAACCAGTTTCACCTCTAGCTTGGCTGCCCATTGGTTTGGGACTAATTAAGGATTCAGAAAGCACTGCCATTTTTGTAATCGCAATTACCAGTCTTTGGCCGACTCTGATTAATACCAAATTCGGTGTAAGTAATGTTGATCCGACCTATATCGATGTGACCCGTACCCTTGGCGCTTCACCTTGGCGCACAATTACGAAGGTGATTTTACCTGCGGCGGCTCCGAGTATTGTTTCAGGAATGCGAATTAGCGCAGGGATTGCATGGCTGGTAATTGTGGCTGCGGAAATTCTGATCGGTGGTACGGGCGTGGGTTACTTCGTTTGGAATGAATGGAATAACCTGAGTATTACTAGCATCATTACGGCAATTTTATTAATTGGAGCGATTGGTTTAATTATTGATCGCCTATTTGGACTGCTGCAACATTGGGTTTCATTTGGTAGAGAAGTATGATCGTGTCTTCTATGGAAAAAGCATCTGCAAATATGGCAACTCAGCAAGCACAGATTTCCATCTGCGATGTTTCAATGGTTTATTGTGGCAGAAGTGGCTTGATCAATAAGCTCACTCGCCGTACTTCTAAGGATTATGTCGCTTTAGCAAATATTAATTTTGACATTGCGCCTAATACTTTTGTCTCGATTATTGGTCCCTCTGGCTGTGGTAAATCCACACTTCTTAATCTCATTGCAGGTTTAACTAGTCCCTCCAGTGGTGCGATTTTAATCAATGGGGAAGAAGTTTATGCCCCAGGTCCCGATCGCGGTGTAGTTTTTCAAAACTATGCACTGATGCCTTGGTTGACGGTTGCCGAGAACTTACACTTTGCAATCGAAACGGTCTATCCTACAATGTCTCTCGCCGATCGCAAAAGTCGTGTTTATGAATATATCGAACTAGTCGGCTTAAAAGGAGCCGAGAAAAAGCATCCCCATGAGCTATCTGGGGGGATGAAACAAAGGGTCGGTATTGCTCGCGCCCTTGCGATCGATCCCCAAATTCTATTGATGGATGAACCCTTTGGCGCACTTGACGCGCTCACTCGTGGCTTCCTACAGGATGAAGTAGCCCGTATTTGGGAACAGAAACGTAAAACTGTGGTGATGATTACCCATAGTATTGAAGAAGCGTTGCTGCTTTCCGATAAAATCGTGATGATGAAGCGAGGACCTGCCGCAGGGATTGATGAAATCCTAAATGTGCCTTTTCCCCGTCCGCGATCGCGTGAAAATCTCGACCAACAATCGGGATATCATGATCTCAAAGCGGAAATGGAAGAGCATCTTATGCGCGAAACTCGTGCTGTTGAAGCCGCAAGAATATAGGAAAATGTAAAAAATTTTGCATAGCAAATTTTTTACATTCCCAATACAAAATATCTAGAAATACCAAAAACATTATGACAGTTGAATTTCCATCTTTTACTCAAACTCTATTAGCCGCCAAAAAAGCCAAAGGCTTAACTTTTGTTGACCTCGAAAAGCTATTAGGTCAAGATGAAGTTTGGATTGCTTCTCTTTTTTATGGTCAAAATAGCGCTAGTGTTGAACAAGCCACTAAACTCGCTGAAGCGCTAGGACTGGGTGAAGATATGATTACGGCTTTGAGTTCCTATCCTAGCAAAGGGCTGGGACCAGTAGTACCCACCGATCCATTGATTTATCGCTTCTATGAAATCATGCAAGTCTATGGTTATCCCATGAAGGAAATCATCCATGAGAAGTTTGGTGATGGCATCATGAGTGCGATCGATTTTACCCTCGATATCGACAAAGTGGAAGATCCAAAAGGCGATCGCGTCAAAGTAACGATGAATGGCAAGTTCCTACCCTATAAAAAGTGGTAGCATAACCTCCTCTCAACTAATATAGCGGTTTTCATTTTGCCAGAGGCAAAATGAAAACCGTAAACCCTCACAAGTTTCATCGCTATGCCTAATAAGCAAATCAGTTAGTTTATGGCAAATCTCAAACGTACTCGCGAAGATATTCTCACCTCAGCGATCGATCTCGTCCATCGTCAGGGTTTGCAATCGACTGGTTTAAAGGAGTTGTTTGCCGCCACTCAAGCTTCGTCTGGCAGTTTCTATAACTACTTCCAATCAAAGGATGAATTTGCTCATGCGCTGATTGATTTCCAGTGGCACAAAATCAGAGAAAATGCCTTTCTATCTGCTGCCCAAGTTACCGATGATCCGATTCGGCGACTCATATTGACAATTGATAAAATTGAAGCAAAACACCTTGAAGAAATTAACTGTGCGGGATGTTTATTAGGCAACTTAATTGTTGATTTAGCCGAGTATAACGAAACCTTTCGTAAGCATCTCCAACAGGTTTTCGATGAATGGCAAGCCTTGTTTGCTCAAATGTTGCGGGATGGGAAAGAGCAATTAAGCGATCGCGTTGATCCAGATTTACTAGCAGAACAGATTTTGACGATGCTAGAAGGAGTGCTATTAATTGCCAGACTTTACGATCAGCCCGATCGTCTCAAACGTGGATTTGCAAGCATTCGGCAACTGATTAAAGATGCTCTTATTTGAGTGATTTCCTGTATAAACTGTGGCGCACGCTGTGCGTGCGCCACATGTCTTACTCTCGAATCGTTTGAGGTAGCTCAACATTATTCGATGGAAGAGGCGAGGTAACAGGTGTATTTGTTTCAGCAGGTGGAATAGATTGAGTTTCGGGAATTACGGAAGGAGCCTCGGCTGGCAATGGTGAATTAACTATGGGTACAGTCTGTAAAGATTCTGGGGAATTAGCATTGGTGGATCTATCTGGGCTGATCACAGGTTTGAGAGACTCAGGAGTAGCGATCGGAGTGCTGACAACTTCAGGATTAGTAGATTTTGGTGGCTGAGTAGTTTGAGAAGCAGCATTTTTTGCGGGATCTGCGGGATTGTTGATTGGGGCAATATTATTGGTCTTACTTTCTTCCTGTTCAGCCCGCCTCTGCTCAGCTTGCTCCTGTACAGCCCTTCTTTGTTCCTGATTTCTCCTTGCATAATCTGAGTTTTCGATTTGAAAATTAATTTTGGCAGGGATCGCTTCTTTGCCACTTTGGGAAGGATCAAATTTCCAATTTCTAGCAGCTTGTTTAGCGGCTTCATCTAGTTCAGGATGACCACTAGAGTTAATTAAACGAACATTAATAACATTGCCATTGGCATCGACATCGACAGCAACCTTAGCTTCACCTTCTAGCCCTCGATCCTTAGCATTAACTGGATATTCAGGCTTCGCACAACTTTGACAACGAATTTTTTGCTTGCCTGATGAGTTATTAGTAGGGTTTGCAGAGTTAGGAGCAGTAGAAGTATTAGTAGTATTAGTGGAGTTAGGATTACCAGTTGGTAGCCCAAAGGGAGCGCCAATTTTATCCAAAGTACGGCTGGAGGATCTCCCATCAGTGCGATCGCCGATTTTGCCTAGCCCTGTGCCTGTGTTTTTTTTACCATTGCTATTGGGAGTTAAACCGCCCAACCCTTTGCCAGTAAATAAATTTTGAATATTGGGTGCAACTTTGATCGCACTAGGATTAGAGCTAGACAAGACCTTACTCGGATCGGCGACAATATCTTTTGCAGCTTCAGCAGGAGTGCTGCTATCTACCGATTTATACAGATCTGTGGATGCAAGATTACCTGCATTCTGAGCAGAGAGATTATCGAGATAGGCAATAGGCGCATAGGCGATCGCCTCCTGCAAACTCTCTGTAACCTCTAGTGGTGTCTCCAGTTGCTCAGGTTTCAGATCAGGCTCTACAGTTTCCTTAATCTCTTCAACAATTTGTAGCTCTAGTAATTCTTCTGTTTGATCATTGGATGAATTGCCAATTAGTCCACCAAACTGTGGTAATGCGGAGAGAGTTGCAAAATGAAAAGCGATGGAACAAGGGATACTTACTGCTAAAAAAATCTTAAGTGCTTTCCATTCACGATCGCGCTGTTTGTTTGCAGAGTATTCAGGCATGTCTGGCTTTTCTTTGTTGACATTCATAATGAAAAACTAGTAATGCTTGTAATGTATGGGTTTGCTTAGAGCCTGTCAAGTTTGACAGCCTGTCAAACTTTCTTTGCGCCAGAAAAAGCGATATGGTGATTAACGTCAATACTTGACAATGCAATAAAAATCCAGATTTACAGTAATTACTGAGCAAACGATCCACAAGAGATTTTTTAAAAGGTTTGCAAAGCAAACCTTTTAAAAAATCTCTTGGTTTGGGTTTGAGCGCAAAGCACTGTATGGTGAGTTTTTTGTAAAGCGACAATTTCAATATAAATCTTCTAGTTCCTTTAAGCGCACTTTTATTAACTTTAATTTATGGATATTGGCAAAATTTTTGTTGCGGGGGGGATTGTCATGTATCCTCTCAGTGCCTTTTCGATTGTGGCAGCAGCCCTTGCGGCTGAGCGCATCAAATTTTGGTGGTCAATTAAACATAAGCAAAAACGTTTGGTAAGAGATGTTTTGAATATATATATTAGTGATCGCCAAACGGCTCTAGTTAGACTAGGAAATAATTTGCACTTTCCGATCGCTCGCATTTTTTTAGCGGCGATGGAACTAGAATATCCCAATCCCGAAGAATTTCGATTGGCTCTAGAAAGTGAGGCTCAAGCAGAAGTACCCATTCTCAAACGTTTTAATACCGCCTTTGAAACAATTATCAGTCTTGCACCTCTATTAGGATTACTGGGTACAGTGTTGGGATTGATCACCTCCTTTGCTTCACTCACTTTGGGAGATATTGGAGGTAGCCGTACCGCTAACGTTACAGCAGGTATTAGTGAAGCTTTAGTTTCTACGGCAGCAGGACTAGTCGTCGCCATTTTTACATTGATTTTTGCTAACACATTTCGAGGATTTTATCAGCAGGAAATCGCACTCATTCAAGAATATGGCGGTCAGTTAGAACTACTCTATCGCCGATATTATTACGAGCCAGAACATCGTTTGCAAAAAGAAGATTATGCGACTCCCTGAAGAACCTGAAGTTCCTTTTCAAATTAACATCATTCCCATGATCGATGTAGTATTTGCGATTCTGACTTTTTTCATTGCCGCAACCCTAGTACTCAATCGCACTGAAGGTTTACCTGTCAGCCTACCTCAAGCTTCAACCACCAAAACTCAAACCCAGAATAAGGTAGTTGTAACCTTAGACGCTCAAGGCAACATCTTTCTAAATCGTCAGCCGATCGCTTTGGAGCAACTAGAGGCTCAAGTGCGATCACTAATGAGTAAAGAGAAACAAAATATTGTGGTGATTAATGCCGATGAGAACGTTGCCCACGGTAAGGCGATCGCAGTCATGGATCGCATTCGTAACATTGAAGGGGTAAAAATGGCGATCGCTACTAAAAAATAGCTATATTGAGTCGATATATGTCTGATACTGTACAAAACAAGGTTATTTGACGCGTTGTCTTTTGACATTGGCTACGAAAATATCAAACAATAGGATTTTTAATGTGTTGTTGTCTAGGCTCTTGAAGCCCAGCAACTAAACTTGTGAGGAGTTGAGATCGCTATGAAATCTATAAAGTTGCTATTTTTAGCACCTAGCTTTGCTATGTCCGTTTTTAGTCTTGCGGAACTTGCGAAAGCAGACCCAACCGTAGAGACACAGGATCATAATATCTTGACCGTTGGCGAATTGCGATCGCAAGCTTCCCAACAAAGCGCTGGTTTATTGAAACCCAACTTAAATAGTATTATTACGACTTCAGAAACTGTTGCCCAAACTGAACCTGACAGTGATGAAATTGAAATTGAAGTAACAGGCAAGAAATCACCTTTTATCCCCACCTCCGCCCCCGCATATATCGTTCCTAAAGAAGAGATCCAAAAGCAAAATCCTAGTACTGCGGCAGAACTATTGCGAAGCTTACCAGGCTTTGCGATCAATGACTATGGCTTTGGTGCAGATATCCATACAGGGACTTTTTTGCGTGGTTTTTCCATTAACCAATCCACATTTCAAATCAATGGACGTTCCTTTGGCAGTAATGTCAGCACCTATCACGGTGGAACTGATCTCAATAGTATTCCCGTTGACGCGATCGAGCGAGTGGAGTTAACGGGGGGAACTAGCGCCACCCTCTACGGTTCCGAAGCCTTTGGGGGTGTAATTAATCTGGTCACCAAAAAAGATCCACAACCACTCAAAGCCACAACTAACATCGAATTAGGCTCCTATGGCTATCAACGCTACCGCATTGGGTATGGGGGAACCCTAGATGGAGTCAACTTCCGTTTGGGTTACGAGCGCTTCTCAACGGATAACAATTATCCTGTACCGCTTGGGGCTGCTAATCGTAATCCTGCTGACGGTAGACTCTTCAATGGCGACTCACGCATCGATAACTTTTATGGCAGTGTCGAAGCCCCGATTGATTCTCGTAATTCCTTTAGCATTGATGCCTATAAGACCGCAAGTCGGCGCGGATTGCTTTACTTCGGTTTCCCTCCATTTTTCCAACGCGATCGCCTAGATCATGATTTGTTCAATATCGGCGCAACCTTAACCAGTAAGTTAGGTAGTGGCGATGACTCCATCTTAAAGACGACAATTGCATTTAATCAAGATTTCTTTAATACCTATAATCCTAGTGGTGCTGCTTTCCGCAATGGCGCTTTGGACTCAAAAGCTCTTAGTGGTCGGGTCGAGCATCAATGGCAACTAGCAGCTAATAATAAGCTCACATGGGGATTTGACATCAATACTAATTCTATACGTGGTGATGTTTTTAGTACAGTTCCTGCGTTAGTTCGCTTTAATGGCACTGTCAATCGCGATCGCTCTCTTGTAGCTCTCTTTGCTTTAAACGCATGGAAAATCACCGATGATTTCCAATTGGAATTAGGATTACGGCAAAATTTTACCAGTGACTATGGCAGCTATCTCAATCCCACGGTCGGTACAAGATGGAACATTACACCCGAACTTGCTTTCCGCAATAGCTTTGCTGTACTTCAGCGCAATCCGGGGCTAGATCAGCTTTTTGTATTTGATACAGTACATAATTGGCTCCCAAATCCCAACCTCATACCTGAGCGTGGTGTCGCCTATACTGCTGGTTTTGATTTGAGTGTGACGGATGCAGTGCTGGCTCAGTTAACCTATTTTGGGAGCAGTTTAAGCGATCGCCTTGGCATCATCGCAGGACGTTGGGAAAATGTGGGACAGGTAAGCACCAATGGGATTGAGGCTGGGCTTAAGTGGAAAATCTCTCCTGAGTTCTCATCATTTGTCAACTACACCTACACAGATGCCAAGATTAATAGCAGTAGAAATGCCTCTGAAGTCGGATTGCAACTAGCTACAGTTCCCTACTCCGTTGGGAAGTTAGGAGTTAGCTATGATGCTAATGGCTGGCAAGCAAATCTATTTTTTAACTATTTCAGCGGCTCTCGTCGGGCTGTTTTTGCAGCGACTGGTGTAAGTGCTACAGAATTTTCTCCAGCCTATCTGAGCCTAGATTTTAATGCAAAGGTTCCATTGTATAAAAATGTAGCCTTGACTGTGAATCTAGAAAATTTGACTGACAATAGCTACGAAAAAACTAACCGCATCTATCAACCAGGCTTAACCTATAGGATTGGTTTGCAAGCTAGTTTCTAAAAAACTAGCAATAGTCCTAAAAAAAGGTAAAGATAGGCTGCGCGAAGCGCAGCCTATCTTTACCTTTTTTTAGGACTATTGCAAACGTGATGTGCAACTAAGAAATTGCAAAAAAAAACTCACAGTCGAGAGTGTTAGAAAATAGGACTAACGCTATTAGCGGTGAGCATCATGTTTTCTATGGAATATTTTATCATTGCCGTCTTTTGCAAAATCGATGAACTACTCAAAGAAATAACCGCAACYCAACGAGTCAGAGGCAAAGGATTTGCACCAGTCTTAAGTACCTGTGCAGAATAATTACCCAAACCCGTAAGTTTGCGCCCCGCAGGGGCGCAAACTTACGGGTTTGATTTTGTAATTAATTTGCTCATTTACTTAAGTGACAGTGAAGTGTTAACGATGGAAATCGTAACTGAGTATCAGGTTATAGAGACTGACGTAGGGATCTGGAAATATTTTCGTAAGCATTGGAAGGATTGGTTTCCCGCCTTAAAAAGTCGTACTACCTTTGTCCGTCAGGCAGCTAATCTGTGGCAGTACAAAGCAATGCTGCAACAAAAACTAGCTGAACAGTTAGGGGTTTTAGATGATGACGTGCATCTGATTGACGGGGAGTACCAATACCTCTGTGTTATCTCTGTCGTGCATCCCGTTGTCGTAGCTTTGAAGATATTGCGGACTATAATTACTGTGCGGCTAAAGACATGCATTACTATGGCTTTCATGGTCATGTCCTCATTTCTCTTCATCCTTTGCAGTTTGAAGACTTGGTTGATTCTTAATTCTTAGTTGCACATCGCGTTAAAACATTATGCTAGAAACTGCCCGTGAATTTCTCTTGCAAATAGAAAATTATCCGATTTCAGAAAAGATAGAACAGAAATTAACAAACAGCGATCGCGCCCTATTTATCCTTCATGATCAACTAAATCTGGAGGTATTCCCCAAGGAAGTACTCGCGCAAAAGCTATTATTAATCTTTGTGGAATCCCTAAAGTATGCCACATTTATTCCTCACCATAAGCAAAAATTAGTTTATATTCTCAGTTCTCAGCGACACTTTGCGATCGCCTGTCATCAACAAGGATTTCCAGTAATTAATTTATTTACAGAAGGCTTTCATGCTGAGGTGATCGCTGATTTTTTGGCGCAATATCCCCAGATTAAGCTTACCTATATGCAGCCGTCAGAATGGGATACGCGATCGCAAATGTTGGCGTTAAATGATCAATTTAGCGATCGCATCGAAATACTTCCCAATAATTTTTTCATTGCGGATGCTGAAAAATTCAAATCGAAAATCAAAAAAGGATATCGCTTAGAAACTTTCTATCGAGAACTTCGTAAACAAACTGGTTACTTGATGGCAGAAGGTAAACCCGTCGGCGGTAATTGGAACTATGACAAAGAGAATCGGAAAGCTTTGCCGAAAAATGTTGTGATTCCCACGGTTCCTGAAGTAGAACCTGATGCAATTACTCAGGAAGTAATCGAGCTAGTCAAAAATTATTTGCCTGATGCTTTTGGCAGATTAGATAAATTTGGCTATGCCGTAACACGCGATCGCGCCCTAGAGCTAGCTCAAATATTTATCGAAACCCGCTTAGCAAATTTTGGAGCTTATGAAGATGCCATCAAAGTTGGCGCACCCTTTTTATTTCATTCTGTGTTGTCGATCTATCTTAACAATGGCTTGTTATTACCACAGGAACTCTGCGAAATGGCGATCGCCGCCTATGAACAGAACACAGTACCTCTAAACTCTGTTGAGGGTTTTATACGTCAAATTTTAGGATGGCGCGAATATGTTCGGGTTTATTACGAAGCTCAAATGCCACAAGTGCGAGAGAGTAATTATTTTGAATTTTTTAATAACTTACCGCAACTTTTTTGGGATGCAAATACCGATTTACTCTGTCTAAAAGATGCTATCACTAATGTTCTAAATTACGGCTATTCACATCATATTCAGAGACTGATGGTCTTAAGTAACTTTAGCACTCTTACCAACACAGATCCGCGTCAGCTAAATCACTGGTTTTGGCTTGCCTATGTCGATGCCTACGAGTGGGTTGAGCTTCCTAATGTTCTAGGCATGTCTACTTTTGCTGATGCTGGTATACTTGCCTCCAAGCCCTATGTATCAGGGGGAAACTACATCAATAAAATGAGTAATTGCTGCTCGCAATGTACCTATGATGTGAAGCAAAAAACTGGCAGTTCTGCTTGTCCATTTAATTATTTATACTGGAATTTTGTCGATCAGCATCGTCACAGCTTTATAGAAAATGGCAGAGTGTCACTAATGATTCGTGCTTATGAGAACAAAACTGAAGATGAAAAAATAGCCATTAGAGACTCATCAACTCATTTTATAAAGAACTTCAAATCATAGCTATTCTGAATAGCTATGATTTGAAGTAATTAATTGATAAATCCGCTTGCTTTGGTAAGCAGCAACTTTACATCTTTGGTGTAAATTGCAGCTTTTCCGAATCGCACAGTTGTCTATCCCATTAGTTTAGATAGCCAGTAATTAAGAAGTCTGTACCAATTTGTTGAAATTGCGATCGCGAAAGATTTAGAGCATCCGTCATCATACTTAATCCTAAATCGTCAATAGGACTAGGAGCCGCAAATCCGCCAATTAATTTAGGCGCAATAAAAGCATAAACTTTTTGTACCATTTTAGACTTAATGGCAGCCGCACCTAAGCGTCCTCCACATTCCCATAAAACTGTATTACAACCGCGCTTACCCAACTCTTGCATCACAACTTCAGGAGATATGTCATCTAATTCGAGAATTTCAACTTGGCGATCACGGAGTTTTTGCTTTAGTTGCAGATTGACATCAGGTAGCGTGATAACCAACGTTTTTTCGGTATCTGTAACTTTCCATAAATTAGCTTCATCAGGCAGATCGCAGCTTTGCGTAACTACTACTCGCAAAGGACAATGATTGCTCAATCCATGGGTATTTAAGTGGGGATTGTCGAGCCTAACTGTGTTGCCCCCCGTAATAATTGCATCACACCCCACCCTCAAGTCATGCACAAAATGCCGCGCTTCTGAACCAGTAATCCAATAGCTATGCCCAGAATTCGTCGCGATTTTGCCATCAAGAGTCATCGCATATTTAAAAATGCCAAAGGGAAAATTCGTTTTCATACGATGGAAGAATGCTTCATTGAGCTTCAAGCATTGCTGTTCTAAAACACCTGTAGTAACTTTCACCCCTGCCGCAAGCAAGCGATCGCGACCTGTACCAGATACTTGTGGATTAGCATCGATCGCCCCAATGACAACCTCACCAATTCCCGCCTTGATAATTGCTTCGGAACAGGGAGGTGTGCGTCCGTAATGATTGCAAGGCTCCAGATTGACATATAGAGTGGCATCTTGCAGATCTTCACCTGTTTGTTGCGCGGCGCGAATTGCGAATACCTCTGCGTGAGGTTCCCCTGCCTTAGGATGAAAGCCTTCACCTAATATCTGTCCATTTTTCACAATTACACTTCCCACCATCGGATTTGGGGCAGTTTGTCCTCTCGCCTTTTTCGCCAGATCAATACAGCATTGCATCCAGTGATCGTGTTGTGTTGTTGAATCTGGATCTATGTTTTCTAACATGTAGACTTTATCTGAAAAATTATAAATTTTATAGACCATCCTAAAGCTAGCGTGTTAGTCATACAGCGCTCTACTAAGCAGATGGGCATAATTAGTTGCGGCGCTTCGCGCCGCAACTAATCTTCTGGTTTTATGTCCTAAGCAAAACTTACCTTGCTATAATTGCCTAAAATAGATTAATCAGCAACCTGTAGGGTTGCTGATTAATCTATTTTAGGCATTGTCATGACGAATTTGTGGATTGAGGGCGGTAGTTGGAGTGGCAAGACTGAGCGCGTAGTTCAGCAGTTTTGTGACTGGGCAGAGACAGATTTTGCGTACCAAGCAAATCCTCAAGCAGCATCGCAAAGAGTTTTAGCTCTCGCTGTCGATTCCCACCAACGTCGCAAACTTAGCGATCGCCTAACCATTGCCACCCATGGACGCTATCCCGTCACAGCCATCACACCCCTCAGTTTTTTCCGTGATGAAGTGCGCTTGTTTTGGACCTTATTAGTCAAAAAACTCGATTTTAAAGCTCAGTTTCCCTTACTTCTCAGGGTTGAGAATGAGCAGGAGCTAGCGAATAAGCTCTGGAAAGATCGCATTGAAACGGGAACTTTGCTAATGGAGGGAATTGGACGCGATCGCCTTGTTCGCAGATTATTAGACTTGTTTCTATTGGCGGCTTATGGTGGTCGTAAGATTACCGAAATTCCTGCAATTTTAAATGCTGGTATCGAGACTAATGTGATCGAAAATATTGAAGATGCTGAGAATAGAATCCTAGAGCAATGGCAAGAGATTGGTGAAGCTTTACTAGAATGGCGCAAATACTGCTGGGAAAGAGGCTTACTTACCTACGGGATTATTACAGATTTATTCGCCCATTATTTACTTCCCAATCCTCAATATCAACGTAGACTCAAAGAGAGATTTCGATATGTAATTGTCGATCGCGCCGATGAGATGCCAGCGATCGCCTGTGATTTATGCAAGTTTCTGCTTGAGAATGGTGCGATTGGTATGTTTACTTTTAATCCTGACGGATCAGCAAGATTAGGCTTAGGAGCCGATCCTGAATATTGGCAAGTACTTAAAGCTGAATGCGAAATCATCAATTTACCCCATGCTGACAAAACTTTGGGTGCTAAAGTCGCCGAATCAGTTCTGCAAGTCGTCAATGAACCAATTTTACAATTTATCGAGCCTTACGATACCATTCATTCCATTGAATCAGTTTCACGGGCTAAGCTATTCCGCAATGTTGCCGAAACGATTGTCGAAGCGATCGCCTCTGGTGCAGTCAAAGCCAACGAGATCGCGATCATTGCCCCCGGCTTAGACAATATTGCCAATTACGCAATTATCGAAATTCTTCGCAAAAAGAATATTAAGATTACGCCCCTTGACGATCAGCGTCCATTATCCTATTCGGCTCAAGTGCGATCGCTGCTAACCCTGATCTCACTGGTCTATCCCAATCTCGGTCAACTCGTTAGCCGCGATCACATTGCCGAGATGTTAGTGGTACTTACCGAAGCGATCGATCCAGTGCGGGCGGGAATGCTTGCCGACTATTGCTTTGCTAGACATCCAGAAAAACCACAACTACTAGAAGCTGAAACCTATAACCAATGGAATCGCCTTGGCTATGAAGCTACTCAAGCCTACGAAAAATTACGGCAATGGATTGAACAACAATCGCCCAAGGATGCTCCATTATTATTTATTGATCGCGCTATTCAGGCTTTCTTCAAACCGCGCAAACTTAATTATGAACATACGGCAACTTTGCAATCACTGATTGAAACTGCTCAATATTATTGGCAACTAGGATATCGTCTCGATCTAGAAGATGCGGTCATTCTCGAAAATTTTATTCAACTGATTAGGCAAGGCACTGTCACAGCAAATCCCTATGCGCCTAATCAACCTGAAGATAGCGTTGTCCTCGCGACAATTATTCAATATCGGATGGCAAGGCGATCGCATCGTTGGCAATTTTGGTTAGATGCTAGTTCTGATCTGTGGTTACAGGGTGGAGCCGCTTCTCTATTTGGTGCGCCACTTTTTCTCAAAGGTTGGAATGGCGAAAGATGGACAATCGAGAATCAACGTGATGCCGATATGCAACGGTTACAGCGATTGCTTAGGGATTTGCTCGATCGCACAGGCGATCGCTTATATCTCTGTCATAGTGAACTCAGCACTAATGGACAGCTCCAAAACGGGGTATTACTTCCACTAATTGAGATTAGCACCACAATCTCTTCCGATGATATTCAAGAAACCATGTAAGAATTACTTGCTGCGATTAAAAGCCAAGCAGGGCAACCACGGGGGGATTGCGCCTACCTAAAAAATTTAGAACCTTGTAAGGGCTGCGCCCCCGTGCCAGCCCAAGACTTACGCAATTGATGGAAATCCTTTCACCTAACAACAGTTATTATTAACACATACTAGAACACAAATTACGGGAGTTATTGGTGTCAGAGTCTTTATTTGATCAGGCAAGCGAGAGACTAGCCGATGCGATCGCCCATGTTGCTATTTCAGAAGATGCGATCGAGCGATTAAAATCTCCAAAAGCAAGTTTGCAGGTTTCTATTCCTGTAAGAATGGATGATGGAACCTTGAAAGTTTTTCAAGGCTATCGGGTGCGCTATAATGATTTGCGTGGCCCAACGAAAGGAGGAATACGCTTCCATCCCAAAGTAAATATGGATGAAGTGAAGTCCTTAGCATTTTGGATGACCTTTAAATGTGCAGCCGTGAATTTACCCTTTGGAGGTGCAAAGGGTGGTGTAGCAGTCGATCCAAAACAATTATCCAAGTTTGAATTAGAACGCCTCAGCCGTGGTTATATCAATGCGATCGCTGATTTTATGGGTGCAGATGTGGATATTCCTGCGCCTGATGTGCAGACTAATCAGACGATTATGGGATGGATGGTGGATGAATATAGCAATATTCAACGACGGCTTTGTCCTGCGGCAATTACGGGCAAGCCGATCGCGATGGGCGGTAGTCTGGGACGCGAAACAGCAACTGGATTGGGAAGCTTTTTTGCAATTGAAACCTTGCTCCCCTTGTTAAAAATGCGTCGTGAAGAAACCACTGTGGCGGTGCAAGGCTTTGGAAATGTAGGTGCGGCGATCGCCGATCTGTTGAGTAAGGCAGGTTACAAAGTTGTGGCAGTTAGCGATTCTAAGGGGGGGATTTATGCTAAGCAAGGGCTAGATGTACCGAGCATCATTAGTTATAAAAATTCGGCTCGCAGCTTTCAGGCTGTGTACTGTCAGGATTCAGTCTGTAATATTGTCGAACATCAAATCATTTCCAATGAAGAATTACTTAAACTAGATGTCGATATCCTAATTCCTGCGGCGCTAGAAAATCAAATCACTGAACATAATGCTCACGAGATCCGCGCTAAATATATTTTCGAGATCGCGAATGGGCCAGTCACTCCTGCGGCGGACGCAATTTTAGAAAACCGCGGAATCATGGTGTTTCCTGATATTCTGGTGAATGCAGGTGGTGTCACCGTCAGTTATTTTGAATGGGTTCAAAATCGCAGTGGCTTGTATTGGACAATCGAAGAGGTAAACGATCGCCTCAAACACAGCATGATTGCCGAAACCTTGCGGATCTGGAAAATTGCTGACCAAAAACAAATCTCCATGCGAACCGCAGCCTATGTCCATGCCTTGACGCGCCTCAGTGAAGCGATCGATGCCAAAGGCACAAGGGCTTATTACGCCCAGTGAATCTCTCTTACAGCGCTTTGCACTCAAACCAAGAAATTTTGTAAAAGTGTTGCTTCGCAACACTTTTACAAAATTTCTTGGGGTTCGTTTGATCGGTAATTGCAGGAACTCACATTTCTCATTTCGTCGTAAGAGCAATTCATGAATTGTCCTTACGATGAAATGCAGGTTTCAAGTCATTTTTGTGTCAGTCATAAAGTAAGTAGACTGGTTCCAATTAAATAAAATGAAAGTATTGACAAACTATCAAAAGCTTATTCCCTAATTACTCGGCAATTAAACTCTTAATCATAGTTCTCAATATTTACTAACTTATTTCTTCCAGTTAACCCAACTAAAATTGTGATTTGAGATTTCGGTACATTAAAGTGTTTCGCTAAAAGCACAATTAGTTCGCTATTGGCTTTACCATCAACAGGTGGTGATTTCAAATGCACCGTCAGACTTCCATCTTCTTCTTCGACAATAGCTTGCTTTTTAGAATTAGGCTTGACCTTAACCGATTTCTTCATGCATTTTTCTAAATGTTCACCCTACTTTGTAGGGTGAACATGCTTTGATTTAGACAGTTGCCGCAGTCCGCTTGCGCCTACCAGCACTAGCAGTTGCCGCACCTGTAGTCGTTACTTCACTAGGCACCGCCGCGCTGTTGCCATTACTTCCATTCTCAATCTTAGGAATAACTTTGCCACTACCTGCTTTTAAAGTCACACCCAAAGCATTGGGCTTCGCGGCTGGAGCGGGTGCAGATTGCGTGGAATTTGGTGGTGTTTGTAATAGGAACACGATTACTGGTTTGCTTTGGATTTGTTGACGCAAGACACGGGTGAGATCGCGTTCAAGTTGTCCACGTAAGCCAGTCCAATCAACTTCTAAAGAACCAACGTTACGGGCAAAGTTACCCCAAGAATTAGCCAAAGAATTATCGATCGCCTTCGCAACTAGAGCAATAATTTGCGAATGTTCCATCGGTAGAACCACACCGCTTAGTTGAATATCAGGAGATGTGGCAAGCTTGCCATCCAGCCCAACAGATACCGCGATCGAGAAAATGCCTTCTCCAGAAATCTGTTGGCGATCGCGCAATACATCACCCTTAACCATCCCGTCGCGCGAGGAGTCAACTAGCTCAACACCCGAAGGAACTTTATCCACAATCTTCATGTAGTCTTGGCAAACTTCAACTACATCACCATTTTCGGCAATCACGATATTTTCGCTAGGGATGCCCATTGCTTCCGCCATCTTGGCATGTTGTCTGAGCATTCTCAATTCACCGTGAGCAGGGAAGAAGAACTTCGGACGCACAAGCGCCAACATCATCTTATGTTCTTCTTGAGAACCATGCCCCGAAACGTGAATACCTTTGTCATTACCGTAAATCACATTTGCCCCAAGAGCCATCAAGCGATCAATCGTCCGCACCACAGGAATCGTGTTACCAGGAATTGGATTGGCGGAGAAGATTACAGTGTCGCCTTGACGTACTTCCAATTGACGATGGCTGCAAAGAGACATTCTTGTCAATGCTGACATTGGCTCACCTTGAGAACCAGTAGTCAAAATTAGAATTTGATCATCACGATAATGACGTAGATTTTGTAAAGGTTGGAACAGATCATCGCGGCACT
>NZ_NDHW01000185.1 GCF_002251945.1 Pseudanabaena sp. SR411
GATCCCTAGATGGTCTAGATTCGATACTTTCATCTCTGTATTAATATTTACCTCCTCTTTTTTGATTTTCGATGATTTTGATTTTCGGTAATTATTTTACCCTTCCATTACGAGCGGAATGTAGGTGTTAGGACATAAAACCCAAATAGTGTGAGGCGGCGCTTCGCGCCGCCTCACACTATTTGGGTTTTGATTTGTCCTGATACAGGTGGCTATAGCTATAAAACCCAAAAGAGTAATGGCGGCGCTTCGCGCCGCTATTACTCTTTTGGGTTTTATACATTTGTACTCTGACGCACAATTTTAGTGAAAAGAAAGTCTGGGAAAAGCTTGCGAATAAATAATAATTGCTTGGCAATTGGATCGGCGGGATAGCGTAATTTCCATGAGTTATCAGTACTAGCTTTATAGATAGTTTTGGCAACAACTTCAGGCAATGCTCCTGTTGTGCCAATTTGATTGAGTTTCGTCAATACGCGATCGCTAAATTCGTCATATGCTGGGAAATCAGGATTGCTTGTGCGTTCTGCCGATCGCTCATAGAAGTCAGTTTTAATGGGACCTGGCTCAACAATCTTGACACGGATATTAAAGGCGAGCAATTCATGTTGCAATGATTCCGAAAATCCTTCCACAGCCCATTTGGTTGAATGATAAAGGCTATAGAGAGGGAAAGCAACACGCCCACCAATGGAAGCAACGTTTACAATTACCCCCTGTTTGCGATCGCGAAAATGAGGCAGTACTGCGCGGGTAGTTTCCATTAGTCCAAATACATTGGTCGCAAATTGGCGTTGGATTTGTGCAGGTGTGGAAGTTTCAAATGCACCCAACATGCCATAACCTGCATTATTCACCAATACATCGATTGCTCCAAATCTAGAGATTGTTTCAGCAACTGCCTCGGTGATCGTTTGGTAATCGGTAACATCCAGCTTCAGGCAGATTAGGCGATCAAGTTTTGCCAAGCTATCGGCTCGGTCTGTCTCTTTGTCAGGCGATCGCATTGTGGCTACCACATTCCAACCTTGTTTTTGAAAGTACAAAGCCGTTGCTCTGCCAATTCCCGTCGATGCGCCAGTGATTAATACGGTTTTAGTCATGATTTTTTATTATGCAACCTTAGCAAATAATTCTGCGATCGGGCGATCGCTCTCTTCTGCCTTAATCACTATCTCCAGCAACTTATTTTTTGCGGACTCTTCAAATAATGCTTCAACTGTCACTTGGGCAACTTTAGTACGAGGAATACTTCCTTCAAACAAAGTATCAGCACCAGACATGATTAATCCACCTTGCTTCTCATAATTGAGCAATCCTCCAGGACGAACGATGGTGTAGGTCACACCGCTATCCTGTAAATATCTTTCTGCTTGCTTTTTCCAAAATAGTACTAGCCAGAATAGATTTAAGGGATGGAATAATTTCGATACACAAAGGGAAGAGACAATCGCAAAATGTTTGATGTTTTTTGCCTTTGCTGCCTTCACCAAGTTCTTTGTACCAATGTAATCTACTAAATATGGCTCTAATGCATTGAGGCTTGGTTTTGCGCCTGTTGCACAGACCAATACATCACAATCAGTGATCGCCTCTGCTAAGGTGTCCGCATAAAGCACATTACCGCGAACCAATTCCACTTCAGGGGGAAGGATTTTTTTGGCAGTTTCTAGGTCACGCACTAATGCTCTTACGGGAATATTCCGCTTAACTAATTCGGTGACAATATGCCGTCCTGTTTGCCCTGTGGCTCCTGCTACAAATGCTTTCATAGATTATGTTCTCAAAAAATTTACTAAGCCATAGGCAAGTCCATTTTCCATTGTAATGGTGATCTCTGTTCGCTCAACAATACTCACCAGTAAAAACAACTATTTTTGGTTCATGGGGATGCCTACTGAAAGTGCGAGTATCTTTGGATACAGTCTGCGATCGCAATTATTGTCACTTCACTCCTACGGTGAGGAGCGTTACGTTATTATTGGATTATCCAGTGTTAATCGTTTACTGATAGTTGCTCATACTGATCGAGCAGATCGGGTTCGATTAATCAGCGCACGCGAAGCAACTCGATTTGAGCGGAGGTTTTACGAAGATGGATATTAGTAATGAGTTAGAGGATGATTTACGTCCTGAGTATGACTTCAGTAAGATGCAAGGTGGCATTAGGGGAAAGTATGTTGATCGCTATCGAGCAGGAACTAATATTGTGTTGCTTGATCCTGATGTTTTACAAGCTTTTCCTACTAGTGAGTCAGTGAATGAAGCACTTCGCCTGCTTATGCAAATAGCCCAGAGACAAAAAGCTTAAAAAAGTGATTGCTTAAGTAAATTAGGAGTACCAACCAAATGACACAATCTTTAATTCCAACAAAACAGCCAACATTATATGATTGCGACTTTTTGCTATGGACAGAAGAAACGATCGCACATTTGCAAACTGGTGACTTTAAGCAATTAGATATTGCCAACTTAATTGAGGAGATCGACTCATTGGGAAAAGCTCAGAAAAATGCATTTAAAGGTCAAATTCGGGCACTTATCGAACCCACATTCCGCTCGTAATGGAATGAGAAAAACAATTACGAAACAGGTGCAGGGAGCAAATAATAGCGTTGGCAGGTGGGAGAAAAAAACTTTAAAATATGAAGCCGAAGAGGAGACAAATTAAC
>NZ_NDHW01000186.1 GCF_002251945.1 Pseudanabaena sp. SR411
CCGATCKCAGCATAAGTTTTGGCAAGATGTGGAAGTTGGCTGGCGCTATGCCGTGCCGCTTTTTGTGGAGAGTTGGCAATATGATGGCGAATGGCAGGAGCAACTTTTAGGAATTATTGAGTCTTTTCAGGTGCGGTTTGATGGGGATAGTAAAAAGCGTTTGCGAATCTTTAGCAAAGATTTGGGTTACTACTCGTTCAATCCCGAACATAGGAAGGATTTGTTAGATGAATTAGAGAAATTGACAAAGCGGGGTTGGCTTGATGGTGATCGTAAAAACGAACGAGTAGTAATTCTCTTTTTACAACGTGGGCGATTACTTTATGAACTGGAACGATATTCAGAATGTCTTCAAATATATCTTGAAGCAGAAAAACAACTTCCTGAAACTGAACTACATTTGCGGAAAGATTTAGCAGAAGAATTTAGTGCAATTGGCAAGAAATTTCTTTGGAAAGAACGTGAAGCAATTGCATCGACTGAAGCCCAGACTGCTTATCAAAGTTCTGTTGCATTAAATCCTGATAATTCCCTTGCATGGCGAGGGTTAGGCGTTAGTTACTATAAATTGGAACAGTATGAATCAGCGATCGCATCCTTTCAACAAGAGATCAACCTCGACCCAAAATCTGTCTATCCCCACAACGGATTAGCCATTGTCTACCAAGCTCAAGGGAATTACGAATTAGCGATTGCATCCTTTCAACAGGCGATCAACCTTGACCCAAAATTCGTCTATTCCTACAAATATTTGGGAAATGTCTACAAGGCTCAAGGGAATTACGAATTAGCGATCACATCTTATCAACAGGCGATCAATCTCGACCCCAAATATGCCTCTCCCCACAACGGTTTGGGACTTGTTTACCAAGCCCAAGGGAAGTACGAATTAGCAATCGCATCCTATCAACAGGTGATCAACCTCGACCCAAAAGATGCCTATCCAAAACTCAATCATGGTATTGTAATGGGGCTGAAAGGCAACCAAACAGAAGCAATTAACCTATGGAAACAAGGATTAGACCTTCTTACTGGCAATTCTCAATACGATCGCCTCTTTCGAGCATTACATGAAGTTGGCATTGGTGAAATCGAGTGCGGTACAAATAGCTTACGAGAGATTTTAGAAACAGAGAAACCACCATTGGGTATTCTGTCAGAAGTTCTTAAAGATGCAGAATTTATAGCACAATTTCCTACTAAACTTGAGGGCATTGACACTGTGGTTGAGATGCTGCGTCAGGAGATTGCGAAGGCGCAATAAGTAGGGGCTTAGCATTTGCGCCACAATTTTAAAACTCATCACAGCAATCCCGATCCACAAATGCTAAGCCCTCTCTGCTTTTACAGATAATTTGTCCCTGCGTTGCGAAGCTTTGGGCAGTGCATTCCCAAAAGAAGATGATCTAAAAATTTATAAATTCCTGCGGGAATGCACTGCCCCTTGTATCTAGGAAGAAAAGTAAAGGATAAAATCTTTACTACAATCCGAAAAAGCAAAAGCAGAGATAAACTCGTTCTGCCCCTAGGGACACCAAGCCCGTACTGTAGATAGAGTCGTCTCTGCTT
>NZ_NDHW01000187.1 GCF_002251945.1 Pseudanabaena sp. SR411
TTAATTTGTCTCCTCTTCGGCTTCATATTTTAAAGTTTTTTTCTCCCACCTGCCAACGCTATTATTTGCTCCCTGCACCTGTTTCGTAATTGTTTTTCTCATTCCATTACGAGCGGAATGTGGGCTTCAGGTCTAATGATGTTGAAGTGACGACGATCTAAGGTCAAAATCTTATGGGTATTATGACTTTCAGCAAGGGCTACTAAGCTGGCATCAACAAAGCCAATCGGAATATCGGCATAACGAGCCATAATCTCTGTTGTGCGACGAATTTCATCAATCTCTATCGGTAAATAGATAAATGCACCTTCAGTCATTGCCTCCAGAAAAGATCTGACAACTGCTTCACCGAGATATTTTGTAACTAAGTAGTCTACTTCGGGTAGGACTGTGACAGGAATCAGTAAATCAAATGATTGCGCGACTTCAACAACTGCGGCATGGTGTTTATCGTCTTCATCAAGTAGCGCAATAATTGCGCCAGTATCAGCAATAACTCTAATCATTCTTTCCAAAGTAGTTCGTCTACTCTTTCAGAGAGATCAGAGATGCCACTTTTGCCCATACCAACACATTTAGGCAATGTCTTTTTCTTGTTCACAACATAAAGTTGGATTGCTTCTTGAATAATTTCAGAAGGTGTTTTTCCTCCTTGTACTGATAGTTGCTCAAGGACTTGTTCGGTTTCTTGGGGAAGATATATAACTGTGGGTTTCATAAAATTAAGTAGAGGTAAAAAAATTGAAGTGCTGACTTAAATTTGTGGAGGAGTATTTGCGCTAAGAGTTCTCCTCCAAGGGATTACAATTCCACCACCCATTTTTTTGGATTCTAAAGATTTACGTTCTTCTTCCCTTTGGATTGTAATATGCTCTTTTGCATTTCTACTAACAGTTCCATCAGTAAAATTAATGTTGATCGTGGTTATATCATAACCAATCGCTTCAAGTGCTTCTAACCTAGCTAGAAAAATATTTTCACTTTTCTCATCAAAAAGGTTCTCAAGAATTGATGGGATTGAAGATTGAGCCTCTAGTCTCATTTGCCCTAGAGACCATGCTGCATAAGCTCGAACACCATATTTTTCATCTCTTAGTCTTTTAATCAAAGAAGGAATTGCTTCTTTAGCAAGCAATCCAATTTTTCCTATTGCAATGGTGGCATACCAACGAACATCACCTTCTGGGTCTGGATCTTCGAGAGCTAAAATCAACTGAGGAGTAGCAGCCCATGCGTCTGCCCCAATTAGCTCTAAAGTACTAGCAGCTTTCCTTCTAACTTCTATTTTTTCATGATTACTCCCTTCCCGCTGTAAGGCATGGTAAAATAT
>NZ_NDHW01000188.1 GCF_002251945.1 Pseudanabaena sp. SR411
GTCATTTATTTCAGCAATTATTTTGCGATCACCCGAAATAATTGCTGAAATAAATGACTCATTTTTGAAATCATTAATAAACTGATTCATGTAATCATCAGCTAGCTTCTTATATTTAGGAGCGTCAGGATGTTCGGGATAGTTAAGTGCAAACTGACGGGAAGCAATGGAAGCCTCTACCTCCATCTTTTTGGATATGAGTAGTTTGAGTAATGGCTCTAATAAATCCACGCGATCGGGATAAATGCCATAGGCGCGATCTAAGGTTTGGATCGCTTTGTCTGGTTGATTCCAGCGTAGAGAGGCTTCCGCGAACTTGATATGCCCAGTAATGAATTCAGGATAATTGTCGGATAGCTTCTCCAAAGCAATTAATGATTTGGTTGACAGACCAGCCTCTAGTCCTTCTTCAGCATTCTGCCAATATACCTTAGCTCCACTCGCTAGATTATCCACATTTCTTGTCGGCGGATTAGGCGCAGCTACGTTGGGGAGAGTTTTTTTTACAGATTGTTGCAACTTGACCGCTTCAGCGAGATTGTTACTCTGAATCAATCGATCCGCTTGAATTAGCACAGCTACACGTCTATTTCTTTCAATTGCTTCCGCATTGCCCAAGGAAACTTCGGGGATCTTGATGCAATTAGTTTGATTTTGAGACTCAGCTTGACCAACAAAAAGAAACGAAATCAGTAAACCAATACAGAATAGTGACATCCACCTCAAGACTGTTCGGCGATAGACAGAGAAGATAGGCACAATAAAATCCTAAAACTAATTAAATTATAAGTAATTCTAAATTTTTCAAACCTATCAAATTGTAAACAATCATTTATTTTATATAAATGCACTACATTATTGATTTATCTGCGAATAAGTACAGCAATATGATCTTTAAGGCTTTACACAAAGGTTTCTGCTCTTCTGTTTGGTTGTTGCCCCTTTCGACTGGTATATATGGAACTTGGACGCATCTGGGGCTAACATCTGCGGCAATGGCTCAAATTAGCTCACAAGAAAGTTCAGAAAAAAACTTCAAAGCAAAGTCATCGGATGCTGACATTCTGCAAAAGAATGGGAGTGCATTACAGAAAAAAGGACAACTTAACTCCGCATTAGAAGCTTTTCAGCAAGCATTGAAGCTTAGCACCGCAGAGCAAGATCGCGCTGGACAGGCTCAAGCATTGAATGGTATCGCCTCTGTTTACAACGACTTGGGGCAGTTTGTACGGGCGATCGAATCCTATGAACGCGCCCTCAAAATTAGCAAAGACATCAAAGATGCATTGAGCGAGAGCAGCATTCTCAATAACATGGGCATCGTCTATCGCAACTTGGGACAATTTGATCGCTCGATCAAACTCTATCAAGAAGCCCTCAAACTTCAACAAAAATTAGGTGATCGCTTTGGTATTGCCAGAACAATTAACAATTTGGGACTGGTTTATCGCAACAATAAAGAATATGCCAATTCTCTAGATTATTATCGACAGGCTCTAGCACTGACCAAAGAATCGGGCAAAAATCCCGCAGGTGAAGCCGTAATTCTCAACAATATTGGCTTTCTCTTGAATGAGCGTGGGCTGAATGCTGAGGCTTTTAAAAGTTATCAGCAATCCCTAGAAATCAGTCAGAAGTTAGCAGATCGGGTCAATGAAAGTATCACTCTCGGCAATATTGGACTGCTCTACAACAGCCAAGGACAGTTTGAAATCGCGCTCGGTTACTATCAACAGGCTCTAGCCATTAGCCGTCAAACAGGCGATCGCGCAGGTGAGGCTAAGCTCTATCAGCATATTGGTTCACTGCTCAAAGAACGGAAGCAAAATGTTTTGGCGATCGCCTATCTCAAGCAGTCAGTCAATATCTACGAAGAGATTCGGAAAGACCTCAACTCCCTAGCGCGACAGGAGCAAAAACTCTACGCGGACACAATTGCTCCAGTATATCGTCGGCTTGCGGATTTACTTTTACAGCAGGATCGCGTGATCGAAGCCCAGCAAGTGATTGATCTACTCAAAGTGCAGGAAGCGGATGACTACCTCAAAAATGTCCGTGGCAATGAACAAACTGCCAAGGGCGTGGAGTATCAACCAGTAGAAATGCAAATGATCAACTTGAATAGAGAACTTGCCGATTTACAAATATTAGAAAATCAAAACAAGCTCACTCCTCAGCAAAAGGAACGTTTCACCTATCTCGTCAATCAAGAGAAAGAAGCTAATCGACAATTTAACGCTTTTTTGAATAGTGCAGAAGTGCAGAAACTAACTACGGAACTAAATAACGATATCCAACAGCAAAATGTGAATCTCAAAGCGATCGTTAGCCTCCAAAAAGAACTCAAGCAATTAAATGCAGTGATTATTTATCCACTGGTACTCGAAAGCAGGCTGGAGATCGTATTAATCACTCCTTCATCTCCGCCAATACATCGTGCAGTTCCAGTCAGACAAAGAGATATTAGTGCTGCCGTTGATAAATTTCGAGCAGAATTACGAGATGCTAATAATTTTGATTTCAAAGATACTTCGCAACAGTTTTATAAATGGCTGATTGCCCCCATCGAAGCTGAATTGCAACAAGCCAATGTGCAGACAATCATCTATGCTCCCGATAGTCGATTGCGCTATATTCCCATTGCGACGCTCCACGATGGTAAGCAGTTTCTGGTTGAGAAATACAAAATCAATAACATTACGGCTAGTTCACTGACCAACTTTAATCGACCTTCAGTAAATCAACCCAAAGTCTTCGCTGGGGCTTCAACCACGGCTCATAGTGTGAATGTATTAGGAAAAACTATTTCCTTTGTTGCTATTCCTGCTACCCAAAAAGAAGTCAAAAACATTGTCAGCACGTTCCCGAATGTAACGGAGCTAGTGGATCAAAGTTTCACAAAAAACTCAACCAAAACGGGTACAGGTTCCCATACGATTATTCATTTAGCTACTCACGGTTCATTTAATACGGGTACACCAGATGAATCTTTTTTGATCTTTGGAGATAGCGATCGCCTGACTCTGAGAGAGATTGAGACTTGGGTACTCAAGGGCGTAGACTTGGTGGTTTTGAGTGCTTGCGAGACAGGAATTGGTGGCAAATTAGGTGATGGAACAGAAGTGCTAGGGTTGGGCTATCAATTTCAGAATGCTGGCGCAAGAGCCGTAATTGCGTCTCTATGGACAGTTGATGATGGTGGCACTCAGAAACTGATGGATACCTTTTATGCCAATATTAAAAAAGGTATTTCCGCTACCGAGTCCTTACGTTTAGCACAAGTAGCATTAATTCGAGGTGGTGAACCCTTCGATCATCCTTACTTTTGGTCTGCTTTCTTTCTAATTGGCAATGGGCTATAGGATCAAAGTCGGCGCTTCGCGCCGACTTTGATTAACTGATATGGCGTGAAAGGCTAAGATTGGGGCTTGGAGACCAAGCCCCTACCTTTACAATTATGTAGGGATTTGGTCTCCAAATCCTCTTTTAAGATGACTGGGAAACATAATGACTATCTTTGTTCTGCATAACACCACTTATACCAAAGCACAAAATGGCTTGGTCATTTTGTGCTTTGGTATAAGTGGCTATAGCTATAGTTGCTAGAATGAAGTAATCAACTAAAAAGATTAAAAGGTTTATGTCATCAGCGATCAGTGTGGAAAAATTAGTCTCCGATGCTAAAGAGACCGCAAGCAAGCTAAAAATCGACAAATTTGATATTTATGGCGCAATCGTCGATGAAACTAGTGCTGAAGTCGATAGCGGCGAACCTAAGCAAGTATCAGCCTCTAACCGCGCTAGCATCACCGTGCGGGTTTGGAATGATCAGGGGACAGTTGGCGTAACTTCTACCACCAATATCGATCGCCTTGGTCTAGAACTTGCACTCCAAAGCGCCCATGAGGCAAGCTTTTTTGGGGCTAAGGAAAATATTCCTGATTTTAGTCCCGAAGCGATCGCTGTTATCCCCTCTCGCGAATCACAGACTGCAACACAAACAGCGATCGAGCAGCTAGTCGAGACCCTCTTGGGCGCAGAAAAAGAATTACTAGCGAAACATACAGCGATCGCTGGTGTTCCCTATAATGGTTTATCTCAACGCGATGTCAGCCGCTTCTATTTGAATAGCGCTGGTGCAATGCGAAATGAGAGTAGTTCCTATAGCTCTATTTATCTCTATACTAAAACGGAAGAGGAAGACAGAAAACCTCGCAGTGCTGGTGCGTATCGCGTCAGTCGTAGTTTTGAAGGTTTAGATGTCAAGGGTTGCATTGAGGAAACTGCGGAGAAAACGATTAGTCATTTAAACTATGACAAAATCAAATCTGGCAAATATTTAGTTGCATTCTCTCCTGAAGCTTTCTTAAGTCTAATCAGTGCTTTTTCCAGTCTCTTCAATGCCCAAAGCATTCTCGACAAAAATAGTCTCTCTAGTCCTGAGTCCATCGGCACACAGATCGCATCACCATTGTTAAATGTTAGCGATGATGAACTGCATGTGGGAAATGTAGGCGCATCAACATTTGATGGAGAAGGCACTCCCACTCGCCGCACTCCATTAATCGTGAATGGAGTTTTAACCAATTTCCTACATAGCTCTGTCACCGCAAAACGCTTAGATGCTAAACCCACAGGCAATGGGAGCATTGGCTCGAAGGTTTCAGTCAGTCCTAACTTCTTCCATGTTGAGCGTAGTAGCGAAGCTAATGCATCCAATGAGAAAGTCTACGATTTGGCAACGGCTGAGAATGTAATTTTAATCGACGATCTGCAAGCGCTTCATGCAGGTGTGCAGGCTTCGCAAGGTTCTTTTTCGTTACCCTTTGACGGCTGGCTGATCAATAAAGGCGATCGCGTTAGTATTGAGTCGGCTACGGTAGCGGGTGATATCTTGGACTTGCTAAAAGCGATCGTCTATGTCGAACCAGAAGTAAAAATTACGCCTTCAGGTGTCGCTCCACAGATTTGGGTAGAAGGACTATCCATCACAGGCGAAGCTTAAGCAAATGGGATACCTTGTGTCCCATTTACTAGGTTTTGGCATTGTATAAATTGGCATTTGTCATTTGAGCGCCATCAAAAAGAGCCTCTTGCAAATTTGCCCAACTTAAGTTCGCACCCCTCAAATCTGCCCCACGTAGATCTGCTTTGCGTAAATCTGCACCCTTAAGATTGGCATGACGCAAATTAGCCCGATGCAAATCAGCACTATTCAAATTGGCATAACTCAGGTCTGCCCCAGTGAGATTAGCACGACAAAGTTTAGCGTTAGCTAAGTTTGCTTTGCTCATGAGGGCGTGGCTAAAGTCAACCTTGTGAAGATCGATCGCCTGTAAATCTACTCCCACCAGCGCAGCGTTAGAAAATACCTTTCGCCCCGTTCGGTATATTTGCAAAAATTCTTTAGCATCCATTAATTGATTAGCCTTGGCAAAAGTCTATTAGTTATTGTACAAACAAATTTTTAAAAGCCCTACTAAGTAAGGTTCTTAAAAATTAATTTATAGCAACGCAAGTTTTGCTTAGGACATAAAACCCAAAAGAGTAAGAGCATGTTTGAGAAGTTTTGCTTTAGCCCCCCTAGCCCCCTAATTCTGGGGGGAACCAGATTCAAGTCCCCCAGAATTGGGGGATTTAGGGGTCTAAAACATTAGCTTTAGCTAAAAAATGCGTGTGTATTAACTTCTCAAACATACTCTAATGGCGGTGCGAAGCGCCGCCATTAATCTTTTGGGTTTTATAAATTAACTTTCAAACGAATCAAGATCTAATGCTGCGGAGCCTCCCTTCTCTAGCTCAATCAACATTTGGCCCAGTTGTCGCCAAACGAGGAGAGCAATACCGACGGTGAGGGGAATCGCAACGATATAGCCAAATAGAGTCGGGAAACCAAACACCTCTAGCCCTGTTGACATAAAGACAGCGATGCTGATGGTCATGCCTATATAAGGAACTTTGATACTGGCACTCTTTAGCTCCAACATGACGCGAGAAGACTTACTGCTTGACCAGATATTAACCAGATTGCGTAAAGTTACTTCAAATGATCGCCCACAGGCGAGTCCCGCAACAAGGGAAATAGCAAACAAAAAATATGGGGGATCAGAAGGAAAATAGTAATTCACAAGTGTATAAAATTTTGAAGTGTATCTTTATATTAAGCTTAATTGATCTTCGCGTTTAATACCAATTCACAAAAGTGTGACGACACTTTTGTAAATTAAAAACCAAACCCAGTAAGGGTTTTAAAAACACAAAATGGCTACGTCATTTTGTGTTTTGGTATATAGCAAACCTTGCTTTGCTAGAGCATTAGGATGATCATCCTAATGCTCGATTATGCTCTAATCCAGCGGGTTGTACCATCTTTTTGATCAACGAGAGTAATGCCTAGTGTTTTTAGTTCATTACGAATGTGATCGCCTTCTTGATAATTTTTTGCCTTCTTCGCCTCAATCCGTTGCTGAATTAGAGATTCTATTTCGGTTTCGCTAATGTTTTCTTGTTGGACTTGGCGATCTCGAATATCGGCGACAAAACCCAAAATACTAGTCATATAGCTAAGAGCTTGCCAATCTTGCCACAGAACCTCAGCACTTGCGGCAGTTTTACCTGCGTGGGATAGCGAGTTGCGTTCTGAGCGTAATTTCTTAGCTAGTTCAAATACATGGGACATCGCCACAGAAGTATTAAAATCATCGTCCATCGCTTCTTCAAAACAGGCGATCGCTTCACCCACATCTTTTCGAGCAGGAATCTCGATATTGTCCCAGCCCAACTTTGCGCCAAAGTCTGCGGCAAACAGCATTCCATCGCGAATGGTTTCCCAGCCCTTCGTTGCCGCGTTAATTGCTTCTTCCGTAAAGTCAATCGGTTGACGATATTGTGCTTGCAAAATAAATAAACGGATTGCCATCGGGTCAAAATGAGTAACCAGATCCCGAATGGTTGTGAAATTATTTAGCGATTTGGACATCTTCTCGCCATCAATATTCACAAATCCATTGTGCATCCAATAGTTGGCGAGTGGCTTTGCATAAGCCGCTTCGGACTGGGCAATTTCGTTCTCATGGTGGGGAAATTGTAAGTCCGTGCCACCTGCATGAATATCAATGGTTTCCCCTAAACGCGATCGCACCATCGCCGAGCATTCGATATGCCAACCAGGTCTTCCATTTCCCCAAGGTGATTCCCAAAAAGGTTCATTGGGCTTAGCAGATTTCCATAATGCAAAGTCAAAGGGATAACGTTTATAGGGTTCCTGTTCATCTACGCGACCACTTGCCCCTGCTTGCATATCTTCGAGTTTGCGTCCCGACAGCTTGCCATAGCTAGGAAACTTCTGCACTGCATAATAGACATCCCCACCAGATGCATAGGCATAGCCGTGATCAATCAACTGCTGGATCAAATCGATAATTTCGGGAATCGTCTCTGTAGCGCGGGGATAATCATCGGCTTTGGCAATATTCAGCTTTGCCATATCTTCGTCATAGGCGACGATATACTGCTCTGCGATCGCCTGCATTGTGGTGTGATTTTCCTGCGCTTTTTTTAAGATCTTGTCATCAATGTCCGTAATATTCTGAACATACTTAACTTGATACTTTGTCGCCAAATAGCGCCGAATCATGTCCCAAATCACATAGGCTCTAGCATGACCTAAATGGCAGTAGTTATAGACAGTTACACCACAAACATACATTTTCACAATCCCTGCTTCGAGGGGAATAAAATCTTCTTTGTGTCTGGTGAGTGTGTTGTAAAGGCGAAGGGTCATGGATTTGAGTGTCTTTATGATGATCTAGGCGCGGGGTAATTATACAGCAAAGCCATAACGGGTAGTCATTTGTATGGCTATAGCTATAGTCCTAGATAGGCTGTGCTTCGCACAGCCTATCTAGGACACTCATTTTTGTTGTCGCCCATGCTAACTTTAAAAACGATTTTCATATTCGATCGAGATACCTGTACTGCCATCAGTACCATAGTTACCGCGCAATAGAATATTTGGATCGACTCGATAACGCACCGAGAAATTAGTTGGTTGGGTGGAATCATTAATAATCCGTTGGAGAGCGATCGAGAAACTGTTGCTGACATCGATCGCTGCCTCAGCCGACAGCCCTAACGTGCCTGTACTGCTATTGCCTGAAGTCGTAGTCACTGGACTAAGATTAAATTCAGCGAGATTCAACGCATCACCGATCGCATCTTGGAGGAAGTTGAGGACTGTACCACCTGCAAAACTTGCCAGTGCCGAAGCAGGGTCAGATCCACCCTGTTGTTGCAAAACGCCGCCACCTATGAGGGCAATGATTTCTGCTTGGCTGCGAGGTGGACTACTAGAGAGACGGATGTCGGGTGCAAGGGCTGTGCCTGTGACGCTGGCTTGGACTCGTAGAGTCTTCTGCGCCCCCAAATTGCTAACAGGAACTTCATTGGGACGGAACAGATCATCGGGACGATTGGAATTGATCGGTACGCGGGTGATCTCAGCAACAGCTCCAGAAACACGAACATTCAGGTTCGGATTTAGTCCTTGAGAGGGTTTAAACTCGACAAAGTTTTCATAGGCGCGATCGAGGCGGAACCTTGTCGAAATTGCGTTGAACTGTCCGCGCGAAATATTGATTTTACCTTCTGCTTCTGGTTTGAGGAAGGTTCCATTTACAACTAGTGTTCCTTCTCCTAAGAAATTAAATATGGGAAAGCGTGTCACTTGCATATTTTGCAATCTAACCGCGAGGCGATCAAAGGCGACATCTGCTAAATTGCTATTGTCATCAGCTAGAGCCGAACTATTGGGATCAGCATCATTCCCGATGACAAATCGCCCGTCGCCTAGCGCCACTTCACCTGTAAGTATGGGCGCTAATAAAGAGCCTCGCACAATGACTCGTGTATTAAAGTTATCGGAACTAATATCTCGAATATTCAATTTGAGCTTATCGGCATTGATGGCAAGGGCTTGTTGATATTCAGGGCTATCTGTTGGTATCAGGCTAGAATTACTGATCGGGAGAATACCTGTTAAAGCAAGTTTGCCTTCGCTAAAGTTGCTAGTGATATTACTAATCAAGCGATCGCGAGTGAAGTCAATCGTACCTTGCACTTCCGTAAAATCTCCTGGTAAGCCCGCAATCTTGACCTTGGCGTTATCCACCGTCATCTTCCCAGCGATTTTTGGATCTCTAAAGGTTCCCTTTGCCGTGAGATTGATATTGCCTTTACCATCTACCCACCGTACAGGTTGATTGAAAATATTGATAAAAGCAATACCTTCATCCTTAACATCGAGCTTAACGTCAAAGATGCCCAAAATACCAAAATTACCCGAAGCGACAACAGAATCCTTGCCTGCAACCTTCATATTTGCGTTGAAGTTAATATTTAACTTGTCATAGTTAAACTTCACCGCCACAAAATCAATCGGTTGCCGGTTAACGGAACCATCGGTTAGGCTCAACTGTCCTTTTACGCCTAAATCCAGCAAATTAGTACCAGAAATCGAGAGATTGCCGTTAACTTTTCCTGTCAAATCAAAGGGAATTGCGCTAAAAAATGGCAATGGTCGTAAAGATTCAATGGGGAAATCTTTTAATTCAATTTCACCACTTTGCTCACGGAATCGGAATAATGGATTTGATGAAGGAGTAAGTCTAATTCTTGCCTTGGTGATGCGTCCATAGCTCTTGTCGGACTGGAAATTGGCATTAGCAATATTGAAAACTCCATAGGCATAACGTCCTTCTACTTGAATGTCGTCAACAGCAAACTTCCCATACTCAAATTTTTTGCCCACAAGATTAAACCCGACACGAATACCTCTCCGTTGGTTAAATCCAAAGGTGACTTTACCCTTGATATCGCCACGAAAATCCGTGAGTGGCGGTAAATTAAAATTGCGGGCTGAAGCCACGGTTTCCTGCTGCTCTTGTCGTAATTCGATCTGAGTGAGATATTGCAACTGTTTATATAGAGGCTCTCCCATCAATCGGATTGCTTCTAAGGGCTGTAATTCTGCTGCTCTATTTTTCGCAAAGGTAAGCCCTTGAGTAACATCGACAATATTGGCCCATTGCAGAGTGGCAAATATGTCCTGCATTCGACCTTGAGCAATTTCGACGGCTCCAGCGATCAGATCTTCAGCATTAGGGTTGTAGGTCAGATTGAACTTATACTCGTTATTAACTTCTCCCTGCCGAATACTTAAGTTGCCATCTTTAACATCCAAAACACCATTGGCATAGGTGACTTTGGCGATCGCTCGTTCCGCAACTACTCGACCAAAGCGAGGACGCTCCACTGTAATCTCACCTGTTGCCGTGGGATTATTGGTGAAATCAACAATTAGATTACTGGAGAGCTTGCCACTGACATCGTTTTGTCCTGCGAGAGAAGCGGCTAGCGCTAAAGGAATATTATTGATCGCCACTTGTAAGCGACGGGGATTATTCTCAAAGCGTCTACCTGTCGCCGTAGATTCACCTAGATTCACCGTAAAATCAATGGGACGGAAGGCACTATCTAGACGCGCAGCAATGCGATCGCGCTTTCCGCGTAAGTCAACATTTAAGCCTTGATTACCATCAAAGTTGAGTTTGCCTTCTAAACGAGGATCGAAGGCTAATTTATCAACTCTCAGTCCTGCTAGCAGCAAATCACCTGTAGCTTGAATGACGCTACCAATTCCATTTAAAGCACCGTTAAAAGTGAGCCTATCAAGTTCGATTTGATTGACCTTTAAACTAGCTACACGCAGATTTCCAACTAAACTTGGAGCCGCCAAATCACCATTAATCGTGCCATCAAAATCCAGTGAACCGCGTGAAGGAGCCACTATACCTTGTTTGGCAAAACTAGAACCTAAAGAAGCTAGATCAACATTATCCAGTTGCAAGGCTCCCGCAATCTTAAGCTGATCGATCGCCCCAGACAGGTTGCCGCGAAAGTTGAAGATTCCTGACGCTTGAGCAGGTATGGCGCTAGAGAGGGTTGCTAAGCGATTGATATTCACATTGCGCGAAATCAGATCGAGGTTAATTCCTGCAATGCCTGTGGGAAATTCATTGAGTGAGTTATTGGGAAAAGCGAGATCAACTCGACCGTTAGCGGTTAAATAGTTGCCAACTTGTAAGGAAGGGACAAGTAAATTTCTGCCGTCCCATGTGAGATTGGCAACGATCGCATCAGGAACTTCTTTAAGTCCTTGTGGTAAGCGGACAACGCCATCACCAGTAATATCAGCTAGCGAAAACCCACCGCGATCGCTCCGCAGATTGATAAATCCTTCAAGAATGCCTTTTTGATTCATTAGGAACGCGGACAACGGAATACCATTGCTATTTAGCTGGGATTTCCATGCGCCACTGACGATATTGTAAGTACCTGCTAGCCCAATCTCACCAATAGGAAACTGTACCTTCGTGTTCCGAATCGTGGCTAATCCATCCGCCAGAAATACTTCTCCCCTTGTCGGATAGGTCGCATTAGGAGCCTCGATCTGCGCCAAAATTTGCGGATTTGCTAAAGCTCCAGTAATTTGTAAGGAACTCGTAATTTGACCAATAGTGACGGGCAGTTTCGTGCCATATAGCTTGGTAAATTCTTCGGCAACTCCAACCAGACTGGAAGTAAACAGAATCTCCGCAGGCTGATCTTTTTGGGGCAAGCGAATTTGTCCTTCACCTGTGAGAGTTGCGCCAGTAGATGCGGCTTGGACTTTCTTGATTTGGAGCGTATTGAGATCTTTGAGTTCAATCGTCGCTAAAAAGCGATCGACAGTCACCCGATCAAAGGTAACGGCTTTAGGTGTAGTAATGTTGATCGTCAGGGCTGGCTTTTGGGCTGTTCCCGTGAGTTTACCTGCTAGTTTCACCTCACCTGCGATCGCCACAGGAGTTTTGACATCAAAACTTTCCAGCCCTTTCGCGAGATCCAGTATGGTGCTAGCAAAGTTGAGATTAAAACCTTTTTGCTGATTAAATGTGCCATCAATAGTTGTTGTCAACAAGCCATAGTTTGCCGAAAATTCCTTTAAGGTTGCATCAGTACCATCGAAGCTAAGTTGTCCTGAAATGTCGGTAATGGATTTGGCTAATTGGGGCGATTTAATTGCGCCATCACTAAGTTCGGCTGTGATTGCTATCGTGGGGGTTTGCTCCGCAATTATAGAAAAGGTTGCGTCAGCATCAAGTTTACCCTGCTGAATTTCAAAAGGTAAGTTGATGGCAAATCCTTGAACTGCGGCAACTTGTAGGTTCTGAGACTTGAGATCAACCGTGCCTTGTCCTTTAGTCAAGTCCCAATCAATCGCAAAGTTGACATTACCTTTATTGCCTTCCTTGTCAGCACTGGCTGTCTCGATCGCCTTTTTTAACTGCTCAGGATTTGGTGGTGCGGCGATCGCGGCAAGATTTGGTAAAGTTACGCGCCCCTTCCCATTCATTTGCAAACTTTGATTGTTGAGATCGACGATTTTCCAATTGCTATCGATCTGGACTTGGCTGAGAGACACTAGTTCTCCTTTCGCAATCGTTTGGATCGTGATCTGGGCATCCCGAAAAGTGACCGTCCGTAAATCAACAAAACCTTCTTTGGTACTAGGTTCTGGCGGCGTGAGTTTGGGTAATTGCAGTAAACCTGTAACGTCCTGCTTCAAAAATACCTGTGGCTGCTCCGCGATCGCATCGATACCAATTTGGCGACGGGTCAGATAGCTCCAAAGATCGACATTAACTTCAATCGCCTCAACAGCCAAGAAATTCGACTCTTGATCAGTAGGCGGGATCAGAGATTTGCCAAACCTGACACTCGAAAAGCTAACTCGTTCGACTTTTCCTAACTGCAAAGGACGCTTGAGAGACTTCGTAAGCTCAGTCTGTAATAGCGGCGACAATTGCTCATTTAGAAAATAGCGTCCATACCAAAAAGCACCTAAGCTAGTTGCTGTAAATGCGATCGCAAGTCCTACACCTACACGCCCTAGATTTTTGGCGAATGTAGAGTTAGTCGGTCTCTGCGGTGGTAGTTGAGCCTGTCCCACGATTTTTCACTCCATTGATGCCCTCACGACACCATTTTACATATGTTAGCCTTGTAGCGGGTTACTAATTTTAAAAGCCTTGCACAAGTACTATCTTCGATTATCTATAGCAACGCAAGAGATAGCTAGAGACAAATCAAAACCCAAAAGATGAGTGGCGGCGCTTCGCGCCGCCACTCATCTTTTGGGTTTTATGTCCTAAGCAAAAATTGCATTGCTATAATTCTTGAAATAGCCTTGATTTTGTAAGAGGTTGGCTGGGAGAGATTTTAACTCAAGGCCATTAATTCAGGATCTTGGAATAGAGGCGTACTCAAGTAACGTTCACCAAAGCTAGGCTGAATCATCACTACCATTTTGCCCGTATTCTCAGGACGCTTCGCAATTTGGACTGCTGCATAAAGCGCCGCACCACTAGAAATTCCTGATAGAAGTCCTTCTTCTCGTGCCAGTCTACGCCCAAAAGCGATCGCTTGATCATCAGTTACAGGAATAATCTCATCAATCAGTTCCGTTTTCAAAACTTCAGGCACAAATCCTGCACCAATACCTTGGATTTTATGGGGGCCTGGGCGATTACCTGCTAAGACTTGGCTATTAGCTGGCTCAACCGCGATCGCCTTAAAATCTGGTTTGCGTGATTTAATCACTTCTGCAACCCCTGTAATTGTACCGCCAGTACCAACTCCCGAAATCAGAAAGTCAATCTGTCCTTCCGTATCTTCCCAAATCTCTTCCGCCGTAGTCTTCCGATGGATCGCAGGATTAGAAGGATTACGGAACTGTTGCAGCATATAGGCATCGGGAGTGCTTTCACTAATTTCCTTAGCGCGACGGATTGCGCCGCCCATGCCCTCAGTTCCGGGGGTTAATTCGAGGGTGGCTCCGTAGGCGCGTAACATTGATCGCCGTTCCATACTCATGGTTTCGGGCATGGTCAGAATTAATTTGTAACCCTTAGCGGCTGCTACCATCGCCAAAGCAATTCCTGTATTGCCTGAAGTTGGCTCCACCAAAATTGTTTTATTTGGAGAAATTAAGCCCTGTTCTTCGGCTTCTTGGATCATGTTCACGCCGATGCGATCCTTGACGGAGGCGGCGGGATTCATACCTTCTAGTTTGACAATAATTCGAGCCACACAGCCTTCAGCCTTGGGAATGCGCTGCAATTCGACGAGGGGGGTATGTCCAACTAATTCAGTTATGTTATTGGCGATTTTCATAGATAAAAGCTTGAATAATTGCGGGTAAATGAGCTTGTAGTCAACTTTAGAGCATTTTTGAGATCTTGGGAATTTCTTAAGACAAAGTGGCGATCGCTACTTTTATCGCCTAAAAGCTACACAGACTAACCCTTTTCGGCTTTAATAGGGTAGTTGCGATCGCAAGAATTTTTCACAACATCATCACAAACTTATTAATTAATATTAAATAAAATCCTATGGCTGCCACTTTAAAAGATTTTTTAGAAGAATGTCACACTCTCGGCTTAGTGCGTCTGATCGTCACCAGTGATGCGGGTGTGCTGGAAGCAAGGGTAAATATCGAGAAGTTGTTTTACGCGGAACTCCCCAAGGGCAAGTATGCGAATATGCACTCCGAGCATATCGAGTTTCACCTCAACATGGACAAAATCACCGATGTTCGCTTTGAAACCGCCGAAGCCAAACGCGGCAATTTCACCACCTACGCAATCCGTTTCCTTGATGCTGATGACAAGGCGCAAATGAGTGCTTTCCTACAATGGGGTAAACCAGGTGAATATGCCGAAGGTCAAGTCGAGGCATGGTCTACTCTCAAAGACAAGTACGGCGAAACTTGGAAGCCAGTGCCTGTTGAGAGTGTGTAACTTTAGATACATGATACAAAATGATTGTAGAGATCTAATTGTATGGATTACGTAAAACTAGATATTTCCTATGAACGCACAAGAACTCTCGTTCTCAAGAGCCTATCAACTAGTTATTATGGACAAGTAACTAGCCTCTATATACATGTAGCCAGATTAGCTATTCGAGAGGGAATTGCTACTGATCCTTTTGCTAACAGTGGATATATGAATCCACAACATGAACTTGAGCAAAAGTACAATGAGTGGATTGATGATATTGTCTGGGATTTGATAATTGAGGGTATAGTTCGTCCAGGTCAAGGAAGTGGCATATACACACTTCCTCATTATCATATTTCAGAATACGGTAAAAGAGTTCTTCAAGAACTCTCACCTCAGCCTTATGATCCAGATGAATACTTGGCTAGAGTTAGTCACATACCAGATATAGACAATGTAATACTTATCTATTTGGAGGAAAGTCTAAAAGCTTTCCGAATAAATTGTCTTTTATCCTCAGTCATCACTTTGGGATGTGCTTCTGAGAAAGCATTTTTGCTACTGATTGATGCCTGTAGAGAGGCAATGTCCGAACCAGGTAAGACAGATTTCGCAAAGAAAATAGATAAAACTATTTCTATTAAACAAAAGCAAATCGAATTCCAAGATATATTACAAAATAAAATTATACCTAAGCTCCCACGAGGTGAAGTTAAAGAAAACTTAGAAGCTTATCTTTTTGGGATTTTCAACATTATTAGAAGTCATAGAAACGATGCAGGTCATCCATCTGGAAATATTATACAGAGAGAACATCTGTACTCACTTTTAGTGGCTTTTCCATCATATTTGGAGAAAATTTATAGTCTTATGGACTGGCTTAACAAGAATTCGATTTAGACTTATCTACAAAGGTTTACATAATTGATGATTTGGTGTTTGCTTTTCGTCAAACTGTGGAGTAATTTTTAAGAGTTAATACTTTAGAATGTTGATGTAGCTATCGCTGTTTGACTTTTGTGGAGTAGAGATAGAAATTGTGGGTTTTGAGGTGGCGATCACTGTTTAATTTTTTGCAAAGCAGTGATCGTGATTTGGGGGTGAGGAGGCGATCAGTCTGTATTAACAAAGCGACTCAATTGTTATAATCGTTTCTACAACATGAGTGAGTTCTAACCCTAATGTCAATAACCCTAGAAGAAAGAGTCGCAATCCTAGAAGCTGAGATTAACTTGATTAAAAACAAAGTGGAAAGTCCAACTGCCACAGTAAAACCTTGGTGGGAGCAAATCACGGGAACATTTGCAGATAGCCCAGACTACGACAAAGCCATGCAACTAGGCAAAAAATACCGTGAGTCACTGCGTAAGGCATCAACAAAGTCCCGCAAAAAATAGATGTTCATACTCGACACAGATCATCTCAGCGTGTTAGATCGTGGTGGGATTAGTGCTCAGCGTCTTCTTACTCACTTAGCAAAAGTCAATCCTAATCAAGTCTCAGCAACCATCATCAGCTACGAAGAACAGACCAGAGGATGGTTAAGCCACATTTCTAAAGCACGTAACCTTGAAGCGCAAGTTGAAATTTATAAACAACTTAAAAGACAAATCAACAATTACTGCACTATTCCAATAATTGATTTTGATATAGACGCAGCTAATGAATTCCAACGCATCAGAAAGTTATATCCTCGTCTCGGCACAATGGACTTAAAAATTGCAGCGATCGCTCTTGTTAACAATGCGATCGTATTAACTCGCAATACTTCTGATTTTGGACAAATTGCAAACTTACAAATAGAAGATTGGACACAGTAAATCTTACAGATCGCTGTTTAATTTTTGAAGTGGCGATTCAACTTAAAATCACTAATATCGACTCAGATGGATTACTTCTCATCAAACAGCAACTTCATAGGGAACCACTGTTAAACGGCGATCGCGATCAGCAGCAAAGGCAAAGCAAGCCTGTATATCTGTAAGTGTTAAATCAGGAAAATCATCTAATACCTCTTCAACACTCATTCCACTACCGAGATAGTCAAACACATCTGATACAGCAATGCGTGTGTTAACTATACAGGGCTTCCCACTGCGAATATTCGGACTGATGCGTATGCGATCGCGATAGTTTTTCATGACCAAGATTTGCACATAACCTACGCCTATGATAACAGCGCCCTTACAAGAATTCAGATTTTGAGACATGCGATCGCTGTTTAGTATTTAATGAAGTGATGAAGTTGCAATCTTAATGTTATGCTTGACGTAACACATAAAACTTGCCTATGCCTCAAAAGTACAAAGACAAACGCACAGCCAAATTTGCTGCTGGCGAACGAGTCAAAGAATTTCAGGCTTTTGAAAGACAAGCATACAAACGTCTAGAAATCCTAGAAGCCGCGCCTAACAAAGAATCCTTAATGGCTTTACCAAGCAACCGTTTTGAGGCATTAGGCGGAGATAGGAAAGGACAGTACAGCATCCGCATAAATGACAAATGGCGTATTTGCTTTGAGTGGAAAGAAACAGAAAATCATCCATTTAATATCGAAATTATCGATTATCACTAAAGGAGAAAAGAACTATGGCAAGACCCGCAATTCACGCTGGCGAAATCTTAGCTGATGAACTAGAAGAACTTGGAATTAGTGCATCAGAACTTGCGCGATCGCTTCATATCCCCACAAATCGTATTACACAAATCCTCAAAGGGCAAAGAGGCATTACGGCAGACACGGCATTGCGTCTAGGTCGATGGTTTGGCACTGGAGCAGAACTATGGCTTAATTTACAAAAAGCTTATGAGTTACGCCTAGCTGAACAGTTAGCGGGAGAAGAGATCAAAAAAACGATTCAACCTCGTTCATCCATGAATAATCAGCAACTAATTCAAGTTTAGATAGAGAACAGTCATGAAATATTCAATAGTAATTTATCCATGTGAAGAAGGTGGTTTTGTTTCTGAAATCCCAGCTTTGAGAGGATGTTTAGCTCAAGGTGAACCCCTAGAAGAAACCTTGCAAGAGTTAATTACAGTAAGAACTTTGTGGCTAGAGACAGCCCAAAAGCATGGTCAAAAACTTCCAGATGAAGGTAAGGCGATCGCTAGAGTAAAAGCATTAAGTGCCATCGCTGTTTGATTTTTGTTGAGTTGCCACTCCACAAACTTTGCTCTTACGGCTCTATTTCTGACTAACTTTGTCCATAGTATTGAGTTAGAAGTCTAGACTTATGCCAATTCACAAAAGTGTAGTGACACTTTTGTGAATGAAAAAAATCCATTAGGGGCTTTCAAAACACAAAATAACATAGTTATTTTATGTTTTATTACTACATATTTTTTTCAACTATTTGCTGTAAAGTTTTGCAAAAATAAATATCTTTTGAGTATTTAGTAAAATAAGATACAGAAATATCAAAAGTTTTTCTTTCTGTTTTTAAGATTTTAACCTTCTTGCCCTTAGCAGAAGGTGTTTTTTTCACGCGCCACTATAAATTTTCATATAAATAAGGAGTTTGGCATGAATCCAATTGCCGAAATATTGATAGAACAAGTTATCTGCGCCCAAGAAGTAGGAAAACAAATCCTAAGTAGTAGTGGATTGGACTCGGACAACGTAATTTATGCTTTTGCAACGCCTGATACGTTGGTAATAAACTGTAAAGACTATGCAACTACTTGGCAGTTTGACGAGGAACAATGCAAGTTACAGTTAGCGATCGCAAGGATTAGGTCTTCAATTCAAACTATTTTGATTGAAAAAGCGGGAAAACCTCTATATTGCTGGTAAGTAATACCAATTCACAAAAGTGTGGTCACACTTTTGTGAATAGAAAATCGGCTGTTATAGCACTCGTAAAAATGAGAAGGATGCTTAGGAATGGGGATTTACCCATGCGTATAGTTCGAGACTTTCGGGTTTACAACTGTGACAACCGCCGCACCGCTTGCCGTCCAACTTCTGAACTCTTCCTTTGCGAATTAGTTGCCCTAACATACCGCGCAAGGCTTCAGGATCGCATTGGAAGTGATTGGCGATTTCTTCTAAGGAAGTTGGAGGACGGTTGCGAAAATAATTTTGAAGTTGTTGCAGCATCATGGCTTTATGATTTTTTGATCGATTTAGTTAAGCTGCGATGCTTGTTGACTCTTGACTTGAATGCGGCGATGGGCGCTAAATCTTCTCAATCCCACCAAGGTTCCTAGCATGACTAGGGATAGCCCTGTTAACCAAGCGATCGCCGTAGCAGGATGTTGATTCAGGGTCATTAATTGGTAATAGAATACCGCCACCCAATAGCCGAGTCCCGTTGTCCAACAGGCCACAAAAATCGTCCAGCCGAGGTTCGTTTCGCGATAAACTGCGGCTGTTGCCGAAACACAGGGAAAGTAAAGCAGCACAAATAGGAGATAGGCGATCGCCGCAGTGGTGCTACCAAATCGCGAAGCCATCTGCCCAAAGGTGGTGGAATTTACTTCCTGTTCCTTGGCGGCTGTTTCTAGATTGCCCGTACTTCCCAAAATACTTAATCCCAGTGGGTCAACAGCTTGATCTGCTAGTTTGACAAGGTTTGCAGGAATGCTGCTCACCGCTTTACCCATACCTGCCCAAAAATCAAAGGGTTTAGGTGGTTCAGCCGCAGCATTAGCCGCCTGTTCTCCTAAAGCAGTGTATAGGGAATCCATCGTCCCCACCATCACTTCCTTCGCAAATACCCCTGTAAATAGACCGACAGTAGCAGGCCAGTTGTCTCGTTCGATGCCCATGGGGCTGAATACGGGCGTAATGGCGCGGCTAAAGTGACTGAGGATCGAATCTTGGCTATCTTTTTTACCAAAGGAACCATCGATTCCCACGGAGTTAATCAATCCGAGAATGATCACCATGATCACGATCATTTTACCTGCCTTAGTGATAAAGGCTCTGAGACGTTCCCAAGCCCGAATCGCAATACCTCTGAGGGTGGGGATATGATAGGGAGGGAGTTCCATCACAAAGGGTGCAGCTTCTCCACGAAATAAAGTTCTCTTCATTACCAATCCCGTGAAAATGGCGGCGAGAATACCGACAATGTAGAGCAGAAAGACAATATTTTGTCCATTGGTGGGGAAAAAGGCGGCACAGAATAGGGCATATACGGGTAGCCTTGCCCCACAGGACATGAAGGGGTTCATTAAAATTGTCATCAGGCGATCGCGACGGTTTTCTAAAGTTCGCGTTGCCATAATTCCAGGGATATTGCAACCAAATCCCACCATTATCGGCACAAAGGATTTACCAGGCAGTCCCACAAATCGCATCAGTCGATCCATCACAAAGGCGGCGCGAGCGAGATAGCCAGAGTCCTCTAGAATAGCAAGGAACACAAATAGAAAGCCAATTTGGGGAATAAATGTGGAAGTTGTCTGGATGCCGCCACCCACCCCATTAGCTAACAGTCCAATCAGCCAACCGGGAGCCTTGATTTGAGTTAACAGATGTTCGGTTCCATCGACAAGGATCGTCCCCACGCCAATGTCAAAGAAATCAATAAAAGCGCCACCGACGTTAATCGACACCATAAACATCAGATACATTACCGCTAGAAAAATGGGGATGCCCAACCAGCGATTGAGTACCACGCGATCGAGGCGATCGGAGATAGTTTTCTGTAGGAGATCATTCCGTTCCACTACGCCTTGCATAAGCTGACGAATCCATGTATAGCGGCTGTCGGCAATCAATAAATCGATATCTTCGCTAAGTTCTTCCTGAATGTACTGACGATGTTCAATAATTTTCTGTAGTAGCTCCTGTCCTAAGCTTGCTAAATGGCGATCGTCGTACTGCAAGAGATTGAGTCCAAACCAACGTACATTGGCAGGATTAGCGGCGGTACTCATCCCCAAGGGACTCGCTTGATTCTCTAGTAAAGGCGTTAAATCCGCTAAAGATTCTTCAATTTCAGGTGGATAGATGACATAGTTTTGGGGAATTTCTGGATTACTCAACGCATGATTCACCGCATCCCGTAACTGGGGAAGCCCTTTACCTGCATAGGCACAGAGCGCAATGACGGGACATCCAAGCTTTTGAGATAACTGCTCCACGTCAATCCGAATATTGCGTTTCTCCGCCAAGTCAATCATATTTAGGGCGATCAACATCGGTACGCCCATTTCCAAAATCTGCGTGGTGAGATATAGATTCCGTTCCAAATTCGAGGCATCGATAATATTGACGATTACATTGGCTTCACCAGACAGTAGATAATCTCTAGCTACCAGTTCATCTAATCCAGTGGTGCTATCTTCGGCATCCACTGAATAAACTCCAGGTAAATCCACAACCGTAATTTGCTGACCCTGCGATCGATATTCGCCTTCCTTGCGTTCGACAGTTACTCCAGGCCAGTTCCCAACATGCTGTTTGCTCCCTGTTAAGGCGTTAAATAATGTGGTTTTGCCACAGTTTGGATTGCCGACTAATCCAATTATGGGTTGATTCATAGTTATGCTCCGGGGACTAGCTCAACCAACAGCGCATCCGCTTCACCCTTGCGTAAGCTCAAGCGAAAACCACGCACTTCAATTTCGGTGGGATCGCCCAAAGGCGCATGACGCTTTACCACCAACTCTGTACCGGGAGTTAATCCCATCGCTAGTAACTTGCGCTTGTAGTCACGGGCTGTCGGTTCATAACCCACGACCTTTAAGTGCGATCCGATCGCCACATCTTGGAGTTTCGTTGTCGGTGTTTTCGAGTCATTTGGCATTGTTGTCTTTACGGTGAAAGTATGCTGATTTAGATCCGACTGTGACTCTACAGGTACGACTTGAATACATTGAGCCATCTCAATTCCCAATCCCAGACGATGATCTTGGAGAGCGACAATTACGGAACCTGTCGCCGCACAGCTAATCACCTCCAACACCACCCCAGGCATAAATCCCATTCCCATGAGGCGACTATTGGATTCATCACAATTGAGGGAAACAATCCGCACGCGATCGCCTACTTTGCTCGCAGATAATGCCAGAGTCTTTGCGTTTGGCGATCGCTCCAATAAGTTACTTAGTGTTGCTAAGCCGTAGTTCCCTGACTTATCTTCAACACCTGTAAATTTTTTATCCATGAAGGTTATACCTGTATATAATCTTATCCATATTTATTAGCAATAAAGATGTCAAACTGCTGCCAATAAAAGCATTTCTGTTAAGCTTAAATAAAGTATTAACTATTTCTAACTATTTATTCTGAGTTATATAATATAAATACTTGTAAGCATAAATCACAATAACATGAGTTAAAGTATATTGCTATTAATTAGCAATAAGGATTTACAAATTTTTGTGTTCAAACTCAACTCACCAAAAAACTTTTGCAACCGTTACTTAAACGGTTGCAAAAGTTTTTTGGTGAGTTGAGTTTGTGGTTTATTTGTTGGCAGTACCAATATATTGGCATATTGGCGATGTGGGGACTTTTGACGAGAATTAGTCTAGGTCGAAGCGATCGGCGTTCATTACCTTCGTCCATGCAGCTACAAAATCCTGCACAAACTTTGCCTCGTTGTCATCTTGAGCATAAACTTCGGCATAGGAGCGAAGGATCGAATTGGAACCGAAGACGAGATCAACTCGCGTCGCTGTCCACTTGACCTGATTCGTGTGGCGATCGCGGATTTCATACAGATTATTGTCAACTGGTCGCCACGTATAACCCATATCCGTCAAGTTCACGAAAAAGTCATTGGTCAGTGAACCTTCACGCTCCGTGAATACGCCATGTTTAGTACCACCATAATTTGTGCCAAGGACACGCATACCGCCCACCAGCACTGTCATCTCAGGAGCGGTCAACCCAATCAGGTGTGTGCGATCAAGCATCAGTTCTTCCGCACTAACGGCATAGTCCTTCTTTAGCCAATTACGATAGCCATCATGGATCGGTTCCAGAGGCTCGAACGACTCGGCATCAGTCATCTCATCTGTTGCATCTCCACGACCAGAGGAGAAAGGAACGATAACATCAAAGCCAGCAGCCTTGGCAGCCTGCTCAATACCGACATTACCTGCCAGTACGATGACATCCGCCACACTCGCACCACTATCCGCCGCAATAGCCTCAAGTACAGCCAAAACTTTGGTCAAACGCGCAGGTTCATTCCCTTCCCAATCCTTCTGAGGAGACAAGCGGATACGCGACCCATTAGCACCACCACGCTTATCTGAACTACGAAAGGTTCTGGCACTATCCCAAGCGGTGATAACCATCTCACTGACGCTTAGACCACTGGATGCAATTTTATCCTTCACGGTCTGAACATCATAGTTATTATTTCCAGCAGGAATTGGGTCTTGCCAGATCAGATCTTCTTGGGGCACATCGGGACCGATATAACGGATTTTAGGTCCCATGTCACGGTGGGTCAGCTTAAACCAAGCCCTTGCAAAGACTTCTGAGAAATAGGCTGGATCTTGATAGAATCGCTCGGAGATCTGCCGATATTCAGGATCCATCTTCATCGCCATATCAGCATCGGTCATGATTGGCTGTGTGCGAATGGAGGGATCTTCCACATCAACAGGCTTGTCTTCTTCTTTGATGTTGATGGGTTCCCACTGCCACGCTCCTGCTGGACTCTTTTTTAGTTCCCAGTCGTAGTTAAGTAATAGCTGAAAATAGCCGTTGTCCCACTGAGTCGGATGAGTTGTCCAAGCCCCTTCAATACCACTGGTCACGGTGTCGCGACCAATACCACGCTGAGTTTTGTTCATCCATCCCAAGCCCTGATCTTCGATATCGGCAGCCTCAGGTTCCAGACCGAGTATGGCGGCATTACCGTTGCCATGACATTTGCCGACCGTGTGACCACCAGCGGTTAGAGCCACTGTTTCTTCATCATTCATCGCCATGCGGGCAAAGGTTTCCCTTACATCCTTGGCAGTTCGTAATGGATCGGGATTACCGTCTACTCCTTCGGGGTTGACGTAGATCAGCCCCATCATTACGGCGGCTAATGGATTTTCTAGATCTCGCTCACCAGAATAACGGCTGTTGGGGTTGTCGCTAGGGGCGAGCCATTCTTTTTCGGAACCCCAGTAAATATCTTTTTCGGGATGCCAAATATCTTCCCGACCAAAGGCGAAGCCAAAGGTTTTGAGACCCATAGATTCATAGGCGATCGTGCCAACGTAGGCAATCAGATCAGCCCAACTGAGATTATTGCCGTATTTCTTTTTGATCTTCCAGAGTAGACGACGTGCTTTGTCGAGGTTCGTATTGTCTGGCCAAGAGTTGATCGGTGCAAAACGCTGGTTACCAGTGCCAGCGCCTCCACGACCGTCGGCGATACGGTAGGTTCCTGCGGCGTGCCAAGACATACGGATCATCAGACCACCATAGTGACCCCAATCGGCGGGCCACCAATCCTGACTGTCTGTCATCAGTGCGTGTAAGTCTCGTTTGAGAGCAGTCACGTCGAGCTTTTTGACCGCTTCCCGATAGTTGAAGTTTGCGCTCATCGGATTGGTCTTGCGATCGTGTTGATGCAGAATGTCGAGGTTAAGGGCTTTCGGCCACCATTCCATGTTCGACATATTGATTTCTGTCGCACCGCCGTGTATCACTGGACATTTGCCCTTAGTGGATGGGTGAATTTCATTCATTATCATTTCCTTTTGCTAAGTTGATTAGCTGATATTCTCGAACATGGCAAAACTTGATTACCGAGAAGTAACTTCTTGATCATTGCAACCAGTCTTTCCAACAGTGTAGTTTAGCTGCCCTAGACAAGCTTTAGCCTTGTAAAAATCGCCTTTAATGGAGCAGATCTAACGCAGTGTTAGGATTTTGTATCAAGACTAAAAAATGGCTATGCCATTTTTTAGAGCGTGTTTGAGAAGTTTTGCTTTAGCTAAAAACTGCATGTATATTAACTTCTCAAACACGCTCTTAGTCTTGATACCCTAGGTAACTCTTGATTGACACATTCATATGCCCACATCATAACATTAGTCCTGAACCAAAATAGCTGTAAACTCTTGTTGTGAAAGAACTTGAGGGGTATAAGCTCCACCTTGACGCTCAATCTGTCTCACAAAGGCTTGCCAATGATTGTAGGAACCTCTCAAGAGATTTTTATATAGAGTTGGATGATTAGTTGTATTCAGGCGATCGCGCAAATCACTATGAGAAGTTTGGAAAACTTTGCGCCTGTATGCGATCATTAGTCATTCAGGATTGTTTTGCTGATCACCTCTCCAGTAACATCAAGTTCATAGGTGATCGGTATGCCTGTCGCTAGTTCCAATTCTATTACTTCCGATGGACTGAGATGATCTAGCATCATGATGATCGATCGCAGAGAGTTCCCATGAGCCGTAATTAGGACATTATCGCCTTGGAGAAGATGAGGTAGAATACGGCTCCTGAAATAAGCATTCACCCGCTTTTGGGTATCTTCTAAACTTTCTCCCCCTGGTGGTCGGACATTGTAAGATCTGCGCCACGCATAAACCTGTTCAACGCCATATTTTTCAGCAGTATCCGCTTTATTTAAACCTTGCAAATCACCATAAAATCGCTCATTGAGAGCTTCATTTGTAAAGATAGGGAGTTCTTCCTCTGGGTTGCCATCATAACTATTCCAGCCATGCCAAATTTGGTCATCCTTTTCATGTTTAATAATCGGAATTTTGCCACCACAAATGTCATCACGTTCCGTCAAACAGATCATTGCTGTTTCGATCGCCCTTATTAATCTACTGGTAAAACAAACATTCACTCGATAATTGCTGAGCCGACAAGAGGCAATCGTCGCTTCTGCACGACCACGTTCGCTAAGGGGAACATCGACCCATCCTGTGAATTTATTGAGAGCATTCCAAAGGCTTTGTCCGTGACGAATCAATATGAGTTGAGCCATTATTTTTCTCTGTTTGAAATTATTAACTAACTTACCTGACTACGGAGCGCAGATCGACAAGTATTGTGCTTTTTTTTCAAGTAAAACAGCACAATACTTGGGACAGTTTTGAAAAATGAGAACAAAAAAGCTATTCATCGGATAAGGTGCAAGTGTTGAATCAAAGCACCAAATGAATAGCATTACAGACATAATACCGAAGGTAGCAAGCAAAGCACAACGGAAATTCCTGACAATCCTGTTTTCAACAATCATGGTAATTGGTGGAAAAGTGAACTTCACGAATCTGAGGCGATATAGCGAAATCAACGAACGCACCTATCGGCGGCAGTTTTCGCGTTCATACAACTTCATAAAAGGGAACGTAGAGATCATCGCAACGGACTTCTCATTTGTGTCGAAAAGTGGCAAAGCAACCTATAGAACCCATTTGGTATCTTAGGAAGATAAGAAAAAGGAGCCAAATATGGGATATAGCAGCAACCTAAGCGATCAAGAGGGAGATTATCGAACCTCTGTTGCACCGAAAATGTCGAAGCAGGAGAAGAAGACTTTGGCTATATCTGGTTTTGTGGTCATTCCTATGCGTTGGATTGTGGAACGTTCCAATGCTTGGATGGAGCGTTGTAAAAGTCTGGTCAAAAACTTTGACAGAACTTTAGACAACGCTAATGCGAGAATTCATCTTTGCTTTATCAGGCTTATGCTTAAGCGCCTTGCTAAAACTTCCTAAGATACCAAATGGGTTCTATAGAATCGAATATTTCTACAATAGGAGCGTAAGTTCCTAATATCCAACTCGCAAAGTCGGCGGAAAAGCTCTCTGCCAGAAATTTACAGATGTTATCAATCATTGCGAGATTTTATCATTGGTTGCATCCAGCATTTTCGGCTACTCGCATTGAGCCTAGGATTGTTGAAATAATCACGCATTTTCTGCGATCGCCAGATCTAGTCCCCAAAGTGATCCGCCCCATCTCACCTAGACCGTTGGGATTGCCTTGAGATTTAAACTGGACACGATAAATATCTGGTTCTGGAACTGCTGTGAGCTTTGTCAAGGTGGTTCGAGGTTGATCTTCCGTATTATCCACAATTCGCACTCCTCCATCAAAATTTTGCCAAGGTAGACTGTCCCAATATTCTTTCGTCATTGATGATGGAGGAGATTGATGTACGGCGTATTGAGCAACGGTGGGTGTATTTCTAAAGGTTGCTTGCCACATGGTTTGGGTTCGTTTGGCGTTGCTTTGGGCTAAGCGCAGAGTGCTAAGTGCTTGACTCTGGGCAGAGTTGAGCCTTTGATTATTCACAAATCCTAGCCAAGATGGTGCAGCGATCGCTGCCAAAATGCCAATGATCACCATTACAACTAGAACTTCGATCAAAGTAAAGCCGAACATCGACTGGCGGCGATCGCGCTTTTGCTGTCGCCGTTCATTCACAGTCCAAAACATAATATCTTGCGATTTTTAAATGCAATTATCTGGTAACTGTGATTTTAGCAAATTATTCAGTTTATTTACGGGTTAATTGCAGTCAGTATCAGATCCCGATCGCATTGCCCCTAAAATTGTCGTAATCGTCGTACAGCGTTGGCGATTGGGGCTATCCTTAGTATTTAAAGTAATGCGAAGCGGATAATCCGTAAAACTCGTTGTCGTATTTACTGACACAGGTAAGCCTTGCGAATTAAATGTAATTGTCAATGGTAATGTCAAGGCTGTCGGAGCAGTTGCTTTGGTGACGGACAAAACCTGTACACCTTGCTCTAAATATTGCACTTGAGATCGGCTAGTTTGCACATAAGCACCATTAGTTGCATCATTACCAATGGTGAAGATCGTCGGAGTGCCACTCCTTTTTGCTGTAGATTGGGCTTCTTTTAATGTACCGAATACTCGGCTCTGAGATGAACTTAGGCGATTATTATTCACAAAGCCAAGCCATCCTGGAGCGGCGATCGCCGCTAGAATACCGATAATTGCCATTACTACCAAAACTTCGATCAAGGTAAAACCGCGATCTCGTCCTGATAATTTTCGGTATGATTGTCGAGTTTGCTTAAATAGGTACAGCATCTAAAATATCTCCTTAAAAATTCGCGGCTTGTGAGTTTTCAAAAACCTTACTGTTGGAAAAACAACTTACCGCGCCCATAAGCTCTCACACTACTGGTTGATAGAAACGTATTATTTTGAGCCGTGATTGCTCTTTGGGATCGAATTTGATTTGGTCTTAGTCTTGCCAAGGCATTACCACGCAAATAGACACGAGCAACGGTTTGAGTCGAGTTCACACATACATAAAAACTACTCAATCCACCAACGGTAAATGTACTAGGAATTCTTTGAGCTGCTTGCACAGAAGCACCACCAACACCCACCATCGGATCGGAGCAACTGGCATTACTCCAGTTACCTGCAACTCCAGTATTTGGCCCGATAGCAATCCTAAATGGTGGATTTACAGCAGTTCCATCATCTTGACCCGCAACAAAAGGCGTATCGTCAACTAGATCTAATAGAGGAGTTGGTGTAGTTGTATAGGCTGCAGTAGTTTTTGTCCAACTATTCATCACCGTAGTGAGATCTGCACCTTGAGCATCGAATGGCTTAAATCCAGCATCAGGTGCAACCCAATAGTTAATATAGTTATTTGGGGTGACTTCAACTCGGCTAATTGGCACAGGCTCAGTACAGAGAGGCGAAATGACAGCAAGAGTCCCTAACTGACAACTTGCCCGAATACCATCTTTGACTTCCCAACGATCTATTCTTGCTGCACTTGACCAAGCTGGATTTGCGCCATTGGCATTACTATCGGTTAGATAGTAAACGACGAGGGAGTAAGAATAACGACCAGAGCCAGTTGGGTTATTCGCATCGCAAGGTGCAGCAACTGTGGAGTTAGTGGTAGATGTGCCATACTCCAAACATCCAACTCTTTTGGTGTTACCCCCACCTACAGGCACATCTTCATTAGGATCGTAGTAGATACGCTTCCAGAAAGCGAGAACTGGTGTACTGTTGGCAAAAGTGGGAATCTGGTCGCTAATTCCATTAGGACTAACTCGCTCTATTCCATCTGCATTGTAGATATAAACTGCTTCTTGCAAGTCGTCAGAGATATAGTCGAGAGCCGCTTGCACTTCTCCCTGAGACTCCACTTTTGCTTGTTCACGGCGATCGGTTTCCATGATGTTGACCGTAAAGGCGAGCATGGTGCTAATGATCAAGGTCGCAATCAACATCGCCACCAAAAGCTCAATCAACGTAAACCCTCGCATTCGTAATGCCATGCGATCGCCAATCGCAAACATCCTCATAAGTAAACGCTTAAAGCCTTTAACCCAAGCATTGTTGAGTAAATAGTGAGCATTGCGCTTATTTTTATTAGAGCGATTAGGTTTCCAGAATTTGCGACTTGAGAAAATCATGGCAGTACAAAGAATTGGTATGGAGAATCTGAAATCAAACCTTTAATCAGAAATGAGATACATCTATCTATAAGCGACCCTTAATCTGATCGAGCGTACTATCTGTAGGATAAACATCAACTTTCATGACTACCAACGGGCATGTGAGCGAGCCATTGCTACTTGTAAAAACGCGACTACCATTCGGACAGTCTGTCTCATTGTTCCCTGTTTGCAATGAAACTCCTGCTCTAATCCCAGTTAGGTTGGGCGGAGTTGCGGTATCTGCTAGAAACGCATCGGCTCGATATACACGCACCGCCATATAAAATCCTTGGCTGTCCAGATTATTGCCATCAGGCGCACCACTACGCATAGGCTGAATCACTAAATCTTGAGGATCATCAACACTAAAGCCATCACCATTAGTGTCAATCTTAATACCAGGAAGCGCGTTTAAAGCTGCCACTGTAGCATTGGTCGGTGCGGGTACAGATTGAAAGTACTGACTGCGCGATGTTCCTACCCAAGTTGAAGCATCATCGATATAGGGAAAGGATGCAACTGGATCGATAATGTTAATCACGCCTGCACGGACACCATCAACATAACTACGAGCCGCCTGAGTAGCTAAGTCAACTCGCCGTGCTTGTACTCGTGAGGCAGTTGACAAGACGACCATAGGCACGATCGCTGCTAGCAAAATAGCGACAACGACCACAGCTACAAGTGACTCGATTAGCGAAAATCCTGCTTGCGTAGATAGCAAATACTTTATAAGTAATAAACGAGTATTTTGTTTTCGCATAGTTCGCATAGCGGTTCACCATAGTTAAGAGTGGTTAATACAAGTCTGCAAAATTTGCTTGATTTTACTTGATTTTTTTTGCCTTAGATTTTAAAGCAAAATGGTTTCTAGGATATTACCCAGAAACCATTTTTGAGATAGCGATCGCTAGGAAGCAGGGGAATAAGGCGTAGTTGGAACTGCGCTCGTATTACAGTCGGCGGGGCGATCTCTTTGACCTAGGGCAAAGTTTGTGTAGTTAGTGACTTTAGTACCCAAACGCTTCGCAAGACCAACATTGATACCATCGGCTGCCACGTTGTTAGTATTCAAGGCGGTTGGAGCAGGCTGCAAGGCGCAGAGCATCGTTGTTACCCAAGGATCGTCTTTGCTAGATTCTCTAAAGAACTCGTTAGGGTTGGGTAAGGCTTGAGAGAAGCGTTGCGCGAACAGGTCAGGCTGTTGTACGAGGAGTCCAACATCAAAGCCCCATAAGCGAGTAGGTGCTGTGTAGAACGGAATCGACTGAATATTAGTTGATTGGTAATACTTAGCAAAGTTACTTAGAGTGTCGTTACTAGCACTAGGATTGATAAACCAACTTTGGGTGTCACTACTTGTATCAATACAGGTTGCACGGGTCGCTAATGTTGCACTTGCAGAGAGACATCCAGTTAAGTCTAGGCTGGTATAAGGAGCCGTACTAGAGAATGGAGCCGTAGCAAATATACTGCGCGTGTTTTGAATAAATCCACCCGAAATTTGTAATGAGGTGCTAGTCCAATTTTCCATAAATCGGACGAAGTTATGTAAACCACCACCAGTCTCACCTGTGTAGAGTGAAAGATTTGGATTGCCAGCAGTGGCAGAGGTTTGGTAAGGCACATAGGAGCGGGAAGGCGTATTTCCTGCCACAAAGTAAACATTGACTGTAGTTGCGGGTGCAGCTACTCGTTGTGTCCATTGTCCAGTACCGTCAGCACCATTGGGGATACCGTTAGTGCCTTTTAGATACTTATCAAATCCAGCGGTTGGTTGTGGCAATGTCGATTCAGATCCTGCTGCTGCAACAGTAGTGGTGTCTGGTGCGTGGATTTGTAAGACAGGTACAACTACAGGCTGATTGACTGTAGTCATCGCCGTGATTTTTGCACTCGAGTCAACCCCGATCGCCTCTGGGGTTATCGAAGCCGCAGCAGATTCTGTAGCCGCCGTTGCGACATTTACCGCCCTAAAGCCAAGGAATCTTGCACTTCTAATCGATACACCCTTACTACCGCCAGTAGAACCAATGTTTAGCCCTGTGCTGTCTGTTGCAGTACCAGCAGTAGCGGGCATAGTACCAATAAAGTTACCCACCAATACGGTTGGTTTCGCAGCCGCACTGCTACCACCTTGGATGGTCAGAGCCTTAAGTCCAACCCTTGGGAATACCCAAAATACCTTGTTTGGATCAACGCCATTTAACTTGACATACAAGCCATCGATCGTCACGTCAGCGTTGGGGGCGCGGAGTAAGAAGGTCGGGTCAGGATTGCCATTTGCACTCAAGGTGAGGGTGGCATCTTTGAGATCAGTATTGATATTGGCAGCAGTCAGGTCTAAGACATTGAGCTTGGTGCTGCTTAGAGCATTTACTATGCGAGTTGTACCAGTGCCGCCTAGGGTTACAGTCTGTGCAGTATTTGCAGTTGCAGGATCAGCAGACGTGATCGCTTTTAATCCATTAGCAAAAGTAACGATCGCACTACGAGGATTACCCAAAGTAGTTGGGCAAGCACTACCTGTGATATCCGTTAAGAATGTAGTACCTACTTTCTCAACCGCTTGATATCTTCTGGAATTACCTGTCACACCGCACACTGTAAACGAAGATGCAGGCTGATTGGCTCCACTACCATCGGGAAATACAGGATTTGCAGGTGAATTGAGATTGAGCAATGCTGAAGCAGTACAGGATTTGTCAATCGTGCCATTTGTTGCCGTACCTGTCTCAATACAGACCGTTTCGGGCAAGATTAACGGTGCAGGTTGATTGATGTTGAAGGTTCCGTTTGTGGCAGCACTAGAGGAGTTGTAACTGGTGTTGTAAATAAACAAGTCATCAAGATTGTCATACCTGACCGTGCTGCTATTTCCAGTTGTATCAGAGTTGCTACTGACGACTCGATACCACAGCGATCGCGCTACTCTCTGAGGCATGGCTTTATTCATACCTGGAAGCATGGGTATTTGACCATTATCAGTAGTACCACCAGAGATTACAGGTGCGCCATCAGGAGCAATATCAGGGAATTGCTCACGATCTAGAAGCCCATTGCCATTGAGATCCTCACCTGTATCGAGAATATTATTGTTATTAACATCTTCACCCCATACGCTATTCGCATTAACGGTAGGTGCAAAACCATAGTTTTTGTCTGTGGTCGCACCAGCATAGGGGTAGTTGCGAACTGCACTTACATCGGTTGCTGGATAGGCGGCTGCTAGTGAGATGGAGTCAGAGACAGGAGGTAACAGCGCTGAGAATGGTAGGCGCATATTTCCTTCAAAGAAGTACCTACGTGGGAATAGTGTGCCTCCAATTGGGGGTGGTGTTGGTGTTGGTTTTGGTGTTGGTGTTGGTGTAGCGGTTGGCTTCGGTGTTGGTGTAGCAGTTGGTTTCGGCGTTGGCGTTGGTGTAGCAGTTGGTACTGGTGTAGCGGTTGGCTTCGGTGTAGCGGTTGGTACAGCAGTCGGCTTCGGTGTTGGTGTTGGTACTGGTGTTGGTGTTGCTGGCTTCGGCGTTGGCGTTGGCGTTGGCGTTGGTGTTGGCGTTGGCGTTGCCGTACCAAAGAATGTCGGAGCATCGTCGTTGTCAATTATCACCCAACGGAAGTCAAAGGTACTAATAGTAGAAGTATCAGGAGTTGTAGTTCTTAATATTGCACCAGACTCCGCCGTATTCGGATTATCAATCCTGATGCGGAAGCGCTCTTGTTCTTCGTTAGCACTGTCACGAGCAACTAGAACTGTGACCCATTGGAAGCAACTATCGGTAGCAGAAGTTCCAGTGTTGATAACTGAACACTGCGGATTGGTAGGATCAGGGAATTTGAGAACCTGTTTTTCACCCGCAGTAGGAGTGCCAACATAGTCCGCAGGAATCCAAGTTGTGCCGTTCCAGCGATAAATGGTCGAGAGATAGTCTATGCCAGTACCCGGACCACGCCCTGTTGATGTGGAGCAGCCAGGAATCGCTTCTTCATCACCAATCGAATCAATTGGACTGCCGCAAGTAGTGTTATTGAGATAGCGAGTGTTTTGAACTTGTGGTTGCAGTCCTGTCGGTCCTGTACCAAGATAAGCTCCTCTTCTAGCAATATGCGATTTACCATCGTTAGTATTTGCTGATGTAGGTAAGCTCGCTAATGGCGGAATCACAGTGGAAATATCGACAGTGATCGGATCGGGGAGTGTGCCAGATCCTGAGACGTTGTTGGCGCTATTAGCATTGTCAACAACGACTCTAAAGGTATATGGTCGATAAACTGCGTTATTACTAAATGTTAGAGTATTTGTCTGAGGGGGTGTTGCAGAAGGGTATGAGGTAGCTGTATTTCCATTGCCACCAGCATCACTCGTAGCTAAACCAGTACCTTGCCCAGTTGCAGGAGGATACTGGCGCACCACATTACGTTGTGTATTTGATGTCCATGGAGTTGGAAATGCTATTGGTCCGTTTGCATTGGTCGTAGGCACAAATTTAGGTTCTAACAAATCACCGTTCGCAGCGATCGGCGAATATGAAGTAGCCGTCTTAACGTAAGCTGAGGAATTGGGTGTTCCTGGGTAAGCAGTTGGCAAGTTATCGCCGATTCTCAGAGGAGGGTTTTGAGGATCAGTACCGCTAGCCGCAGTCACGATCACAGGATCAAGGGCATCCTTAAAGCCAAACTGAGGTAGTCCATAAATTCTCCGCCCCTCATTACCCGAGAGGTTACTATTAGCCTCAAACCTTACCACTGGTTTAATTGCGGGACAGCCGACATTGCCAAAAGCGGTGTTTGCTGTGCCAGTGGCATTGAAGGGTGTAGTGCGATCGCCCAATACCTTGGGATAGGTATATCCGGGGTTTGTGGCTATTGTTGCCGAGTTATTGCCATAGGCAACCCCAATTGGCATCGGCCACCAGTTGTCAAGTTGAGGGCAATTACCCGCCGCCATAATCAACGCTTTGTTGCCATCCTTATAGATGTCGTCATAACGCAAGAATGAAACTCGACGGGGGAAGCGCTCATCGTTATCAAGTACACCATTGGAATTAAGGTCTTCACCTGAGTCTAAAACTCCATTTCGATTTATGTCTTCATTAGCAATATAACGCGGCGCATCCGCTGGAGTGATAGCACTACCAGCCCGACTAGGCAGAGCTGTCGTACCTGCTCCAGCCATCACCCAATCACTAAAAGTACATTCTGATGTGGGGACCTTGCGGCAAATCTCCATGCCATATTCCCCAAAGATCACCCGACGCTGTACAGGCGTGACTCCATTAGAGAAGTAGCTATTGCTGTTAGCAGTAGTCAGTCCTGGCCAGAGGTTAGTGGCATTATTGGAGGCAGTACTTGCCACACCTGTAGCCCCACCAGAGATCGAATCGGCAGCCGAGGCACTGGGCAACCAGTTATAACTAGTGACAAAGTTGTTATTTAAGAAGCCCATGCTGAGACGTTTGATCGAAGGCAAATCTTGGAGTACAGAGATATCACTACTAGTCTGTCCAACTGATTGACTGATCAACTTAGTAGCGACACTACGATTCTGCCAATTTGTTGCCGTTGATGTATTGCGGTTATTTCGCAGGTCGTAGTCACCTTGGTTGCGAAATCCTGCATTAAAGCTAGCCGACTGTACAGTGACACTATCCGCGATTACGGTCGCAGGTCGCCACTCATCACCACCAGCAGGACTTACGGCTGCATTTGCTTGACTAGGTCGGTAGGCAAAGTTGGGGTTAAGCGTCGCGGCTGTACGGGTATAGAAATTACTCCAGTTACTAGTTAACAGCGTTGTAAATTCTTCGGCTGTATGTAAGTTAAACCCAATCTCACCAGTATCATTAGATGCATTGATATAGACAGGGTTATTAGAAACTAAAATCAGTCCTTTTTCGCCTTGTGTCGCTTGAGTGAAGTTTGGCTGGGCAGTTCCAGTACCACGCCAGAGCCTCGCTCCATTAATCAAACGGATACCATTAGCACGACGGGATGCATCTAGACGAAAATCAGTAGAACTTAGAGATTTGCGTCTACTGGTGCTTGTTGGATCAGGATTCCCAGTTGCGTCAGTGTCAAAGTAGCTCAGATCGGGCAGAGCATCATCACGAGTTGCATAGACAACACCACTGTAGGGCAGTAAATAGTCTGTATTTAAACTAGCGGCATTGTTTCCGCCAGTGATCGTGGCTCCCCGCAAAATATTCATGTCTAGATCAGTCACCCTAATCTCTAAGGGCTGACGCTGTTCTATTTCAAGATCATATAGATCAGAGCGATTGGTGCTATTCGTAATTTGCGAAGTTAATGACTCGTCTTTATTTAGCGCTTTAACTTCACGACCATCTAAGAAAGATGCTTCTCTAATCGCATTGTTAGGGAAATTCGCTGTACTTCTAGTAATCCCTCCATCAAGAATTTGTAAAGCACAGAGTGTGGAATCCACAGCGGACTGATCGGGCAGAGTCAAACGCTGGTTCGCCGCGATTTTGATCAGCGCATTTCTTAATGGCTCATTCACAAATCGACCACTAGGGAACATCAAGTTCCCTTGATAGGATAGCCTCTGAGCTAATGTACCTGCTAGAGGGTTCTCACCCCCAGTACTGCTAGTAAATAACTTGGTTGTAGCGTTATAGGTAATGCCCGTAACACCTGCGGCAGTTGTACCAACAGTATAGGCAAACCCATTATTTGAGCGTCCCCCCGTGACTAAAACATCTTGGGCTGTAACTGAGTTGGTAGGGTCGTAGTAGCTGCTGACACAGGCAAGTGGTGTTTGATATGTTGCAGGGACAGCAGGATCGTAGGCTGAAGGCTTGTAGTGATAAACCGCCGTCGCTCTCATCTGCAAGTCGCCTTTAGGTGCTGTAGTCGCAGTATCAACACCTGTCATCGGCATGGCATCACTCCAGACAACGGGAAACAGCGATTCGTTTACGTCGCTAGTAATGGGGTTGTCTGTTAAAGCAAGAGGCTGAGGTAAAAATGTTTGGGTGCTTACCCGACTATAGACACCAGCACCAGTAACTACTCTAAGTCCACCACTAACTGGAGCTTGGGTGGGCGTAGCAGTTCCCGTCGCATCAATGGCAGGGTTGTCGGCAGCATTGAGTTCCCAGAAACCACCTCGATCTGACACACCCAAAGACTTGAGTGAATTTGATTGGGTAAAGCGATAACGAGCGTCAGCAACGCTAGCACTCATCGCCGCACCTTCTGTCCCGTTCCAAAAAACCGAGTTGTTATTGGTAAGGTCGTAAGGCTCAGTTGCACCAACATACCGATTCAGAGTCCCTTCGGTTTTGAGCCAAAGTGCAGGAAGATTATTGCCAACTAAAACGCGATCGCCTAAGAACTGCTCCTTAGTTGTCTTCTCAACATCTGGTTTGGTTGCAGGTAAAGCAGCAACGCTACCTGATGCACCTAAAGTTAAGTCTCCAATTTTGACAACTGTAGTTGGTGGTACGGTCGCAGCAGTAACAGCAGCTCCAGCCGTACCTCTACGCAAAGCTCTACCAGCTTCAATATCAGTCGTTGCCGTAGAGGTTAGCGCCGTTGCATTGGCATAGGCCGGAATCATCCATTCCACTGGAGGCTTCCATTCAGTGCCACTAGTAGTAGTAATAGTCGTAAAAGCTGGAGTAACACCACCATAGATCACAGTGTCAGGAGCGCCAAATGGAACTTCGCGATAAGGAACCTTCCGAGTCCGCAATCTAAAGTAAGCTTCTAAGGATTTACGTCTTGCTTCTCTGAAGTCAGTGTCTGTGGTCAAACCTTCATCTTTGATGCGGCTAACAATGTCTTTTTTCACCGCAACTGGGTCACTAGTAAGGACATCAGTGTCTTTGACATCTGCAAAAGAAGTAAGTGCAGTATTAATGACGCTAGGACCTGAGAATGTCGCAACTGCCTGATTAACCAGCGTATCAACACGGAAATTGTAAGCAAAATCGTTAAAGGCTACATCTCGTCCGCGATTGGTATTGTCGTCGCTTAGACTTTGGGTAGTGTTATTGATTAACTTAATTTGTGCTGGGTTTGGACCAGTGCCATCCTGAGTTGGATCTTTGCCAGCTCCAGCTCCTCGGAACAGGTGAACTGAAACCACATTAGGATCAACACTTAAGGAGTTGTCACTAACTAGTGCATCTCCCTCAACTACATTCCCTGCAACGAGGATTTTGCTATTTTCTTCTTTGTAATAACAAGATTCAGGACTGCTGACTTGAAATAGCCTAATTGGTGCGGTAGCCCCCAGCATCAGGTTACCTGCGGTGTAGATTCTACCATTGAGGTCAAAGCGAGCCGCGCGGGAGATTTCTAAGTCACCTTCAAACCAAACTGCGTTGGTATTTTGAGGCGATCGCGCCCGATCTTGTTGTAACTCTAGGGCGCTAAATGATGGATTGCCAGTATAAACTTCATAGTTGCCACTTGCCTGCTCCGCCGCAGTTAGAGGGCTAGAGGGATCGTCTAGTGGTGTGGTAATTGGAACCGTAAGTGCATAAACAAAGAAACTCTTTTTGAGCGCATTGTCAGAGGTAGTTACCCAACCCTCAGTCGTACTAGCTCCAGTTTGGGCTGCACTGACACAAGCTCCACTCAAGATCCCGTTGTCCATCGGCGGAGTTCGCACCTCAAGCGGACTAACTGGACGAGTATTTAGGTTAGAGATGCTATTTCGTGGCGTTGTCCGAAACAGAATGCTGTAAATAGCAAAGGAGTCATATCTGCCATTACTATCAGTATCTACAGGAAACTTCCAAGCGGTACTAACATTATCATTATTGGCAATGGCAGCAGAATCCCAGTCAGTTGCTGTATCTGAGCCACATGGAGGTGATAGTGGATCTAGAGGATCCAGTGGCTCTGAACCGCATATCTTTGGATCGATAAGTTGCAACCTTACTTCATCAGCAAACGTATAGTTGCCATTGTCTTGAGTTATGGCTTGGTAGAGTGAAGATTCGGGTGGGGTTCCACCAGGAAGGCTAGGATCTTCGATCAAGGCGCTAATCTTGGCTCTAGCGCGATCAAGAATGGTGGAGTTGGCACTGCGATATACTTGCTCAACTCTGGCATTAGATGCTTCTTTAGCGCGATCGGCTGATCTCGCCACCATTGAGACTACTAGCAAGCTCACAACTAGAGTAACCATCGTCACGGTTGGTAGCACAAACCCACCCGCACCAGCCTTGCGTTTTTTGCCGCTACTGCCATTGAGCAACGCACGGACAAAACGGCGACTAATCCGAATCGGACTGCCAATTTTATTCAGCCATTTTCTGATTTTGGCGATAAATTCGGCAAAAAAACGATTGAGTTTGCGGCTTTGCTTAGAGTCGGACATAAAAGTTTCTACCAACCTGACTGCAATATATTACCCAAGCAAGTTGTAAAAGTTGCAAAGATTTTGAGCAGAATCTAAAAAGTAGTGGTAAGTACCTGTATCAGGACATAAAACCCAAATAGTGTGAGGCGGCGCTTCGCGCCGCCTCACACTATTTGGGTTTAAGAATGGCGACAGCTATAATTAGAGGATTTTCCCTACTACTTTCTGGGCTAGCGGTTGTTATATTGATTGTCTGGTTACATATCGGAAAAAATGACCAATATCGCAAAAGCCCCATTAGAAATAAATTCGTATAGGTTTTATCTAGGATTGGCGATCGCCTTAGTTTTGCATCTATTGTTAATCAGCTTCCCAATTGCCTTTTGGGTTGATATAAATTTATTTAAGGCTTGGGCAATAGACTTAGTACAGCAAGGTTTCCTCAATTTTTATAATTTCTCAAACTGTGACTATCCCCCTGCTTATCTCTATGTACTATGGCTAATTGGTAAGATTTATCAACTTTTCGATCCTGTCTTTAGCAATGTTAATGGAGTGTTGCTAATGGCGATGATCAAGTTGCCTGCCGTATTTGCCAATATTGGCTCAGCGTTTTTAATCGCAAAGATTTTAGAGCCTCACACCACGACTGATAAAGCCCATCGACTTGCGCTAATTTATGCCTTTAATCCATTGATGCTATTTGTGTCGGCGGTTTGGGGACAGGTAGATAGTGTGATCGTTTTATTGATGCTATGGGCTTTTTACTTAATTCAGCAAAATTATCTGATCAGAGCAGGGTTACTAATTACCGTGATGGTGATTGTGAAACCACAAGGACTTTTTCTCGCACCATTCTTGCTGCTCTCTCAATGGTTTCGTCAGGCTTGGTGGAAATGGATGGCGATCGCTATTGGTGGTTTAGCATTGATTTGGTCAATTGTCTTGCCTTTCTATGGACTTGAAAATGGTATCCTCACCCCATTCTTTGGTTTATATCAACGATTGCAAGGTACAGCGAATTATTATGATTTCGCTTCGGTCAATGCTTTCAATATTTGGGGATGGGCAAATTGGCAGCACGATGCCACGACATTTTTGGGAATTAGCTATAAGGTAATTGGTTTAGCATTTTTGGGAATCCTTACAATGTGGTTGGGAATCTTTCTCTACCAGCAACGACACTTTGCGGCTCATTGCATAGCTACAGCGACGATGTTGATTGGTTTTTTCATGTTGCCAACGCGAATGCATGAACGTTACATGTTGTACGGTTTGGCTTTTATAGCGATCGCGATCGCTATAATTCCCACAATCAAGTGGATCTATTGGGGCTTTACTATCACAGGATCGGTAAATGTGGGCTATGTTTATCTGCGATATAACTATGAAGCCTTATTCAATGCCATTCCAGAAGTATGGTTTCAAAGCGCGATCTATTTAATCAGCGCTGTAAATATCATCTTATTTGGAGTTCTGCTCTCCCATACGATTCGTTGGCAAACACCACAAGCATTATCTACTACCTAGCATTAGTATCCATGAGCCATAAACCGATGAGCCATTCTCTATCTCTATCTGTGGTATTACCTGCTTACAATGAAGCGGAAAATATTGATCGGGTGATCGCCAACGCTGTTGATTACCTGAGCGATCGCCAGATTTGCTATGAAATTATTGTGGTCAATGATGGTTCCACTGATGCAACTAAAGCGATCGTCACTGCATTAGCAGCCAAAAATTCACAGATTCGACTGATTAATCATCCCCACAATTTGGGTTATGGCTCAGCTTTGAGAACTGGCTTTGATCAGTCTGTACATGAATATATTTTCTTAACTGATGGAGATGGACAGTTTGATATTAGCGATCTCGATCAGTTTTTGCCATATATCTACAATTCCCAAGGACAGATATTATCTAAAATCGTGATTGGTTATCGAGCTAAGCGTGCCGATGTTTTTGTGCGATCGCTCAATGCTTGGCTGTATCATCAATTTATTCAATTGGTATTGGGTATCAGAGCCAAAGATATTGATTGCGCCTTTAAACTATTTCCACGCAGCATTTACAAATCGATCAAACCGATTAAATCTGATGGAGCCTTATTTAGTGCTGAATTTCTCTTGAAATTACAACATTTACCGATTATCGAATTACCTGTGCAGCACTTCCCTCGGAAATTTGGCACAGCGACAGGCGCTAATATCAAAGTAATCTTAAAAATGTTTTGGGAATGTTGGCAATTAAAAAAAGAATGTCATATTCAAGACTCTAAACCCCAAATTGTTTAGGATTTAGAACCATAATTGTTCCGAAAATATTAAACCAAATAGAAAGAGCAATACAAAAAAGAGAAAGTGGGGATGTAGACTTGACTTTTGATTGAAGTAGAAGAAAAGCAACAAATGGGAAGAAATCCAAAAAGTAGCGATAGCCAAACTGTCGCCAACCTGTTGAAAAATGTGTAAATACAGGTATAGCAATTATAGCTATACATAACCAAGCAAAATTGTGCCAAGAAGCAAAGTTGTACCAAGGTTTATCTTGATGTTTACTAACTAGAATATAAATAAATAAAGGGCTAATTGCTAAAATCCCGTTACCCACTTCATCAATCTTGAAAAAAGGAAACTGAGTTATAAGTTCTGGGAAAGCAAGAATTCCATGGTAAATGTTTGGGAAAATATAAACAAGATTATGAAACCCGTGTTTTTGAATAGTTTCCTGAAAAAAAGCTGCATAGGCGTGATCATCATAGTTTAGTGAAAATGGATTACCAAAACGCACCCAATTCCACCATAAGACAAACACCATAAATAGGGCAGCAGGAACAGATAAAGCAATCAGAGCGTTAAGTTTTCCTTTATAACGAGTCATCCAAGCTTTAATTATAAAAATCGGCAAGATTAGAGCTAAGTGAAATCGACTCATTGAGGCTAAGGCAAGAAAAGAAATTGCTAACACGTCCTGTTTAAGAGTTTCTGCATAATATAAAGTTAGCCAAGCTAATGAAAGAAAGATACAACTACTCAGTACAGCATTAAACCAAGATGTAGATATAACTGCACATGGTAAAAGCATCGTTCCTAGTGCTAAAAAGACAAACAATAGACTACGTTGCCAAATGTCTTTGTCTGCTGCAAATTTTTCTACATATATAAATTGAATAACAATCAGAAAAGCATAAAGAATGAGTGCAAAAATAGTTTCTGTAAATTTATCTCCAAAAAGATAAACAAATGGCGTGATTAAAAATCCATTTAATGGTGGCAATGCGAGAAAAAGTTTGTCATTAAATGGAATTAGATCATGCGTCCAAGTTACAGGAAGATCAACTCTTCCTTGCAAAAATGCCTCAGCTTGTGCATGAAACATTTGCATATATCTTGCATCCCATGTACCACTTATGGAATAAGAAAAAATGATGGTAATCGCCATACATAAAGCAACTAAACCAAACCCATACCAAGATTTATAAACCATTCGATTAAGAGACTAATTAAGAATTATGTTTACTATTTTTTAAATCCAGTTAAACCCAGATATTTTTTCTGGCATAAACCAAATCCGATGATAAAAATCGTCAGGTAATATGGGCAACCCTAACCAAATCGGCATAAAGAAAATCTGACTTAGGATCACTGTGGTAATAATTACATAGCCTAGATAACGCAGAATCCCTTTTTGATCAAGCATTTGGGAAACTAGCCATGCTAAAGCCATAAAGCTAAACACCGCAGCAGACATATAGTGATAGACGAATAGGCAACGCTTCACAATTAGCCAAGGTGCATAGTTGGCGAAATAGCCCAAAAGCAAGTAGTCATTAATGCCATTAGTAAATTTGCGAAATCGCGTCAAAAATTTAGCTAAGAGTGAAGTGATGGTTGTGAAAACGATCGCTAAAGTCGAGAACCACCATAAAATCGGATTCCCCAGTCCTTGAATAACTGAAAAATATCCTTCGTTATTTTGGAAGTAGTAGCCAACAGGTCTCGCTAAGACAGCCCAAGAGATTGCCGATGAGCAGTATGGATGAGATGGATGATCAGGATCGATACTGGTCACAGTATCTGTGGAATGCCACCAGAGGATATGTTGATGGACAGCAATTAGTGATTTGATAAAACCATTAATTGATTCCCAGCCACTTCCTAGTACAGCCCCCCCAGAAGTTTGCATAAACAGCGGAAGCCACTGCACTAGATAAAATGCGATCGGCATGGCTACAAAACAAAGTAAATATTGCCACCAATGCAATTTGATAATTTCGGCAAGTATTCCTAAACGTTCCAGATTTTTTGGAAAGAATTTGGCGATCGCCCATACCAACATCACCAATAAAAACAGCAATAAACTAAATCCCAATCCATTCCATTTCACTGATGCAGTTGCACCAAGTAGCAGCCCTGCACAACAAAGTAAAAATGTGCGTAATTTCCCCTTATTCTCTAACCCCGCAATCAAAAATATTTGTGATGACACACCACAGGCAACCAAAAAAATATTAAGCAAACTTAAGCGAGATTCTACTAAAAACAAACCATCACTGCCGATAAATAAGCCCGCCAAGAGCGCAAAATTGCGTTTGTAAGTTAGACGGTAAACCAGCCCAATCACTAGTAATGGCATGATCGATCCAAAACAAGCTTCAAGAAACCGATAGCCAATTTCATTATGTCCAAACAGCAAAATGCCGAGCATGATGAAATATTTACCTAATGGTGGATGTCCTTCCCAAGTTGGTTTACCTTCTAGATACTCATCAGCATATTGCCCAAACCAAATCTCATCAAAAACGGGATAGGGAATTTTTCCTAATTGCCAAAAATGCAGAAACAAGGAAATTGCTAAGATCCCTAGACTACCCAATACTAAATACAAATCCCATCTAGGTTTTTGTGGATCAGGATTTTCTACGTTGTTCTGTAAGTACTGCATAATTTTCTGTAACATCTTAAACATAAGTAAAGGCAACGCTTCTCGGCACTACTTATGTTTTGTTGAATTTGTACCATGTACCCGCAACAACCAATACGGCTAGTCCTAAGCTACTAGCCAATAAAGGTAGCACATCATGACTAGAACTCATTTGCATCCCCGTACTACCTAAAAATACGAAAGGAGCAAGCCCCAAAGGAGTACCAAACAAAGTTCCGATTAAATAATCACGGTGCTTGATCGGACTCAAACCTGCGGCAAAACTGACAATACCATGGGGAACTAGTGGTAGTAGCCTTGCAGCAAATGAGTAAGCTATTCCTCCTGAGACAAGATTTTGGCTTACATTTGACCAGCGCTCATCGGTGGCAGCGAATTTTGAACCAAGCGATCGCGCTAAAATAAACCCAAGCAATGCTGAAAGAAAAGCCCCTAAAGATGTCAGTAATATTCCCTCAAATGCTCCATAAAGCAACCCACCCGCAATATTAAAAGCAGTCACAGGTAAAATAAGCAAAGATGCGATCGCATAGGCTACAACAAAAATAACCTCACCCCACGCCCCCGACGATTGAACAACCTCCTGAATTTGATTTAACCAATCAATATGGGCATAAGTAACCCAAACACTGCCTAAAGTGAAAATACAGAGGAGGATCACTAAAATTTTTTTATTCATGACTATGTTTTTTTTTAACCAAGAGAAAATTGGATAAACTGAGGTGTTGCTTTTATAAAAAGTCAAGTAAAAATGGAATGTCCTTTATGTGATAGTACCCAATTTAAGGATTATGGTAAAACAGCTCGTGGTGATAAAAAGTACCAATGTGAGGTCTGCCATAATATTTTTATAGATGGTACAGCTAAAACTTTTTGTCTACCAGAAATTAATCTTCTAAAATTTAAAAAAAATCAAATATTTAAGACAACATATCAAACGAAAAAAATATTAATCATTGAAGTAATAGCAATTATTTTGCTCTGGTTAGTTAGCATTGTCTTTTCTATCTCTGTATTTAACCGTCCACTCAACATTGATGCTCATCATGAATGGCTATCAGCTCATACTTTAGTTAGCCTTAGAGCCTTAGAGCAATGGGGGATTCATCATTTGTTAGGGGCTTCTGTTCTTATTCCTAAAAGTCTTGAATATATTCAAGCTGATATAACAACACTTAATAAAGATGATGGAATTTATCTTAGTTATCCTTCTCTATGGTTAGTTGTCCCCTATATCATTTTTAAGATTTCATCAATTCCAATCACTGTTGCAAATTTACAGATTTATAATTTAATATTTGAACGCTTACTCAACAGCATAGTTATCTACTTCTTGTGTCTAGAGATATTACGGCTTTTTGAAAAAATTGATTTTATAAATATTTGGTCGAGTAAGATTCTAGCATTTCTAGCAACATTCGCATGGATGTTTAATCCACCTGTTTTATATTGGTCACAAAACGTTTATTTTTGCGACCAAGCAGTTTTATTGCCAATCTATGCCTTGATTTTATTTGCACTAAAGCAACGGTTTCGATTTGAAAATTTAACTAGGAATCAAAAATTAATTCTTTTTTTACTATCTCTATTTGCCGCAGGATTCGATTGGTATGGATGGGTCTTTTTGTTTTTATTAATGCTCTCAGTAGCGCTCCCATTAGTTCGTAAAGATATATGGCTAGCATGGAGTTCTGTTCAACCAATTTTAGGCGCGATCGCCCTGATAACTGTTTGGTTTATATCCCAATTAATTTACTATCAAGATGGCTGGAATCAAATTACATCAATCTTTTTAGAGAGGGTTGGCGCAAAGATGGAAGTTAACCTCAATCAAGATATATTTGTAATGACTTTTTACTGGGTTAAATATCTTCCTACATATATGCAAGAAATGTGGGAGACAGGTAAACTTTCAATATTGACACTTTTCTTAGGGCTACTCATACTTTTATGCTGGCTATGGTGGCATAGCCAATATAAGTTAAGTCTACTATCAGTTTTTTTATTAATCTTTTTGGCTCCCTTTTTACAAATTGCTATATTAAGACAACATTCTACTATTCACGATTTTTCTGCTTTTAAACTAGCTTTGCCAACCATATTTGCTATTTGGATTGTTGTGCCTGTATCTATTTTAATACTGCTACAGTATCTGCCAAAGTCTTTCTATTTATTGTCTTGGTTAGTACTCGGTCTTTTGATATATCTAAGTATTCTGATAAGTGGAGATATATCATCAGAATTTATTGAATTTGCGGGTGTGGGTAGAACATATCCTAGAGAAATTGGTGCGATCATCAGCAAGTATATTGCAGATAATGATCTACCAATCTCTGATTCTAAGTATATTTATGCAGGTTCAGTTCCTCCTCAGCCAACTTGGTATACTAACCGCTTCGTTTATACAACGTTAGAGCTTCCTAATTTACCTAAAAAACTAAATCTTCCAAGCTTAAAACATTTAAATTTTGTTTATCTTATCTATGAAGATGAAAAACCTAATGATCAAATAAATGAAGCTTGCCAAAATTCATGGCAAGATATTCCTGAGACTATCATGAGTAGAAGAGTACGCTTATGTCGTAGCGAAAAGCTGCAAAACCTATTGTAAATTTTGGCAATATCACTCTGTGGATAATACCGCTAAAATTTATTTAGAATGCACTTATTGATTTAATGAAAAGTCATTGACATTTTTATAGGTACTAAATGAATATAACTTATGACCAATAAAGCTTAGAAATACAATACAACCAGCACTAATAATCCTCGCAGGAATTGGCTGCCATTTTAGTTCATTAACTAATAGCTGGATCATTCCTAAATTTGCTAATAGACTATTGAGAGCGATCGCCGTAAATACAAAATATTGAAGCAATCCATTTTGCCAGTAAACACCAAAGACATAGTTACGACTTAACCAGAAATTTGTAGTGAGTCCAAAGAAATAACTAATACATAAGGCGTATACATAGTAAATATCTAGTCGTTGTAAAACTACAAAGATGCTAACATCAACAATAGTAGCAATACCACCTGTCAGGAAATACCTGCTCAGTTGCTGCAAATTTTCTCGCCATTTTTTTTGGATTTGTGTTTGCATTTCTGGGGTTTTAGCTTTATTAGTTTGCTTGACTTCTAAATTCATTTCTTCTCCATATTCTGTGTCTGAATTGACTGACCAGAGATCATGTTTGGATAGACCAATAATATTTTCTGCTGCCCAAATCCCCATCAATAAACTATGGTCTTGATTGTTATACTTAAATGATCCGTAGCGTCCAATTAGTTGCAGATTAGAGAATTGGGATAAATAGTTTTGAATTGTAGCGATCGCCTCTCGATAGTTACCTGTGTAAACTGGATAGGTACGCGGTAAGCGGATTACAAAAGCATCACTTATGGTTTGATTACCTAGTAATTTGATCTGACGTAGTTCAGCGATCGCAAGAGATATTAATTCATCCTCAGACTCTTGCCACATCGCTTCATTACTATTGCACCAATATTCACAGCATAAAGGCGTTTGCGAAATGGATGAGTTGGGTAACATATCTGGCGACCAATTCGCAAAGTTAGTAACTCTACCTAATCGTACTTTCGCATCATTAATATATAACCAATTATCAGGGAATAATGATTCACCATCAACAATTAAATACACCAGAATTGTATTGCGAAACTGTAAAGATTTTGCAGCCGCCATTACTTCGGGTGGTGGTGCTGGCTGCATTTGCTGCACAAGCAGGTTGATGGGAATTGATGAAATGACATGACTACAATCAGCTAAAGATTCTTTTCCTGTGTGGCGATCACGTAGGACAACATGGGTAATTTTTGAACCATCATGATGACAACTGATGACTTCGGTATTGAGCAAAATTGATTGCTCTTGTTCATGGAGGCGATCGCAAATGCGATCGTATAGTTGCCCCGAACCTAATCGTGGAAATTGAAATTGATCGATTAAAGACTTTACCTTACCGCTATTGCCAAAAATTGCGTTGCGGATCGCTTTGCTGAGAGATAATCCTTTAATGCGTTGAGCCGCCCATTCTGACTCAATTTCGGTACAAGGTATTCCCCAGAGTTTTTCGGTATAGCCTTCAAAAAAAATACTAAACAAGCGCTTACCAAATCTAGCTATGATCCATTCAGCAAAGTTTTGAGGATTAAGAGTAGGAAAAAGACGACTAATTAAGTAAGAGTAAAGAATATGGAATGTTTCTCTAATCCCTAAAGCAAATAAAACTTCCCTAGCGTGAATTGGGTAGCTAAAATATTTCCCCCCATAAAATATGCGTGTCAATCGTTTGACAGTAACTTGCTCACTTCCTAAAACCTCATTCCATAAACGGATCACAGGTGAAAGTTTAGTAAAAAAACGATGGGGCCCGTAGTCGAGAATAAACCCACGAAAATGAAAGCTTTTTGCCAATCCGCCAACTTGGGATTCTCGCTCTACAACTGTAATTATTTTGCTGTGCTTAGATAGGGTGTAAGCAGCAGCAAGTCCTGCGGGACCAGCACCAAGAATAACGCTATGTATTTGTGGGTTTACGGTCATAGTTCTGTTAATGTTTATGCGATGTTACCCAATTGTCCTAGAAAAATAGAAAGCACCTGTCTAGAAGTTTTGCATAACCAATTTTGAAATTGAACCATTTTCTAAATATGAACATTGACCCCAACGAAAAAGTTCGCCAACAATTTGATTTGATGCCTTATCCGAATTTGCCCGCAAATCAAACTGGCGGTGATGGCGATCGCGGTTTAATTTTGCATTCTTTTGCTTCTGCTTGGTATGCCAAAACTCAACGGGTAGGCGATCGCCAAGATCTGACTATTTTAGATGTCGGATGTGGTTCAGGGGTAACCACTTTGGCTCTTGCGATGGCAAACCCCAATGCAAAAATTGTGGGAATTGATCTTTCTGAAGCTTCTTTAAGCTTGGCAAGAGATCGCCTGAACTATCACGGGTTTCCCAAGACTGAATTTCATAAATTGCCAATCGAAGAACTTCCAAACCTAAAAGATAAACAGGGTCTACAGTTCGACTATATTAACTGCGAAGATACGCTTTATCTTTTGAATGATCCAGTACTTGGTTTGAAAGTCATGGGATCTGTGCTTGCTCCTGAAGGTTTGTTACGAGTCAATGTACATAGTCTTTATCAACGCACTGATTTCTTTCGCGCTCAAGCATTTTCCCGATTGTTAGGATTCCTTGATCGCAATCCCACTGAGGACGAATATCAACAGATTTACGCAATTATGGAAGCATTAGGAGATGGAACCTTACTCAAAGCTAACACTTGGACACCATCTGATAAGTCTTTTGGATTTTTTTTGATGAACTATGTTATTCAAGAAGATAAGGGCTTTACGATTCCTGAAGTCTTTCAGATGCTGAGAGGCTCAAACTTAGAATTTGTCAGTATGATCAATCCTGCGGACTGGCGATTGCCAAATCTATTTCCTGAGCATATTCCAAATGGATTTGTTGAATTTTTAGATCATGCGACACCTGAACAAAATCTTCATGCCTATGAACTGCTACATCCTGTAAACCGTTTGCTTGATATTTGGTGTGGACATTCAGGACGTTCTGCTTATACAGAAATCAGTCAATGGACAGAAACAATGTGGGAGTCAGCAACAGTCCATTTACATCCTGCTTTGCGAACGGAAGCATTTTTTCAGATCCTCGATCAGGCAATCGCTCAACTTCGACCTGACTCTAATATTCAAAAATTACATAATTCTAAGCTTGACTCACTTACAGTGACTCTATGTCTGCGATTTCTCTGGAAACGTGAGTGTAAATTCTCAGAGCTTGTCACCTATTGGAGTATACATAAACCGAGACTAGAAGCCTATCGTAAGGTTTCGACAACTATTGTTAGTGAAAGGGTTACACCTACAGGTAAGCTCAGCGATCGCCAAGCGAGTGACGAATTGAGATTTTTACTGGGTGAACTAGTTATAGATCAACTTGTGATGATCGAAAAGGATATTTAACGCATAGCTTGATTTTGAAGCCCATGTAATACCAATTCACGAAAGTGTGGCAACAGTTTTGTGAATTAAAAACCAAACCCAGTAAGGGTTTTAAAAACACAAAATGGCTACGCCATTTTGTGTTTTGGTATTACAAAAAATTGGTGGGCTTTGGCAGATAGAAAATTACTCTGATCGCAAACCCGATCACCAAACTACTACCAGTCAAAATGCCAAGGAGAATAAAATTTTCTTTGGTTGATAATTCGAGATACTCGATTTGTTTGCCGATTAGGGTTACCGCTGCGGCTATTATCCCAATCGTTAAACTCGCTAACCAACTTAAAGGAATTTGAAATGTGGCAATAGTGAGCGCGATCATTAGGGCAATTGTGAGTGCTGTAGCGATCAGATCGATAATGCTGAGTTTTTTATTGGGTGCAGGATTATAACGGATATCTTGAAAACCAATCCAATAAAGAAATAAGCAGATAGCAGCCCCTATTAGGCTTTCATTTAGATTGGCATTAATATAAATTGTGATGATTGCAGCGATCGCGGCGATTAAACCGCCTAAGCTGCGAGGCATCGCAAATATGCCACTAGCAGCTAACAAAAATAATAAACCTGCTGCCCAATAACTCTGTTCTAGCCAAAACAAGCATATATAGCTGCCTAGATATCCATAGGCGATCGCGATCGCGGTTAGAGAAATTAGCAAACGATACCCAATCTCAAGTCTACCGATTTTGAGCGCCATGACATACCACCAGTTTTTAGTCGATGCGAACGTGGAAATCGCGATATTTCAGCAATTGGCTATTTAGGAACCCAGAATAGATTTTGTAAAAGTAGTGCTTTGCACTACTTTTACAAAATCTATTCTGGGTTTTATTTAGGCGCAAAGCGTTGTAACGCGATATCAAAAAAGTATAGCAATCGTCAGTTCGCTTAAAGCGTTAGATAACCTTGAAGTTGCGATCGCAAAGATTTGTAACTTGTATCTTCAGCATCTAGCATTGTTTCAATCGTTAAACCAAGCGATCGCTGATTGGGAACCGATACTTTTGATGATTGTCCTAATGATTGCCATAGTAACCATCGACTACCAGAGGGCAAATAGGCAATGCTATCGCTACGATGGGATATCCAGACCACGGGCAAATCAGGCAAGTCCTTGAGCAGATCGGCGGAACTCGTTGCCATATTTACGGCGGCTAAAGTTTCTAATACAGCGCGATCGCTCTGGACGATACCTGTATCATTTGTCCAAAGTCTGACACTTAGTTTTGATTTTTGAGCATAGAAATAGAGCGAAGCCGCCGCTACTACTGCTTCTTCAAAGGCTTGAGCCTCCCATCCTGCGGAATTATCAAGGGCGATCGCTACTTCTTGCCCGCCAATCGTGACTTCCAGTTCGCGCACCCGCAATTCGCCAAACTTGGCACTAGTGCGCCAATGGATTAATCGGGTTGGATCACCCCAGCGATAGGGACGCAAAGTCTTCGTTAAACCTTCGGTAGCATTGCTGTAATTATGGTCATCGCTATATTGGCGCGGATTCGTATCACTTCCCAATTGATCAACCAAAGGACAGCGATCGAGGGGTAGCACCGTTGGATAAACGATCGCCTTGTTTCCCGATGGACAAGCGCGACGACTGCGGAACAATCCTAATGGACTGGAGGTGGCAATTTCTGTAGATCGAAACCAAAATACGCCACGCTTAGTAGTTTTTGCCTCATAGTTCCAGTGATATTCCTGAAGCGGGGCAATCAACTCAATTACTACGTCTTGTTGCAAAATATTTGAGAGATTTTCTGGCAAAATATCACGGACTTCTAGCAATCTTTTTTCAGTTCGTCCTGTATTTTGAATCGTCAAATCCACCCATAGATCATCCCCCACACTGACTGGATCAATCGGCGATCGCACCACCACCATTTCTGCCAATAGGCGCTTGGGCATAACTGCCCCTACAATTAAGAGAGCTAAACTTACGCCACTAATTACATAGAGCCACCCCGCAAGGGTATTGGTCGCCGCCATAAAGAAAAATAATGTTAAAGCAGTAAACATTCCCCCAATAAACTCTGGTGTCGCAAATCGCCATTCTAACCATTTAAAAAAGCGTTTAATCTTAGATATTTTTTTCGGTTTAGAACTACGCTGTGGGCGATCGCTTTGGCTATTTGACATATGGTTTTTGTTGTATTCTAGCGCAGGAGCAGCATGATCAAAATCGATCAAGTAATACCAATATTAATTACAAACCCAACCCCGAAAAGTTGCGCCCCACAGGGGCACAACTTTTCGGGGTTGGATAATTTATTTTGCACAAGTACTTAATAAATTGATTCCTTCGGTTTCACCAGATTAATCGCTCTTAATCCCGAAATCACCCCCGTACCAATCACTGCACCAGATAGTCCACGCATGGCATTTTCGACAGGAATAATCGGAATTAACATCTTCCAAATTGGTTCTGGCCAGTTAAATAGATAGTAAGTAAATGGAACTTGACTTAGATGCGCTAGTCCGCAAATTGTCCAAGTACCGCAAAAAATACCGATCGCTACTTTCACAAAATTACTACTGCCAATTAGTTTTGTGAATAATATTCGAGTTGGTAACAAAAATAGCAATACTGCCGACCAGTCGATAAAGGCTCCTGCAATAAAGGTATCTACAGGAATGCCATTACGGGCGATCGCTAAATAAGCATAAACGGCAAGTTCGCTCACAAACAGAACCGTTAAACCCAAATACCAATATTTACGCTTTTGTCCAATCACCATTGCTCCCGCCGCAAAGCTAGCGATCACGGCTCCCCAAATGGCGATCGCGGGAACTCCTGCGGTGTAAGGAGCAAGAAAGACTCCAATTAACGTACCGATCCCACTGGCTAAGGCTCCTGCTAAGGGTCCAAGCAACCAACCGAGCAGAGGATAAATGCTTTGACTTAATGGGATACCTTTGCCTGAGCCAAGCACGATTGAAAAGGGAATAAATGCTAAAACAGTGACCACAGCAGCGAGGACGATAATATAGGCGATCGGAGTGCCGTCGATTGCTGCCCCACCCATTGTTTTTACTTCACGTTCTAGACCTTCAGGGATTTTATTTTCGGTCATGGTGATTTCGGCAAGCTTAATGTTAGCGATCTTTTTAGCATTTACAGCGCGTTGCGCTGTAGTTTTTATCTTATCGCAAGTTAGAGAGGGTGCTTGACGTTATCGCCATGCAAGTTTTGCTTAACCGAAAAGAGTAATAACGGCGCTTCGCGCCGTTATTACTCTTTTCGGTTTTGATTTTTTTTGAAATTGGTGAATAGGCGATCGGCAAAATAAAAAAAACTGATAAATAATTGACTTAAATTCTCAAATAGGTTTAAGCTACTTTTATTAGTTATTGCAAGTAATTCTTCTTAGTGTATTGCCCGTTTTCAAAAAATCGATGAAAAAAATTTCGTGTTTACCTGTTAATTTTGCTGTAGTCGCAGGGTTAATATCTTTAATCGGCTTAACTGCTTGTACAGAAAATAGTCCGCAGCCTCCATCTCAGCCTAATGCAGCTCAGACATCTGCCCCAGCTACAGCACCAGCCAAAGAAACTAAAGCGACTCCCACTGAAGCTGCACAGGCTCCGCTTAAGGAACTAACGATCGCCTTTGCAACTCGTCGTGACACTACAGATTTACAGACTAAAGTTGATAAGGTTTCGGCAATTTTATCCAAAGAGATGGGTATCCCAGTGAAGGGGATCATCGCTGATGAAACAGCCTCTGTCGAAGCACTCAAAGCTGATCGCGCCAATGTCGCCTTCGTCAGTGGTCGCGCTGCCCTCAAAGCAGAACTACTATCGGGCGCAAAAATGTACTTAGCTGAGGTGCGGGCTGACTATTCGGGTGGCAAAACCTATAACTCGATCTTTGTCGTGCCAGTAGATAGTCCGTTAAAAACCTTGGCAGATCCTACCCAAACTCTTGAACAGTTGCGTGGTAAACGCATGGCTTTCACATCGCGTTCCTCTGGTTCTGGGTTTATCTTTCCTGTCAGCGAATTGGTGGGGCTGAAGTTTGTGGATGGACCCGATCGCTTAGAGCAGTTTTTCGGCAAAGTTACCTATGGGGACGGCTATAGCAGCGCATTACAAGCCTTACTGCGGGAGCAAGCCGATGTAGCTGTAGTTTCTGAGTATGCGTTACTGCCACCTTGGATCACCGAGGAAGAGGGCAAAAAATTACGGGTACTGCACCCAGTGCCTAATGTGCCTGCTCATGGCATTTCCATTGATGATAGTGTGCCTGCGGATCAACGCGAAAAGTTGATTAATGCTTTTTTGAAGCTGAATGAACCAGAGAATAAAGAGTTATTCCGCAGTCTCTATAACTCAACCGAGTTAGTCAAAGTTGATCACGAGCAACATTTGGCAACCATGCGGACAGCGATCGCAAGGGCTGGACTCAAACCATAACCTATTGGTTGCCTAGCAAAGCTAGGCAACCAATAGATATTTGACTTCAATAATTAGAATTTTAAAATTATGGAACCTCTATCAGAAAACAATTCACCTGCAATCGCTTGTCATAATGTTCGCACTGCTTATCAATCCACTTTAAAGCGTCCCATCTTGAATGGAATTGACTTGCAAATCAATCATGGTGAGTTTGTGGCTCTGCTGGGACTAAACGGCGCAGGGAAATCAACACTTTTGCGATCGCTGGTGGGATTAGTTCCTGTCAGTCAAGGCGAAATTCAGATCTGTGGGACGACCGTTCAGCCCAAACTAGTTGATGAAGTTCGTAAAAATGTGGGTTTTCTCGTACAAGGAGGCGGCTTAGTCGATCAACTATCTTGCTTAGATAATGTCCTGTGTGGATGTCTAGGAGATCTGAATACATGGCAAAGCTTGTGGGGATTTCCTAAACGCGATCGCCGTGTAGCGATGCAGTTACTCCAAAAAATGGGTTTGCAAGAACAGATTTATCAAAAGGCAAGACAACTCAGTGGTGGTCAGCGTCAACGGGTAGCGATCGCCCGTACTTTGATCCAGTCACCTCATATTTTGTTAGCTGATGAACCCACTACAGGATTGGATGTGTCAGGCATTAATCAAGTGATGAGTAGCCTACAGGAAATGAATCGCAAAGGGTTAACAGTTGTGGTCGTGCTACACGATCTCGCCCTTGCCGCTCAGTACGCACAGCGAGCGATCGTTCTGCAAGAAGGGCAGGTCTGGTATGATGGGGACTGTCAAAATATGGACAGACAATTTGCCAAGTTGCAAAATCTCTCCCTAGTTCAGTCCGTTAACGCCGCATAATGAAACTTCTTGATCGAATTCGTCCCTATACCTCTAACCGCTACAATGTCTGGGCATTCAGAGTTTTAGTTATTATCGGTCTAGGTTGGGCGTATATTTGGTCATTACAAGGTCTAAAAATTGATCCCAAGTTAATCCAAACCAGTCTGCCTTACATGACAGATTTTCTGTCGCGACTTTGGCCGCCTGATTTGAGCATTTTAGATGTGGCGATCAAGGCTTTGATTGAGACTGTGCAGATGTCCCTTTGGGGAACGACGATTGGGGCGATCCTCTCAATTCCACTAGCCCTATTGTCAGCACAAAATCTTTCACCATTGTGGTTACGCTGGATCGCGAATCTGCTCCAAAATACTGTACGTTCAGTTCCATCGATTATCTTAGGTTTGTTTTTTGTGGCGGCGACAGGTTTAGGTGCGCCTGCGGGAACTTTGGCTTTGGGAATATACACAATTGGTTATTTAGCTAAGTTCTATCAAGAAGCGATCGAGTCTGTAGATAAGCGATCGCTGGAGTCTTTGCAAGTTGGTCGCGCCTCTTGGTGGCAGATTGCTCAATATGGGATTATGCCGCAGGTTTTGCCACTATGTCTCGGCTATACGTTCTATATGTTTGAGTACAATATCCGTGCTGCATCCGTTTTAGGCGTAGTCGGTGCAGGGGGAATTGGTTTCGAGTTAGTGAGTTATATTCGCGGGTTTGAATATAACAAAGCAATGACCATGATGTTGGTGTTGCTGGTAGTTGTGACTAGTATCGATGTCATCAGCAGTCAATTAAGGAATAAGTTCAAATCTGATTAAAACTTAATCGCAATCGCTCTTGCTGATCAGATGTTGATCTTACCTAGTTTTGCAAGTACCTTACAGCTTAGTCTAGGTCAGCTTTTCGACTGTCTACAAGTAAATTAGAGTTCTACGATTTAATAAAGAGCAAGTTTTTTGTGGCGCGGTGAAGCCGCGCCACAAAAAACTTGCTCTTTATTTTAATGAAAAATTCGATAGAACATTCCATTTCTGCTGATCATGGGCTAGTAGAGTCAGATTAATCACTTCAAACTCAAACTTAATCTGGCGATCTCTAAATTCTGCCCAAGCTTGTTCAAAGTTTTCAGGAGTTAAGTCGCGAAAAGCAACGGTCATATGTGGCACAAATGGTCTAGAAGCATAGGGATCGTGAATGTCTAGATTATTGGCAAGTGTTGCCGCAATATCTACATAGAGATTTGGCAAAATTGGATTGGATACGACATTGAGATAAATAACGCGGGGTGGGAAAGCAGCAAATCCTGATAGGTTGATCGTAAAAGGCGATCGCGTTTTAGCAAATTTCTCTAGTTCTATTTGTAATTGTTCTAAGCGATCGCTTGATAATTCAAATGGAGGAATTAGGGTGATGTGAGGTGGAGCCTTGAGAGTGGCTTGAGTGCTGTAGCGATCGCGGAAATCATATTGAATTTGCCTAACTTCATCTTGCATAGAATCAGGGGGCAACAACGCGATAAAAAATCTTTGGTTCATTACATGACATGTAACTTTTGAGGGGATATTCTATCATTTCGCATAAAGTATCGCTAAAGTCACTTGTATTAGAATTGAGTGGCATCGCTTCGCGCCGCCACTCAATTCTTCGGTTTTATGTTCTAGTACCGCGTCAGCTATTCCTATATGCATAAAAACTTGTATTCGTTTTCTTTGTAACAAAAATTAAAAAACTAACGATTAAGCTGAGTGTGTAGGGATATATTGCGGAGATCTCAATGGCTGCTAACAAAAAAGTCGATATTCGCTATCTCACCTCGATCAAAAATGGGATGGCTGAGTTTTATACACCACAGGCAAGTGATGAAACTATGCTTGTACAGGTTGCAGCAGGGGCGATCGATGATTTGTTTGTGCATCATTTCCAGACCGATCAGCTTTTGGTGGTGCGCGGTAGCTTTGTGTTGGTGGTACTAAGCGATCGCCAATATCAATACATTCCCTTGAGTGAGTATCGTCCTGCGGTGGTGACGATTCCGCCCAATGTGCCACATGCAGCGATTAATCTCAGCGATCAACCTTGTTTGATGGTGAATGCTGTTTTGCGTCATGGTGCGCCCTATGCGAAGGATTACCAACCCCGTCGAGTTCCTTTTCCCTATGATCTAGAAGTTGCTCGTAAGGCGATCTCTAATTTAGAACTTCCACTAACTGCTTAAATAAATTGCTGTTGACGAATATCGCGATCGGCTATCCTATTATTCTGAGTTGATGAATATCGCGATCGCCTAAAGCAAAATATTTAGGAGATAGATTGTTGATGTACTCTCGTTAGACTTAGATTAGGGTTTGTGATAGATTGTTGCCCATATTGAGCCGTAATTGCTTGGTAAGCTCTAACTATGCCTCAAACTTCACCGAGAGGAAATGATGCCCGAAAAATCTAAATATAAACTTACCCTTGCAAAATCATTTGAAAATACAACGGATCTAGAATCAAACCAGAGTATTTTGCTAATTGGCGCGAATGGTTCGGGGAAAACACGTCTAGGTACATGGATAGAAATGGAGTCGCTGCAACGGAAGTGGGTACATAGGTTGTCTGCTCAAAAGTCTCTTGCAATGCCTGATACAACTACACCAATATCCATTGAGCTTGCAGAAAAAGATTTGTTGTGTAGCTATGCTTCAGCCCCAACAGGACAAGAGATGCAATATAAAGATGGTCATAAATGGGGTAGTAAACCAGCAATATCAATGCTGAATGATTTCCAGAAGTTGATGGTTTATTTGTTCTCAGAGGAAACTGAGGAGAACGCCAAGTACAAAGCACTGCAAAAGACTGCATCAAAACGTATTGAGCCACCTAAAACCAAGTTGGATTTAGTTAAAGAAGTATGGGAAAAAATTCTTCCACATAGAGAGTTGATTATTAGAGGTTTAAGAATACAGACGAGAGTCAAACAATTAGAACACAAAGTATATAATGCATCAGAGATGAGTGATGGCGAACGAGTAATTTTTTATTTGATCGGACAATGCTTGGCTGCTCCGAAAGATGGGATTGTTGTAATTGATGAGCCAGAGCTTCATCTGCATAAATCGGTTCAGATTCCTTTGTGGACAGAAATCGAAAAATCGAGGTCAGATTGCCTGTTTGTCTATTTAACTCATGATGTTGATTTTGCTGCCGCGAAAGCAGGCTCAACTCGCATTTGGCTAAAGTCTTTTGATGGTCAGTGTTGGGATTGGGAAGTACTGCAAGAAGATAGTAACCTGCCTAGTGATTTGCTATTAGAGGTAATTGGAAGTCGAAAGCCTGTTGTTTTTGTTGAAGGAAATAATGGTAGTCATGATTCGGCTCTCTATCGAGCGCTTCTTACTTCTTTTTTGGTAATACCTGTAGGCAGTTGCGTCCAAGTAATTGAGTCTGTAAAGGCATTGAAATCAAATACACAGCTCCATCACTTGGAGGTATACGGAATTATTGATCGCGATAGACGAGTTCCCGAAGAAATCGAAAGATTGGAACAGGAATCAATTTTTGTACTTTCGGTTGCAGAAGTAGAGAATCTATTTTGTGTTAAAGAAGTTATTCAAATTGTTAGCAAACGTTTAGCTCGCGATATCGATGCTGATTTTCAGGCTGTCTCTGATAAAATATTTAAAAGTTTGACGGACGAAATTGAAACGCAAGTTTCGCTGCGAGTGACAAGTGAGATTAAATTTAGACTCAATATGTTTGATAAAAACAAGAAGGGTTGTGCAGCTCTGAATGATGCATTACAGTCGTTAGTAAATGGAATAAACGTAGATGAAATCTATTCACAAACATTAGACGAATTTAATAAGGTCATAACTGAAAAGGACTTTGAAAGCTTGCTTTCTCTCTACAACCGTAAGTCTTTGCCTAAGCAAGTAAGTGGAGCATTAGGTTTAAAGAATGGACAACTACCAGAACTGGTTGTTCGTCTTGCCCAAGGTGAATGTCGGGAGCAAATGGTGATTGCAATGAAGAAATATTTCGGTAATTTTGCACATTACATCAAATAGCGTTTAAAGAGATCGCATCGAACACACACCTAGCAGTAATAGAGATCGCCTACAACAAACCCTTTAGCAGATAGATAATTGAGGCGATCACGTTTGACTTAAAATAGAATCTGCGATAATTTATCCTCAGCAAAGTAATTAAACTGCTATTGCATTACAACTCCAAGTTATGCATTACAACTTGTGTTCTTAGAAATCGCATGGAAAATCAGAAGATCAAAGTACTACAAAATATCTTCAGTTCTAGGCTCGACACATTGAGCCATCTCTTGACAGTAGCGGAGAGTCATTTCAGAGACGATGTAGAGGCTATATTGCATCGCCGCATAGCGCCCGATATGTTTCCCTTCGGCACACAAATCGTATTTACTTGCAATCAGCCTCGCAACTTCGCATTGTGGTGCTTAGGACAGTCGGCGAGCAACTTGCCTCCCGACGTAGCATCCTTAGATGAGGCTCGTAGTCATATTTCATCCACTCAGGAACTATTGACAAGTATCGATGTTACTGATGCTACGCTTCCAGAGATCAAGCGAATCGAACTTGGACAAGGGCTATACGTCGAACTATCTGGATTCTCATACGTAGATGATTTCCTAATGCCAAACTTTTACTTCCATTTGACGACAGCATATGACATCCTGCGGATGGCAGAAGTGCCAATAGGTAAGCGCGACTTTATGATGCATTTGCTCCCTTTCGTAAAACAAGATGATGCATAACATGGAGTGGAAAATGCCATCCTCCGAGCCAATTAACATTCATCAGCTTTCCGTCAACGACTTGGCACTTATGGAAGGCTTATTAACTGCCTTTGGAGAAGCTTTCGACGACGTTGACACCTATAGCGCATCTCGCCCCAGCGATACCTATCTCAAACGTTTGTTAAGTAGCGATTATTTCATCGCACTTGTCGCATTAAAAAATGGATCGGTAGTCGGTGGTATCGCCGCTTACGAACTCCAAAAGTTTGAGCAAGCGCGTAGTGAGATTTATATATACGATCTGGCTGTTGCCGCAGCACATCGGCGCGAAGGAATTGCCACAGCATTAATCCAAGAATTAAAGAAGATCGCTGTAGCGCGAGGAGCCTATGTGATCTTCGTACAAGCGGACATTGGCGATGACCCTGCGATCGCACTCTACACAAAGCTGGGATTACGTGAAGATGTGCTTCATTTTGATATTCCCATAGAAATCGATTAAACATCCTCAAGATTCGAGCAGCCCACAACTAAACTCAGCAACCAAGAAATTTTAAAAAAGTTTAGCTTTGCTAAACTTTTTTAAAATTTCTTGGTTTTGGTTTGAGAGCAACGCGCTGTAAACTACCACCACAAGCCAATCAAAGCGAGATTAACCTCTACGTAACTTGTCCCTTCAGTTGGTTGTACTTGGTGCTGACTCGCGAGAATTTCCCGTAGAGATTCCAATTCGATGTTGCTTTGGGCGATCGCCTTATGTAACTTATCCTTAATTGGCTTGAGAACTAACCGAATCTGCATCGCCCGAATTGAGTCAGGGGCGTGATCTTCGACGAGGACATGACTTTGTAATAGATTAATTGATTTGAGATTTTGTTGAGCTGCGATCGCTGTAATTTCCTTACTTACTTCATCAACAAATTGACGATTCACATACTTCATTACTACAGGTTCCAAAAGGAACATGACTTCATCCTGTTCAGAAACTTTTTCGATCAGCGATCGCCACCGCAATGACTCTAGAACGTTAATTAATTCTGAGCCAGATGTTTGTAAATTCATCTCCGATCGCAAGGTTGAGAGAGATACAGGACGATGCTTAATTGCGAGCCAATACAGGACATCTTTTTCTAGTTTGGAGAGACGTTCAAACTGTTGATAGAGAAGTGTGCGTAACACATCACCCAGAGCAAGAGCCGTCTGTTTGAGAAACTCCGAAACATTGCCGTTAAATAATTCCTGAATTGTTCCCGCCACAATTCTCAAAGCCGAAGGATTACCCCGATATTGCTGTACTAGCGCTTCTAATCCATTCTCAGAACCTGTAAAACCTCTTGCTCTCAGTAATTCAAAAGCTCCTTGTCGTTGCAATCCATTTACTTTGTAATAGCGAATCGGTTGATCTTCCCCTTGATGCATGGAGATTTCTTTAGGTTGTTCGCGCCCAATTAGGATTAAAGAACTTTGATGACGTTCAGAACCAACACGCTGTAATAATTCTGCATGGGCTTCACAACCTTGGCGATAGACTCCCACCAATTCCCCATCTTGCAGCGTCGCTTCAAAGTCATCCAATACAATCAAACAACGTTTTTGGCGCAAAACTTCCAATAAATCAGAAATACCACAACCCGTTTGTTGGGAACTATTGAGAAATTGCAACAGATCGGCGATTAATTGTGCGGTCGGCTGTGCGCCCCGCAGCGATCGCCAAATAAAGCAATCAAACTGCGATTGCATATTTTCGACTAGTTTCACGGCAAGAGCCGTCTTGCCAATGCCACCCATCCCACAAATTGCCAAGAGATGACAGCGATCGCGCACGATCCACTGCTCTAGCTTGGCTAGTTCTTCTGTGCGTCCATAAAAAGTTTGAATATTTGGAGCCTCGCCCCAATCCACTAAATTTGCCCCTAAATTAACTTGAGAAGCGGCGGCTGTATTATGCAGGCTTTGGCGTTGAGCCTTATAACCTCTAGCCTCTAACCATTCAGGTACTTTTTCCCACCGTAAAGTATTGATCGGCTGATCAGCGATCGCCTCAAGCGATCGATACAAGCCCTTATTTAACTCCACCCGCAAAGCCCCTGAAGTCCAAGCTAACTTAAAGGCAAGTTGTCCTGGGCGATAGCGACAAAGTAACCCACGTAAACACGCCTTTTCAAACGGCTTAATTTCCTTGCCACTAGCAGTTTGTAAATCTGCATAAAGCCGATTTAAATCCCAATTTTGGGCAGCTTCGGGGAACAGCCCTTCAATGTGATCATGGTCAGATAACATGACAGAAGATGGCGGCGAGCGATCGCATAGATGTGTGTCGTGAACTTCGATAAATATATTCATTTATTTATCGATTTATCTGGATCGTAACAAAAAAAGGGCGATCGCTAGAGATAATGCTTAAAGTGGCTGATAGTTTCAGGCTCAGACCCGTATAAAATCATCTATTAGGTCAACTACGGGTTCCGTAGTTGACCTAATAGATGATTAACACTAAATTGAGTGCCGTTTAACTATGTTAAGCAAGCTGCAACAACTAGGAACAAATGCAGATGGTCGCTATGCTAGCGATGACGAACTGCAATTTATGGATACCTATATCTCCTCCTTTGACTCGCGGGTTGAGGCTTATCGACGCATTAAAGCTGTCGAGAAAGAAATTGTCGATACGGTTTTGATCAAACTAAAAACGTCCTATCCCAACTTGCTTTTTCCAAAGGGGGAAGACATGCAAGGCAAGTGGAAACAAGACACCTTAAGGGTTTTACGTCATTCTGCCATGACTGTTTTATTAGATGACCCAGAACTTTTGCGCCAACAGTTTTTGTATTGGTTCCAGACAATCATGCAAGCCTTTGGCGCACAGGAGGCTTGTAATATCACTTATCTGGTAATGCAAGATGTCGTTAAAGATCTTCTGCCCAAAAATGTTGCCGATCTGTTATGCCCCATTTTGGAGATAAATCGTAATTTACTGGGATCTCAGCCAAAAAGCTGATAAAAAAGAGGGGGAAATGAGCATCTTCTCCCTTTTGTGGTTTTTTACATTGTTATACAATAAGTTGACAAAAAATTTGCATCCTAAGTGTGAGGAGTTAGAGCTTACCTAGCTCGTTAGTAATTATGGGGAAAATTAATTCTGTATCTTGGCAAGCACGGCTTCGTTTCCTAGTTTTAACCTTTCTAGGGTTTGCGATCGCAATGATGATCAATTTTCCTTTTTGGGCGGTAGCTCAGACTCCTAACAGTAATGCTAGTAATACTGCTAGCAACACAATTGATCAATCCCCCCCACCTACTCAACCGCAGATCAGACCATCTAATGGCAATGAATTACGCGGTATTTGGCTAACTAATGTCGATAGTGATGTTTTATTTTCGACCCAAAGGCTTGAAAGGGCGATCAAAAGATTAAGGCGTTTAAACTTTAATACTCTATATCCAACGGTTTGGAATCGGGGATACACGCTCTACCCCAGCAAAGTTGCTAAAGATAAGTTTGGCGTAGATGTCTATCCTGTATCAGGTTTACAAGAGCGAGATATGCTTGCGGAAACCATCAAGTTTGGGCATGAGCAAGATTTTGCAGTAATTCCTTGGTTTGAGTATGGCTTAATGACCGAGGAAGGCTCGGAGCTAATGCGTCAACATCCAGACTGGATTACCCAGCGCAAAGATGGCTCCCATCTTTTCTTGCATGGCGAAAATGATCAACATCGCCTTGCTTGGCTCAACCCTGCACGTCCTGAGGTTCAAAAATTTCTCACAGATTTAATTGTAGAAGTCGTCACCAAATACGATGTCGATGGCATTCAACTTGACGATCATTTTGGGATGCCTGTAGAACTTGGCTACGACGATTACACGATCGCTTTATATAAGAAAGATCACTTCGGGCGGCTACCACCTGAAGATTTTAATGATCCTGCATGGATGAAATGGCGGGCTAAATATGTCACAAATTTAATGGGGAAAATCTCTAGAGCCGTTAAGGCGATCAAACCCAACTGCTTAGTTTCTTTATCTCCTAACCCCAAAGAATTTTCCTATAAAAAATACTTGCAAGATTGGTATAGCTGGGTTTATCTCAATTACATTGATGAACTAATTGTGCAAGTATATCGAGATGACATTGACAACTTTACAACTGAGTTGTCGCGTCCAGAGTTGCAAGAGATCCGCCAAAAAATTCCTGTAGCGGTGGGCATTTTGACAGGCTTAAGAGTCCAAAATGTCGATATGCGCCAAATTAAAGGGCAAGTCAGAATTGCGCGTGAGCTTACCCTTGATGGCTTCTCATTTTTCTTTTATGAGACTTTAGGTAATCGAGATGCATCGTTTGAGACGCTCTTCTTTACCCCTGCAATTCGTCCAGATTTAAGAAATATTGCTTCTAGTTAAACTAAAAAGCGGCGAGAAGCACCGCTTTTTAGTTTTTATAGCAAATTAAAACCCAAAAGATGAATGGCGGCGCTTTGCGCCGCCATTCATCTTTTGGGTTTTACAGCAATTACCGATCAAACGAACCACAAGAAAAGTTTTGAAAGTGTTGCTTCGCAACACTTTCAAAACTTTTCTTGGTTTG
>NZ_NDHW01000189.1 GCF_002251945.1 Pseudanabaena sp. SR411
TCCATGTTGGTGGTTTCGTCTTCTTTTTTTTAGGTAACAGAGGTTCTATAATCTCCCACTCTTGATCGCTTAGGCTGCTGCTATATCCCATGTTTGACTCCTTTTTCTACTCTTCCTAAGATACCAAATGGGTTCTATAGATAGATATGATGGGCGGCGCTTCGCGCCTTCCATCATATCCCAGATTTTAAATTTGCTGCGGTTTGACCGAAGAGAATTTTCTTGCTTTCTTCTGTAATTGTTGGTTGACTAGCAAAGGGTTTTGCTTGCTCATAAGCACGAATCACGGCAGGACGCTCACGGATTCTTTCTAGCCATGCTTGCAGATTGGGAAAGTCTTCGAGGTTTTGTTGTTGATGCTTGTGCAGAAGTATCCAAGGATAGCAAGCCATATCGGCGATCGAGTACTCTCCAGCAATATATTCTTTTCCTTCTAGTTGACGATCTAGAACTCCATAAAGACGATTAGTCTCTTTGACATAGCGATCGATCGCATAGGAAATCTTTTCAGGTGCATATTGAGAGAAGTGATGATTTTGTCCCGCCATTGGACCTAAGCCACTCATTTGCCAGAATAGCCATTCCATAACAACTGTGCGATCGCGCAAATTCGATGGTAAAAACTTGCCAGTTTTCTCAGCGAGATATTGCAAAATCGCTCCAGACTCAAATACAGATATGGCTGACCCAGAATCTAATGGATGGCGATCAATAATGGCAGGCATTCGATTATTTGGCGCAATCTTGAGAAAGTCTGGCTGAAACTGCTCACCTACACGAATATCAATGGGATGAATTTCATACTCCATTTCCGATTCTTCTAAAAAGATCGTAATCTTATGACCGTTGGGTGTGGGCCAGTAATAGAGTTCAATCATAAATTTGAGCGCTTAGCTGAATTAGTTAAGATGCTTTTTTATTGTAACGTGGTGACATGGAACACCATTTCCCCAGTTGGATATAAAACCCAAAAGAGAGTTGCGGCGTTCCGCGCCGCAACTCTCTTTTGGGTTTTATATTGGCTATAACTTACGAATGAGCTGTAATAATATGGGCTAGTTTCTGTCGGCTTGAGCCAAGATAGTTTAACGCTGTCTGGCAATCAGCCTGAATCTGAGCTTTGAGGGCATCAAGGGAATCAAACTTCTTTTCAGGTCGAATAAATTTGATCAGGTTTACACTGAGATACTGATCATAAAGATCACCTTGCCAATTAAATAAATGCACTTCAACCGATCGTCGATCACCATCTACAGTTGGACGCAATCCAACATTCATCACCCCTAATATTGGTGATTGTGTAGCTGCATCAGGATGATTGATCGTTGCTTGCACTGCGTACACCCCATCACGCGGCAAACACTTTTGTGTAGGCAGTTCTAAATTTGCCGTGGGGAAGCCTATCGTCCGACCTAAATGCTTGCCTTGCACGACTCTGCCAACAAGGTTATAAGGGCGACCGAGTAGTGAATTAGCTAAATCAATTTCGCCTTGGGCTAGGGCTGTACGAATATTTGAGCTACTGATTCGCACGGGAGGCTGTTCTCCATCTCCGAAACTCATCGTTTGCTCTGGAATAACCGTGAGGCGATCGCCCCAAATGTTTTGTAAATCAGTGATATTACCTTGTCGTTTTTGTCCGAAGTGAAAATCAAAACCGACACTGATTAATTCGACTTGGAGAGAGTCAATTAAAATTTTCTGGATAAATTCGGCAGCCGTGAGTTTAGCAAGATCGGCATCGAAGGGCAGCAAAACTAATTGCTCCACACCAAGGGACTTGAGCAAAGCTACTTTCTCATCAAAGGGGGCAAGTAGCGATCGCTGTCTTTGGCTAAAAAATTCTTGGGGATGCGGCGAAAAAGAAACGACGGTACTGGTTAAATTCGAGTAGCGATCGCGCAAAGATGTCGGCAAAATAGGCACAATCACATGCCGATGTCCCACATGTACGCCATCAAAGTTACCGAGGGCGATCGCAGTGGGACGAGAAATTTGGGTTGGGTCAAAAATTACTCTCACGCTTAACATTTTGACACAATAGAAACCAAAAAATAGAAGACGTGCGAAGCACGTCTTCTATTTTTTGGTAATGGGTACAGTTATGTCGCTCATGCCCCAGAGAGTGACACAACTATGAAGAATTGTCATGAGATTCTGGTATGTTTGAGGTTCGCCGTTAGCTGACAATCCATGACCGTTAGAGAAACTTTTCGTCGCACAAAAATTGTTGCTACTATTGGACCCGCGACTAGTAGCCCCGATATGATTCGCCAGCTTATTGAAGCAGGCGCAAGTACCTTTCGCCTCAACTTTTCCCACGGCACTCATGCTGACCACCATCGCAGCATTTGTAATATTCGCCAAGTGTCAAGCGAACTCAATCAACCTGTGGGCATTTTGCAGGATTTACAAGGGCCCAAAATTCGCCTTGGAGTATTTAAAGAAGGTCCAATTACCTTAAATAAAGGTGACAAGTTTACGCTCACCAGCCGTCAAGTTGACGGTAACTCGGAAATTAGTTGCATTACCTATGACACCCTTGCTGAGGAAGTACCAATCGGTGCAGTAATCATGCTAGATGACGGCAAAGTGGAGATGGTCGTCGAAGCTGTAAATGTGGAATTAGGTGATCTTTATTGTCGCGTGGTCATTGGTGGCACGCTCTCTAACAATAAAGGGGTAAATTTTCCGAACGTGCATTTATTAGTCAGTGCGATGACCGATAAAGATCGCGAGGATTTACGCTTTGGATTGTCCGAAGGGGTGGATTGGGTAGCACTCAGCTTTGTCTGTACTCCTGAAGATGTGCTGGAAGTTAAAGACCTAATTGCCGCTTCAGGTCGCAAGGCTAGTGTTGTAGCCAAAATCGAGAAGCACGAAGCGATCGCCAACATGGAAGCGATTCTCTCGGTTTGCGATGGCGTAATGGTAGCGCGTGGTGATCTTGGCGTAGAAATTCCCGCAGAAGATGTACCGATCGCCCAAAAACAATTAATTAAAACCGCCAATCGCCTCGGCATTCCCGTAATTACAGCGACGCAAATGCTCGATAGCATGGTGAATAATCCGCGTGCAACTCGTGCGGAAATTTCTGACGTAGCCAACGCGATCATCGATGGAACCGATGCGGTGATGCTCTCTAACGAAACTGCGGTGGGTAAATATCCGATCTTGGCTGTGGAAACTATGGCAAGAATCGCGGTTCGCATCGAAAGAGAACAAGATCTGAAAATGCAACCCCTTGAAAGTATGGGACGCGCTGTACCCAATGCGATCAGCCAAGCAGTGGGTAGAATTGCAATTCAACTAAATGCGGCAGCGATCGTTACCCTCACCAAAACAGGCTCTACCGCTCGTAATGTCAGCAAATTCCGTCCACCAATTCCGATTTTGGCAGTTACGCCCAATGTCCAAGTGGCAAGACGCTTACAAATGGTCTGGGGTGTACAGCCGATGGTCTTAATCTCCTTGCCATCAGCCAGACAAAACTTTGAAGCGGCGCTTAATCTTGCTCAAGAGATGAAATTGCTCTCTGCTGGCGACTTAGTGGTTATGTCCGCAGGTACTCTGCAAGATGTGGCGGGTTCTACCGATTTGATCAAAGTCGAATTTGTCTCTTCAGTCGTTGGTAAAGGTTTAAGCATTGGCTCTGGCATAGTTCATGGTCGGGCTAGAGTTGCTTTCCATCACCTTGATGTCCGCGACTTTAACGAAGGCGAAATTCTGGTGATCGATCGCACCGATGCCGACTATATCGAAGTAATTCGCAAAGCCTCGGCAGTAATTACTGAAGAATCCAGCCTTGATTCCCATGCCGTGGTGATTGGTCGCAGGTTGGGTATCCCAATTTTAATTGGCGTACAAAATGCTACAGGCTTCATTCGTGACGGTGAACCGCTAAGCGTTAACTTTAGCAAAGGTATGATCTACTCTGGCTCACGATCAGAAGATCTAGCGTTTTAGCTATATTAAAGTTGATGCTTTGCATCAACTTTAATGTTTTTGAGTTAGTCATGGAAAATTTTGCTTTTTACAATCCAGTCAAGATTTTATTTGGCAAAGGTCAAATTGCGAATATTGGTGGAGAAATCCCCTCTGATGCAAAAATCCTCATCACTTATGGTGGTGGTAGCATCAAAAGCAATGGAGTTTATGAGCAGGTAAAAGCAGCCCTAGCAGGTCGTAACTTTCTGGAATTCGGTGGGATTGAAGCTAATCCACATCTAGAAACTCTGCTCAAAGCGGTGCAACTAATTCGCACCGAAGGGATTGATTTCTTGCTAGCGGTAGGCGGTGGCTCCGTCGTGGATGGTACAAAATTTATTGCTGCCGCCGTTCCCTTTGAAGGCGATCCTTGGGATATTTGTGCCAAACAAGCACCCGTAAAAGCGGCGATTCCCTTTGGGGCAGTATTGACCCTACCTGCCACAGGTTCTGAGATGAATACTGCTTCTGTGGTAACTAAGTGGGAAACTCAAGAGAAACTCTTCTTTTCTAGCCCATTGGTATTCCCTAAATTTTCAGTACTAGATCCTGAAACGACTTACTCTTTGCCTCTTCGTCAGGTCAGTAATGGAATTGTTGATGCCTATGTTCATGTTATGGAACAGTATTTGACATACCCTGCTAATGCGCCATTACAGGATCGGATGGCGGAGTCTATCCTCAAAACCTTGATAGAAGAAGGTCCCAAAATCTTAGCCGATCTCCATAACTACGAAGCTCGCGCCAATGTGATGTGGTGTGCGACGATGGCTCTAAATGGACTGATCGGTGTGGGTGTGCCTCAAGACTGGGCAACACACATGATCGGACATGAGCTAACGGCTCTACATGGTATCGATCATGCTCAAACTTTGGCGATTGTGCTGCCGAACATGCTGACAGTTAGACGCGATCGCAAGCGTCAGAAGCTCTTGCAATATGCCGATCGCGTTTGGGGTCTAGTCGAGGGTACAGAAGAATCACGCATTGATCAGGCGATCGGCAAAACTCGCGAATTTTTTGAAGCTGTCGGTGTTCTCACCTATCTATCAGACTATGGCGTAGGGCTAGATGTGATTCCCAAAATCATCGATCGCTTTGAGAAACGTGGTTTTGTCGCTTTAGGCGAAAATCAAGATGTTACGCCGAAAGTTGTCGAGAAAATTTTAGTGCTTTGTGCTTAACTTCTTTCTATAGCTGCCGTCGATTGTGTTACAGCGCTTTGCGCTCAAACCCAAACCAAGAAAAATTTTGAAAGCGTTGCGAAGCAACGCTTTCAAAATTTTTCTTGTGATTCGTTTGATCGGTAATTGCTTTAGGACAAAAGCAAAACCCAAGAAGAGAATGGCGGCGCTTCGCGCCGCCATTCTCTTCTTGGGTTTTATGTACTAATACAAGTGACAACTATACAAAGGTGCTGTAAAGCCTTACCTTTGTAGAAACCTGAAACGCATTTGTGTGTGGGCGGCAAAGCCGCCCACACACAAATGCAGGATTATGGAATATAAATATGACTAAAAAACTTCTATTTGTTTGCCTCGGAAATATTTGCCGATCGCCTGCGGCGGAAAATATTATGAATCATTTGATTGAGCAGGAAGGACTAGGCGATCACTTTATCTGTGATTCGGCAGGGACTGGCGGCTGGCATGTGGGCGCACTACCTGATCGTCGTATGCGAGCAGCAGCCAAAGAACGTGGCTTAGATTTTGTTGGTTCAGCTAGACAGTTTGAGGCGATGGATTTGCGAGAATTTGATTTGATTCTGGCGATGGATAAAGATAACTATCGCAATATTCTCGCTCTCGATCCGCAGCGAAAATTTACTGACAAGGTAAAAATGATGTGTGACTACTGCGAAACTCACACGGATAAAGAAGTTCCTGATCCTTACTATGGCGGCGCAGATGGATTTAATTATGTGATCGATCTCTTATTTGATGCCTGTGGTGGTCTACTCAAATCTTTAAAAAGTCATTAAAATCTTGCAATGCTCTACTAACCCAAAATCAACAACGAAAAGGAGCAAAATATATGTCTATTTCAGTTATAGAGGCAGCAAGCACATCAAACAAAAAAGTCTGGACAGATGCGGCTTTTATGTCTCTTCCTGATGATGCATGTCATTATGAAATTGTGGACGGAGAACTAGTTGTAATGGGTAATTCAGGAGCATTGCATGGATATATTTCCATTGTCTTGAGTTCGGCTTTGTTTGCGGTTGTCTCCTCTCAAAAGCTAGGGGTACTATTTGATTCGAGTACAGCTTTTAAAATGAAAAATGGCAATAAACGCTCTCCCGATATTTCGTTCTTTGCCAAAGAACGCTTGCAAGGAATTTCAGAACTTCCCACGAGCTTTCTAGAAGGTGCGCCAGATTTGGCGATCGAAATCCTATCCCCTGGTAATACGGTTGAAGAAATTAACACCAAAATCTTAGAATATTTTGAAAATGGAACTCGGTTAGTTTGGGTTGTCAATCCGATCCAACATTACGTTCTAGTCTATCGATCCGCACAAGAACCCGATCACCTTCTGAAACGAGGCGATTTTCTAGATGGCGAGGATGTTATTAATGGGTTTACTTTTCCCGTCGCGGATCTATTTCAAAGCTTGTCCTTTTAGAAACCATTTAAGAATTGTAGTTTTAGCCCCCCTAGCCCCCCAATTCTGGGGGGAACCAGATTTAAGTCCCCCAGAATTGGGGGATTTAGGGGGCTAGACACATAGAGCTTTAATTCTTAAATGGTTTCTTAGCGAAAATCCTAAAACAAATAGATTCAGTCTACATAAAATGGGCGATCGCGTTGAGTGTTAGCTAAAAAAGCTTCTAGTTCTTCCCATTGTTTGTTCTCAATTAAATTGATCACTGCTTGCAAAGATTGCTGATAAGTATGGAGCGATCGCAATACTGCTGATTGATTGTATTCTGCCATTAGTCTCCCTAGTTCAGGATTGCCGCCGCCAACGCGACTAGTATCACGAAATCCAGAACTTGCTAGATTTTGCGCTAATTTTAAAACGCGATCATCACCTTCTTGCTGACAGGAGGCAATTAAACTTGCACTAATCATTACAGGTGCATGGCTAATCATCGCCACAGCGCGATCATGTTCTTCAGGACTACATTCATGGATGTTCATGCCCACTGCTTGCCATAGCGATCGCACTTTCGCCACTGCATCAAGATCATCGCTAGGCGTAACTACACAAGGACGATTTTGAAATAGATTACGTTCGGCGGCTGAGATACCTTGAAAGGCAGTGCCAGCCATCGGATGACTACCGACAAATCGCTGATTAAATTGCTGACAGATTTTTGATGCAGGTTGCACGATCGCATCTTTGACCGAGCCAACATCCGTAAAGATGATATTAGCGGGCAACTTTGGCGCAATTAATGTAATTGTGGACAGGATCGAAGCGATCGGTGTGCAGATGACGACGATATCTGTTTGAGCAAGAATGCGATCGGGAATATTTTCAATATCTATATCAGCGATATTTACGGCGGAAATCGCTTCTGCTTGTTTACAGGTTTCAGGATTGCGGCTAATACCCCACACATAATTTTGAGCTTGGTTATGATCTTGCGTTGAGGCGAGCAGATCTAAGCCTAGCGAACCACCGATTAGTCCTAATCCAACAATACCAATGTTCATAAAATATATTTAGGGTAGCAAGTGCAAAGCACTTGCTACCCTATTTGAGTTAGAACTTGCGGAGGTCAATACCTGCTTCCTTAGCAAATGCTGATAATCCTTTCTTTTGCAAAGTTTTGATGGCTTTGGTGGAAATTTGTAATTTTACAAAACGCTTTCCTTCTTCCCACCAAATTCTTTTGTCTTGTAAGTTTACGTGTTGTAAGTGCTTATGACGCTTGTGTGAGAAAGAAATCGATACGGCATTATTGGCTTTTTTGCCTGTTAGTTGGCATACGCGACTCATAGTACTAGTCTCCTATTTTTTCAGTCCAGCTAACCATAGTACAACCTCAAAGCATACTTAGGCAATCCTAAAAAAATTTCGGCAAGGTGATTAGTTAGACAAACAGCAAGGATATTTAGTCAGAAAATTAAAGTCGCGAATAGATCGACTAATTTCTTGGTAGGAAAGTATAGATACAAATGAGTAATAGCAGAATTTTCAACAGTGCCAAGTTTTTTCAAGAAACAGACGGAGAGCCTATTCGTTCAGTCGTTACAGAGTCTCCAGATACCGTCGTTGTAGCTTGGTATCTTAAGCCAAATCAGGAAATCGCCCCACATATGCATCCTCATGGGCAAGATACTTGGACTATTTTGCAGGGCAAAGGCAAATATTATGTAGATCAACAAGGTACAACTGAACCGATCGCCGCAGGAGATATTGTTATCGCACCCAAAGGCTTTGTTCACGGAGTATTAAACGATGGAGACGAATCATTAGTTTTTATCTCCACCGTTTCACCTGCTAGTGCAGGATATCAACCTGTATTGCTGGGAGCCTAGAAATCGTGAATTGGTTGCTTCAATACTTTGGCAATATTAAGCTCCATAAATTGATTCTTTGGTGCTATCTAATTTGGTATTTAGTGATAGTCAATTTTTATTTTGACCCTACACCGAAGATATGGATCAACTCACTTGGTATCAGTGCAGTAATTGGCACAGCATTATTCTTAGGCGTTTCTTCCAACGATACTGGTAATCGTAAATTAGATTATTGGCAAATATTTAGGCTCTATCTCACACCATTTTGTGTGTCTAGTTTTTCAGCATTAATTAAAGATCAAGGATTTATTATATTCATATCCCCCAATCCTCAAGAAACAATGTGGGCGATATTAAGCTGTGTTGTTTTCCTGTTAGTTGTTTGGATAATTAAATTAGCTAATAGAGCAATTAACCCAGAAATTAGTTAACTTGTGAGCTAAGCTCGTACAACATATTGCTTTCCAGTTTTAATCCATGACTAATAATGCACAAATCCCTGTTGTTGTCTCAGGGGCGACAGGTAAAATGGGGCGCGAAATAATCAAAGCGATCGCCCAAGCGCCAGATATGTATCTTGTAGGAGCGATCGGTCGCAAACACATCGGTGAAGATATCGGTGAAGTGGTTGGTATTGGTGAATTAGAGATACCTGTGACTGACAACCTCGAAGTCGTGCTTGCCCAAGCCTCTCAAGAGTCGCAATTACCAGTAATGGTTGATGTCACACATCCCAGCATTATTTACGACAATATTCGCTCAGCGATCGCCTATGGTGTGCGTCCTGTAGTTGGCACTACGGGCTTAAGCGAACAACAAATTGCCGATCTCGCCATTTTCGCAGACAAGGCAAGTACAGGCTGTATCATTGCCCCAAACTTTTCTGTCGGGGTGATTTTGATGCAACAGGCGGCGATCGCTGCTGCTAAATATTTCCAGCATGTGGAAATTATCGAACTGCACCACAATCAAAAAGCCGATGCTCCGAGCGGCACGGCAATTAAAACCGCACAGATGCTCTCAGAACTAGGTCAATCCTTTAATCCTGCTCTTGTCGATGAAAAAGAACATCTCACGGGTGCAAGGGGCGCAACCTACGGTGAGAATATTCGCATTCATAGTGTGCGTGTACCGGGGGTAGTTGCGCGTCAAGAAGTGATTTTTGGGGCGATGGGTGAAACTCTCAAAATTGAGCATAATGCTAGCGATCGCACCTGTTACATGGCAGGTGTGTTGCTTTGTGTCCGCAAAGTCCTTGCGCTCAAGTCCCTTATTTACGGTTTAGAAAAATTACTATAAAGTTCCACTGCATCTCGCGCAATTGAACAATAAAAAAGCACTTGCAATGCAAGTGCTTTTTTATTGTTCAAAAATACCCCCAGGGGAATTCGAATCCCCGTCGCATCCGTGAAAGGGATGTGTCCTAGGCCTCTAGACGATGGGGGCGTGTTCTTGACCTTTATTAAGATACATACATGACTGAATCTTTGTCAACACTTAAAGCAAACTTTTTTGTATATAGGGAAAATCCAGCACTTCGTGCTGGATTTTCCCTATATTTTGGGGCGAATACCATAGTTGCGATAGCGCCAATAATCTTGCAGAATTTGGGCATGGTCGAAACATAACTGGCTAGGTATTTCCCAAGCTGCAAAGCAACCAACAGACTTAGCATCATCATCAGCCTTTGGTTCGCCCACAGCTTCAGCCATATACACAGCACTAATCGTATGTAGACGCTCATCTCGACTAGGATCTGAATAAATGCCTAGCAGGTCGATTAACTCCACCTGTAGCCCTGTTTCTTCCTGAGCCTCTCGCCTTGCGGCATCTTCGAGATGTTCGCCATAATCGACAAATCCACCCACGATCGCCCAGCCATGAGGTGGATTTAGCCGCTCAATTAGGACAATCGGTTGATGGGGGCGATCGCGCAGGGCAATGATGATATCAACCGTGGGAACAGGATTTCGATAGGTCACTGGATTAGTAATGTTGTTGTAAGTAATGAAAACCCCGATTATTGATGATGCGGCGAAGCCACATCATCAATAATCAGTTCCCTATTTTACGGCGAAGCCTTAATGAATCAGCAAGCTCAACATTATTGTGAACTATAAGGTTTCTGACAGCGCTTTTCGCCATCTAGAGGGTAATTACAGCTACAAAAAACAGCTTGACACTGAGTTATGATGCAATTTCATAATCCGAGAGCTATAGGCATTACTCGGCAGGAGAGTATTTCTTTGATCCCAATCAGCATAGAAATTGTAGAAGGTAATCCGAATCTTGCCTCTCTCTTGGGTTGGCATTTGCAGCAGATTGGCTATTCGGTATTTCAGGCGGTGAGTTGTCAGCAAGCAAAGCTGGTATTTCAAAAACAGCAGCCGAGCTTGGTGATCTTAAGTACCGATCTGCCTGATGGGGATGGTATTGAGTTATGTCGTTGGCTCCATAAGCAAAGAAGTTCCTTAATATTCGTGATTTCATCGCGCACCAATGAATCTGACATTGTGGAAGGTTTAAAGGCGGGTGCGGATGACTATTTGACTAAGCCTTTTGGAATGCAAGAATTTTTGGCAAGGGTGGAGGCGTTGACCCGTAGATTACGCACATCTGCGCCCCCTGCTTGTTTGGACTATGGTGTACTGAAGATCGATTTAGTGCAACGACAAGTGCGTTTAAAGGGAAATGCGATCGATTTAACGCCTCAAGAATTTAGTTTGCTCTATGTTCTCGCGCAATCAGAAGGCTTAGCTCTCAGTCGTGCGGAGCTTTTGCAGCGTGCTTGGCCAGATGAGATTAATAATCCGCGTACTGTAGATACGCATGTTTTATCGTTACGCAAAAAACTTGAGGTTGATCCGCAACAACCCAATTTAATCCAAACAGTACGCAATATTGGCTATCGCTTTAATCCTGAAGCGTTAATGCGATCGCCTTTGCGTCCTAATTCTCAAAATTTAAACAACTCAAATAGCGATCGCCCGCCACAATTCACGGCTCCACCCAGTCGGTCGTTTGCTAAATATTAGTGCAATAAACAACGGCGGCGCGAAGCGCCGCCGTTGTTTATTGGGGTATTTCTATTGGTCAGCAATTAGTAAAAAGCGAATATGTTCCATACTCTGCTCAGCACGAAGAGATTGTACTTGCTCTGCTAACTTGGTGCTAGCAATGATGACATCAGGTTGAGAGGCGATCGCACTGGCGCGTAAATCATCTTGAGGAGAGATTTTAGATGGTAAGAAACCTTGATTTTGCAACATTTCCATCAATAGCTCGATCGAGCCGAAGTTATCTTCAACCACAAGAATCTTTTTGCCCGTAGAAGCCTTACTAGTCAGTAGAATCTCCACCTCGCGCATCAATAGAACCATGTCTAAAGGCTTAGTAATATAACTATCAATACCTAGATGACGACCTTTGTTTTTATCATCTAATACAGAAACAATGATAATCGGAATATCTAAGGTCGCAGGATCGGATTTGAGAATTGCGGCTACATCATAGCCACTAATACCCTCCATCACAATATCAAGGGTAATTAGGTCGGGACGACTTTCTCGCACTTTGGCGATCGCTTCTTGTCCGCTTCCTGCTTCGCGCACAGCATATCCTTTAGCTTCCAATTCCTGCCTGAGTAGGTTGCGGATGCTGGGATCATCATCAATGACAAGAATGTTCTTGGGATGATCAATCGCGCTTTGACCATCATTTTGAGTTTGACCATCAGAAACAACTCTTTTCTTAAGTTGCTCGATGAGAATATCGAAATTAATGGAAGGAAGTTGTTCGGCTCCTGTACTAATTGGCAATGTGAAAGAGAATGTACTACCTTTACCAACTTCACTTTCTACCCAAATTTTGCCGCCATGATGAGCGACGATTTCCTTGGAAATTGGTAGTCCTAGCCCTGTGCCTTGGGGCTTATCCGTCAGCGTATCGCCAACCTGCTTAAACTTCTCAAATACCTTCGGCTGATCGGATTCCGAGATACCCACACCTTGATCGACGACACTGACCACAATAAATTGATTGTCTCGTCTAACTCGGCAGGTGATACAGCCTTGTTCAGTAAACTTCACAGCATTAGAAATGAGATTAATTACAACTTGGATCAGACGATCCTTATCTCCATAGATGTCTGGCAAATCAGCTTCAATTTCTCGCACTGGCGCTAATCCCTTCTGCTCAAAGAGTGCTGAAGTTGCGGAGAAAGCTCGATCAATTACTTCGGTAATTGCCATTGGTTGCATATTCCATTGCATTTTACCCGCTTCGATTTTGGCAACATCTAGAACTTCATTAATTAGCTTGGTGAGGCGTGTTCCCTCAGATACAATAATTTCAATGTTTTCCGTAACTTGGCGCACACTTCGGTTCACTTTCTTGTCATCGGTCTGGATTAGAGGAAATATGGACTCTTCCAGCTTTTTCTGAATTAATTTAGCAAATCCCAGTACCGAAGTAAGTGGTGTTCGTAACTCATGGGATACTGTGGAAATGAAGTCTGTCTTCATCCGATCCACTTCTTTCTCGGCAGTAATATCGCGAATGAGAATTACCGTACCTAAATAATTTGTTCCCAAAGGAGTTTGTTCTGAGATATGTTCTTCGCCAAAGATCGAAGTAGCAACTGCTTTGCCAATACGACGATCAGGTAGAGAAAACTCTTCACTAAAGACTTGTTTGGGATTTTCTCTCGTATTTGTCACTAGATTAGTGATTTCTTCCGCTTTAAATATTTCTTTATAACTTGCAGCCTTAGAAATAGCTTTACTGCTGATACCGATCATGCCTGCAAGCGCTGGGTTAAATTGGGTAATTTGATCTTCGCTATTAACTACCACCAATCCATCCACCATATTGTCGATAATTGCTTTGATCTCACTAGTACGCTGCTCGACTTTCTGCTCCAATGTCCGACTGTAATCAGCTAATTGTTCACCAGAAGCTTTAAGTTGTGAGGTCATTTGATTAAACGCGATCGCCAAAATCCCAATTTCATCTTCCGTTAGCACAGGTGCTTGTGAATCCAGATTACCTCCAGAAACTTGATTCGCAGCATCGGCGATCGCTAAAATTGGCTGAGAAATTCTTCGTGCAATCAAGTACACAGCTGTCAATAAGATACCAGCCGAACTTAATCCGATCAGTAAAATATCGCGAGCAAGGCGATCGGCTGGCTCAAAGGCTTCGGACTGTGATATTTCTGCAAGTAAAGCTAGATTGAGGTTGTCAATCCAAATATAACTGCCTAGCACAGGAACAGTTTTATAGTTTTTATACAGCCCTTCCCCATCTTTTCCTAAGGCGGCGGCGGCAATACCTTCACTTGTGATATCTTTGGCAAGTTGCTGATTATCTGCTCCTGCTCCTGAAATTAGAACGTTTTTAGCGGTCAATCTACCGACTAAGTAGGTTTCGCCACTAGCCCCTAATCCTGTACGTTCGCGAATGATATCATCTACCCCTTGCAAATCTAGATCAACTGCAACGACACCAATGCGATCGCCTGATTTATTAATTAAAGGAGCCGCAAAAGTCATCGCCGCCTTGCCTGAAATTGGCGATATATAGAAATTAGGAACAATAACGCGGGATTGGTCGCGAGTAAAGTAAGTAGTGGTATTGCCGAGAGGCTGATATTTTCCTTCTTTCTGTTTGTCGGTGGAAACAATTGTAATCCCATTATTAGTTAGGATCGAAATCTGACGAATATTTGGTTTGACTGAGGATACATCCGCCATAAACTTTTGGAGAGATTCCACAGCCGATTTAAACTCTGGAGATTCGCGATCCTTCGTAAAAGTGATTTCAGAATTAACGAGGAGATCTGGTAACTGCGTCATCAAAATTACATCACGCCGTTGATTATCAACCCATTGATTTACTTGAGCTTCCTTTAGTGATGTGGCTACTGCGAGTCGGTCAATTACGGATTTTCTCAGAGCGTCACGACTGCGCGTATTCGCACTTACAGCAACGACTAAAACTGTGACAATCGACAGAACCGAAAAATATGCCACAAGTTGTAGCAGCAAGCGTTTCTTAAATTGGTTGATCATCTTCTATACTCACTTTACTAACGATTCTGAAGGGTATGATAGGCGCGCCACCTACCATCCAAATCATTTCCACTGGGTGAAAATAGACTTAATTTGGGCGATCGCTTCATCGGCGGCTTGCTCAGGGGTACTCTTGCCTGTCGCCACTGATTTTATGGTTTTCCCCCATATTTGCTTTGCGCCCACTTCCGAATAGGCAGGATTTTGGGCTGTATAAAAAGATTTCGTATTCTGGAATTGCTTTGTTGCTGCCAAGATGTGTGGGTCTTTGGAATCTTTATAGTAGGGGTCTTCCAATAATTTTGGCATGGTCGGGAAATATCTTCCTCCAGCACCCTTCAAATAGGTGAGCAAATTATCAGGTTGGATAATGTGGGATAGCAAATTTTTAGCAAGTTCTTGCCTTGCTTTTTCCTTGGCAACATCATCCTTGTTGTCCGTAGGGTTAGTGGTCGCAAATATAACCGCCTGTTTCACCGCAACTAAATAGTTGAGAGGTTTCCCATCGGGGGCAAGCGGCCATTCTGTGGTCACTAATTTTTTGTTGTACACCTCCTGATCAAACTGTTGCGATGCAGGGATAGACAAGCCTGGGTTGGTGGTCATGAATGAATTGCGACTCAGAAATACTTGATTATTGTCAGCATCTGTCCATTGCACAGCAGTAGGCGGTACATGTTTACTCTTGTAAAATCCTGCATACTTTGTCAATGCAGCAATAACACCTTGGCGACTTTGAGTGCTATCAACTTTCAGTTGTCCATTGTCATCCAGTAACTCGACCCCATAGGCAGTGAGGAACTGCTCAAACATGAAAATCACATCCGTACCTTCGGCAGACATGGGTAGTCCGATCCCATAGAGATCTTTTTTACCTTTGTTGTTAGCGCGTTCTTGTGCTGTTTCCCAAAATTTCCAAAAGCTATCCCAATCCTTAGGGATACTAGTGTCAGTCATTCCGACATCAACAAGGAGATCGCGCCAATAATGTAAACCTGCTGATAATTGGGCGATCGGGACAGCATAGTAAGCAGGCTTAGGATTGGCGCTATTTTTATAGGCGACAGCTTTGAGAGCGATCGGGCTAAATAGATTTTTAACAGGTTCAACAACGTCAGAAACATCTACTAATTTATTTTGCCATGCTAATTTTGGATAGAGGGCAAACTCGGCGGTATTACTAAATAAGATATCGGGTGGATTGCCGTTGTCGAGGGCATTTTCAGCATCACGGTTAATCGATCCATCATTATAAAAAGTGATCTCCACCTTGGTATTATTCTTTTTTTCCCACTCCGCTACAATTTGTGAAAGAGCCTCAGTCTCAGCAGGATAGAAGCTTTGAATCCACCAAACACGAAACTTAGAACTTTTTTCAGGAGTTCGATAATTTAAGACTGTGGAATTACTACAGGCTGCCAAACCCAAACCTGCTAGAGACAGAGATAATTGATTAAACTGACGACGAAGCATAGGTTTTTAAGATAAAAAGCAAGCAAAACTGGAAATCTCAGAATGCAATATAAACATTGCTTGGCAACGCTTATATTGCATTTTATATGACTAGTTCAACTAGGTCTGGGAGAACTATTGTCCCTACGGGAAAGGGATCAGTTTTAGGATATTGCATCACCCTGCCTATAAATTTTACACCCGCAGCGATCGCCCCTTCATAATCAGCGATCGCATCGCCAACCATCAATACGCGATCGGGCGCAAAATCATATTTCGACAAAATATCCTGAATAATGTCTCCTTTTTGGGCTGGAGAACCATGTACAGACACAAAATAATGGCTCATCTTCCGACGTGACACAATCCTTTTTAACTCTTGATCGGGAGTTCCTGAAGCAACAAATAGGGGAGTGGATTGATAATTATTTTCTAAAAGCTCGTAGGCTCCTAACACGTAAACAGCATCCACCACTGCATCTTCGACATATTGCGAAAACAGATTTCCCAGTCTCAGTTCCTCTTCATTGGTTAAGACTTTCCCAAGTAAAACCTCATGATAATACCGAAACTTATCAAATCTGGATACGCCTCCATGAAGTAGATGATAGGCTTTTACCTGCTCGACAATGCGATCGCCATATTCTGCGTATAAAGCACCAAAAGCCTGCGTTTTGACATCCACTGACTCTACAAGGACTCCATCAAAATCAAACACGATCGCATCATATTTTTTAGGGATGCTTTTAGTCATGATTTCGGTCATGGTATTTTGAATCACTTAGCTAAACCTAGATTTACGAGGCTATCAAATAGATTTTGAGAAGCTTCTTGTTCCATCTGGGTTCGGGCTTCTTTAGCATAGGAACCCATATGGGGAGTTAAAATAACTTGAGGCAAGGCACAGAGTTTTCCAGAATATGGCTCTTCTTCAAACACATCAAGGGCTGCACCTGACAAATGCCCAGAAACTAGCGCCTCATACAAAGCTTCTTCATCAACTAGCCCCCCTCTCGAAGTATTAATTAAAATACTACCTGCTTGCATTTTATTAATAAAGTTACGATCAACTAAATGATGATTGTCTTGGTTATAGGGAACGTGGATCGTGATTACAGTTGAACGGGCGATAAATTCATCTAAAGATGGGATGCAAACGGTATCAGCAAATAGCGAATCATCACGGAAAATGTCATAGGCGATTCTCTTTGTCCCAAAAGTTTTTAACAACTGCCCTACGCGATTGCCAACTCTCCCATAGCCCAACAGTCCCACCACTTGAGAAGCCAGTAATTTGCCCATGAGAGGCTTCCATGTACCTTCACGCAAAATGCGATCGGCTTCTGACGTGCGTCTCAAAAGGGAGAGGATCAGGCTCACTGTTAACTCAGCCACAGCAATTACAGGAGCTGTAGGGGTAATATGAACTGGAATTCCCAATTCTTGAGCCACCACGAGATCGACACTATCGGTTCCAATACCACAACGTGAAATTACTTTTAGAGATTTAGTTGAGCTTAAAACATTACGAGTCAGAGGTTCAACACCTGCGATCATGCCCACAATAGCATCATCACTGAGTAGCTCTAGGACTTCTGTTTCTTTGAGCTTTCTACCATAGGGATTTAAAATAATTTCAAAGCCTTGAGCTTGGAGACTTTGCAATACCTGATTATTTTTTACATCAAAAGAAGAAGTACTGATCAGTAGTTTAGGCATGTTTTTATCGCTTCCTAGATTGACCTTATCAATTCTGTCAAGAATTCCTCAGTAAGTCTACATAACTATGGCTGATATATTCAATTATTTTTCGTGCAAAGATTAGATTAAATTGATGTTTTTTGTTTATTTAGTTAGCATGAAAATAGGCTTAAAACTAATTAAAGCTATTGGTATATAGATGAGACTAAACATAGAGACTATGAAAATAGCCATAACCAAATAGGTATGGTGAACAGTAAAAGAACTACACCAAAAGCTAAGGTTGTAACTGTTAAATCACGATCCAGATTATAGGCTTGGGCAATCACAAGGGTCGAGAAAGCTGGTGGCATTGCCATTTGTAAAACCATCGCCATCCGAGGTTCCCCCGTTACTCCAAAAAACATTAGCCCTGTACCAACTACTAATGGAGTAAACAGCATCTTAATCGATAGGCAAGTTAAGGCTCTCTTGACATTGCGTAGCGTCTTTAATTGACTTAGCTGCATCCCAATCATCACCAGTGACAAAGTTATAGTTGTCTCTGCGATCATACTCATGCTAGAGGTAACTAACGTAGGCAAGGGGAGAAATTTCATCCCCACACCAATCGGTAAGCTCCATAATGCGGGAGTCTTTGCCATCGATACAAATGGATTCGGCTGCTTCTGCCCACTAGACATACTGCCATAGCGACTAGCTAAAGCAATTCCGACAGAATAGGCGGCGATCGTTGAGCCAATCAAATCATAAAACAGCGCCCAAGCAAAATATTTTGGACCAACTAGAACTCTACTGACGGGATACCCCATAAAAGCGGTATTTCCTAAAGTCATGGCAAGTAAGAAACTTCCCTGAGTTGCCCCTGACCAAGAAGTTTCATGCTCTAAAGTTGCATCCACACTGGGATTTGCTTCCAGATTCTTTTCTCTAGCTGTAATCCCTCTCGATAACTTACTAAATCTTTCGTCACTTACACCGAGATCAATCCAAATCCAAGCTAGCCCTGCACCTACTAGAATTGCAACCCAAGCCGTAGTCGGCGCAATCACAATCCATCCTGATAGATCCGCTTGACGCAGAAAAGAAACAATACTGATGGGAACACCGACAAACAGTAAAGCTTTACCAAGATAAGTAGTGAAGATCTTGGGGAGGAGCTTTCCTAAGACATAGCCCAAGAGAGTCCATCCAATTAACCTCACGTAAAGTATAACGAGAGGATTTTCTAACGTGAGCATAAAATTTCAACCATAGGAACTAAGTATGAAAGTTGAGAAAGAAATTACAGTATTTGTTATACCAAAACACAAAATGGCTACGCCATTTTGTGTTTTTAAAACCCTTACTAGGTTTGGTTTTTAATTCATAAAAATGTGACTACACTTTTGTGAATTGGTATTACTTGTTTGTTTCAAAAGCAATACAGATTACGTGTTACTACAATTGTCCTCCATTTACATCAACAATCGCACCTGTCATATAGCTAGATAGTTGTGATGCTAGAAATAGAATTACATTTACCTGTTCTTCCATTGAGGCAATTCTACCCAGAGGAATGGAGTCGATCAACTTTTGTTCTGCTTCAGGTGGTAACGTCGCTGCTAGCATCGGTGTGTAAGTTTGGCTCGGACAAACCACATTAACATTAATTTGAAAAGGAGCTAGCTCGTAAGCAAGCTGTCTCGTAAAGCCAATTACTCCTGCTTTTGAGGTAACGTAATGAATGCCTGACAATTTACTGCGAAAATGTCCTGCGATCGAGGAAACATTGATGATTTTGCCGCTTTGTTGTTGCTTCATGATCGGCACTACATGTTTGCAACAGAGAAACTGACTCGTGAGATTTGTTGCCATAACTTTGTTCCAATCCTCAAGGGAAATATCCTCAATCTTGGCAACTTGGTTAATGGCAGCATTATTGATCAAGATATCAATCTGTCCATAGGTCTGGAAGACTGTGGCGATCGCCTGTTTAACTTGATCTTCGTCAGAAACATCACAGGGGAGCGACAATGCGGATTTACCCGTTGCATTTAGTTCTGAAGCGATCGCCTCTGCACCACTACGCGAGATAAACACAGTATGCGCTCCGTAATTAGCGATCGCCTCAGCCACAGCCTGACCGATACCACTACTTGCCCCAGTAACAACTGCAACTTTTCCCTTAAAATCATGGGGAAATTCATGGGGTTTAGTCATAAGCTGAATCAACTAATTTAAATGTTTTTTGAGCAATGAAGTGCCGCGCTATGCGCGGCACTTCATTGCTTATTTAGTTTTCAATAAAAACGTGATCTTCCACAAAGATATGATTTACATCAGGTTTGCCGATCGCCAAACGAATTGAAGGTTTATCGCCAACAACACGAATATTATGGATTACCTTGCGCGGTACAAAAATGATGTCGTCCTTAGTAGCACGGTAAGCTCCATGTCCCTCCACATCCCACTCTAGTTCGCCTTCCATTACTACCCACCACTCATCTTCGTTGGCATGATAGTGAGTACGATTACTTTCACCAGGTTTCTGACAAATCATGACCGCACTCATCATGTCAGTATAAATAAGACGTACTGACCAAGATGGTTCACCCATCTCTTTTTTGATGTCTTCTAAACGATTGAAAATACGATTAATGCTGTCATGGGTATTCGCTTTGGCAACACCATCATCTTTCATTACCGTAGCAAGGTCGCGGTCTTGTTTAGCGATCGTGGTCATAGCTAAAGTACTCCATTGAAGTTTTATGTAAATTATCATAATAAAGATAAAGGCACGCTAAGCGTGCCTTTATCTTTATTAGAACGTGAACGTTGTGCGAATTACACCAACAGTTGCGGTTGGATTACCACTAGCACCTTCAGGATTAAACACCCAAAAAACACCAGGAGTAATACTGATATTCTTGCTGACTCGATAGCGATAGAAAAGCTCTAAATGATAAGGAGTCGAATCAATAGCTCTACCATTAGATGTGCCAAAGGAAGCAAGTCCACCTACGGAACTACGTTTAATTGGCTGACCGAATAAAACGCTTGCGGCACTTCCTTCACTAAATAAATCATTGAAGGTCAAACCTGCAATCCAACTTGTAAAGGTTGTGGAAGCTGTATTATTGACTGAATCTGCAAATATCCATGTTCCCCAAGTATGGAAAGAGATTTTCGGCGTGATTTTCCAAGCCAAGTTTCCACCAATTGAATTAGCTCTCAAAGAGGTGACTCCAGTCGCACTTATAGACTCGGTGCTCACTAAACCCGTACTTAAAGAGTTACCTTGATGATAAGTATTAGCATAGGTAATAGAAGCATCAAGATTCTCAGTAGGCTTGAACAAAAGCTGAACTAGAGCAATGGTTGATCCACCAAATAAACCACCTTGTCCACCAGGTGAAGGCGAAGCTGCATTGGATGCACCGTAACCTGCTTGAATTTTGAATTGATCGGAAACCTTCCAATCAAAGGCAAATAGAGAAGATGTACCAGCAATCCGCATTAGGGGATCAAAGCGACCGAACCGAGAAATTGAACCTTGACCATTGCTAGCTACAGGTGAAAGTACGGTGAAGAATTCATCGGGGAAGCTGATTGGTGCAACGTAAAGAGTTACTTTATTGTCAAAGACAGGGAATTTATAATCAAGAAGACTAAGTGCAAAAGAGTTGTCTGTTACAACTGCGCCAGGTCCAATTCTGACTGAGTTCGTTCCTAACAAAGTCGCAAGGCTACTTGAACCTACACTATTGCTAGCCGCAGCAAGGTTGTTACCAGTTTCCAAGCGAGTTCTGAGAGCATCTTTACCTGTAAAACTAGTGTTAAGAACAAGGCGAGTACGATTACCTAGGGTGACGTTGGATCTAGCATCGTTTGGTCCACCACTACCTGCGGTTGCCGAGAAGATGACTTCGCCAGTGAGTTTTGTCGTGGTGGAAAATTGTTGTGCTTCTAGCTTGGCAGTTTTGGCATCAAGGGCATCAACACGACCGCGTAAGGTAGCAAGTTCAGCCGCAAACTCTTCCTGTAACTTTTGTAGAGTAGCTAAGTCTTCTTTACTAACTTTGTCAGCTAGTCCTGCCGAGATGATTTCATTGATTTTGTCGAGGCAAGCATTCAAACCTGCGGCAAATTCATAGCGGCTAGTAGATTGGTTGCCACGATAAGTACTATCTGGGTAGCCTGCAATACATCCATAGCGTTCAACGAGAGACTGCAAGGCAGTGAAAGCCCAGTCAGTTGGTCTTACATCACTGAGTTGAGATACTGATGTAACATTTTGTGCTTGAGTGGTTAAAGGGTCTAGCTGTATAGCTTTATAAGTGTCAGGATTGTTAGACAATGTCGGTGTTTCTGCATGAGCCAGATTCGACGACATGGACAAAGCTGTTAAAAAAGACAGACAAGCTACAGTACGAGCAGAAGAACTTTTTACCTTAAACATCCTAAAGATCATCCTCTTGATACACCTAACATATAGGTTAAACTTCTTAGCCTTGGATGTCAAAGGCATATTTGGCTGATATTTTAAAGCAAATAAAAGAGAGTAATTTGCCATCTTTAATATTTGCTTAGGCTAGCTAATATAGTCTTGAGAGTCAGTTGATTGAGAGTATTTAGCTCTTGTTGAGGGTGACTAAGCAGACGAGATCGCATTTCATCATTCAATCCTTGAACATTGGTAAAATCTGCCCCTGCGATACTTTCAAATTTCTCAAAATCCGCAGATGTATATAAATAGTTTGTAACTGAATATTACGAAAATACTGGCTAGCAAGAAGAATTATTGAGAACCATCAACGGGTTTGAGTGGCTGCTGTAGGCTAGCAATCATTAAGTATCAAAATTTTTTAATTTAACAGTCGGTATTTTCAAAATGTACAATAAATCAACTAAAGATCCAGTAGTTGCCGCAGTTACAGCAGGTTTAGGTGCAGGTGCAGTTGCTTGTTTTAGCGTCAGCCAAGGACAAAATGTTCTTGTCGCGATCGGTGTAACTGTTTTTGCTACCACAGTTGCTTTAATTGTTGATCGCTTGTTTTTTAACTAAAATCAATACTCATGAATAAAATAATAGAGGCGTGTTTTGCACGCCTCTATTATTTTGAAATAGTGAATTTATATCTATAGGGATAGCTGAAAAATTGAGTACTGAACTTAAAAAATTTGTGATGTGGGGCAGCTATTGCGATAACGTTCTCGAAAAACGTGCGCCCTTTCGTCAAGCCCATCTTGATAACCTTAAGGCATTGCATGAGGCAGGGACATTGCTAACAGTTGGTCCTACTCAAGATGTGACCAAAGTCTTTGCTATATACGTCACGGCAGATATTGCCACAGCAAGGAATTTAGTAGAGTCAGATCCCTATTGGCAAAATGGTATTTGGACAGATTACGAAATCCATGAATGGATTCAGGTTTACTAAAGAATAAAGGGACGCTTTGCGTCCCTTTATTCTTTAGTATCAGGATCTTCATCATTGGTACGTGCCACAAAATGATTGAAAAGAATTCTGCTAGTACCTGCGATCGGTGGAGCAACGATCGCACCAACTACCCCAAAAAGCTCGGCTCCCACAATAATCGAAAGCAAAAGCTCAAAGGGATCGAGATTCAAATAAGGAGCGACTAGCCAAGGCTGAAGGATAAAGGCTTCAATTTGTTGGAGGGCAAAGCAAATAAATAGGGCGATCGCACCTCTATTAAAATCAACACCCCATGCCGCGATAAAAATTGCGACTAGCGCCACTAGCCCACCGATATAAGGAATTAAATTGGAGATCGCCACTAATAGCCCCAAGGCTCCTGCGTAGGGGATTCCACAAATAGAGAGCGTTAAATATGTGCAGAAACCAAGCAAGCTAGATGTGCCAACTCGACCCACCACATAGGCTCCTAGACATCTCGTAATTGGGGGGATAAGAATTTCAACCTGTTGGCGAATCTCCTTAGAAAAAGGACGTAAGCACCTTCGCACAAGACTATCAGAATTAATCACCATATAAGCAGCAATCAACATACTGAGAATGCCAATCCCGATCGCATTCACTACTTGTAAGGTAAACACAAAAGTCTGACTAACAATATCCTTGCCAAGGTTTTGGGCTTGATCAATCAATGGCTGCGTTTGGAAAATGCGCCTGAGTTCATCTTGGCTAAAATTCAATAGCCCACCTTTAGGCAATTGAATCTGCTCTAACAAAGTTGGCAACTTAATAAAAAATTGACCAAGTTCTAAAATAATCTGCGGTGCTGGCGCGATCGCCAAAACGATCACTATTAATAAGAATAAATAGAGTGCTACCACCGCCCATACTCGATTTAAGCCGATTTTCCAGCGATCGTATTTAAAGCGAAAACTCGTGATCTGCTCAACTATCGGGGTGATTGCCCCTGCTAAAAACATACTAGTCAGCAATAACTGCACAGTCTGCTGCAACCGAAAGGCAAGATAAATTGCCACAGCGATTATTGCAATGCGTTTAAGATATTTGCTAAAAAAATTTTTGCCATTTAACACAGTTTTTCATCTCTGACTGGCAGTTATACCAATTCACCAAAATGTCGTCACACTTTGATGAATTAAAAACCAAACCCAGCAAGGGTTTTAAAAACACAAAATGGTGTAGCCCTTTGTGTTTTGGTATTGTTAGGGATCGATCAAAGCTTCTTGTCGCCTCTAACTATAATTACCATAGCAAGCCACTCAATTACTAAAAATTTCACATGAACTATGGGTATGAAGCGATCGCGATCGGGCGACGTATTTTATTAGAGCTATTTCGCACATATCGGACTTTGCTTTTATGGGTGATCTTTCCCATCTCAATGCTGTTACTCAATGGCTTCGTCTTGGCAGAAGGCTCAAAAATCACGGCGGCTGAATCCTTTAAACTAGCAGCTCCTGCAAGCTTAATCGGCTCAGCGCTGTTTTTTAGTTGTCTGGGCGGCACGATGTCCACGATTGTCTCCGAGCGAGAGAGCCTGACGATTAAGCGTTTATTAATTTCGCCGATCAATGGAATTTCGTACTTTCTCGGTATCTTCTTTGCCTATGCAGCGATCGGGATTGGGCAGACTCTGATCATTTATACAGTGGCGGCTTTTTGGGAAGTACGTTTTAGTGGCTCGATCGCTTTGGGGATTTTCGTGATTTTGGCAAGCATTGGTTCCTATGTGGGCATGGGATTTGTAATTGCCACAAAATTTGCGCGGAAGGTCGAGGATGTTAATTCTTTGGTCGCAGGGGTAGGCGTACCATTATTAATTTTAGGTGGGGCATTTTTCCCAACCACTTTTTTATCAAAAGATTTACTCTTGATTACCCAATTCAATCCTGTCTATCACATGAGCGAAGCATTTACGGCTCTCTCCACTGATAGCAAAACTCTCACCAGCCCAGACATGATCATACATTTTAGATTTTTGATAGGCTTCTTTATCGTGGCGATCGCCTCAGGTTGGCTGACCTATAAACGCATGTTGCAAAATGAAAGTCACCTATAAAGCAAAAACAGAAAGAACGCATAGCGTTCTTTCTGTTTTTCTGGCATTAAGTTGCTATATTAGGCACTTCAATAACTTAATCAGGCAATAAATCCTTTTTAAAAGCACTTTATGCGTGAACTATATCCAGCGATCGAGCCATATATACAGGGAATGCTCGAAGTTTCCAACTTACACACCATTTATTTTGAAGAATCGGGCAATCCTCAAGGTAAGCCAGTAGTAATTTTGCATGGTGGTCCTGGAGGAGGTAGCCAACCACTGTATCGCCAGTATTTTCATCCCGACTTGTGGCGGATTGTCCAATTTGACCAACGTGGCTGTGGTCGCAGTATTCCCCATGCTGAACTCACCGAAAACAACACATGGCATTTAGTCGAAGATATTGAAACTTTGCGAAACCATCTCAACATTAACGATTGGGTTGTATCTGGTGGTAGTTGGGGCAGCACCCTCGCTCTTGCCTATAGTGAAAAACACCCTGAATATTGCCAAGCCTTAATTTTGAGGGGCATTTTTATGCTGCGGCGCAAAGAATTAGCGTGGTTTTATCAAGAGGGGGCAGGTTATTTTTTTCCTGAAGCTTGGGAACAATACGTTGAACTAATTCCCACGGATGAACGTCACGATATGATCGCCGCTTACTATCGCCGCCTCACTAGTAATGATCATCATGTGCGATCGCAGGCAGCCCGTGCTTGGTCAGTTTGGGAAGCCAGTACTAGTAAGCTCATCCCTGACCTAGAACTAATAGCTCGCTTCGGCACAGAGGATTTCGCTGAAGCCTTTGCGAGACTAGAATGCCACTATTTTATGAACAACGGCTTTTTCAAGTCAGAAAGGCAACTTCTAGAAAATATTGATCGCATTCGGCATATTCCCACAACTATTGTCCAAGGTCGTTATGATGTGGTCTGCCCCATGTTTACAGCTTGGGAATTACATCAAACCTTTCCCGAAGCTGAGTTTATTGTTGTGCCTGATGCAGGACACTCCATGACTGAGGTTGGCATTCGTAGCGCTTTAATTGAAGCGGGCGATCGCCTTGTCCAATAAAAAGCCACCCCAAAACCTGATACGGGGCTAGTTTTAGCAGGTTAGGAATAAACACAACTAACGAGTGAGATGATGGCAAAAAAGCAACAGGTAAAAACCAGCATTAGTATCATTACTCAATTTTATCCGCCAGACTATGCAGCAACTGGACAATTTGTATATGACTTAGCAGGGGCTTTGGCTGAAGAAGGATTTGAGGTAAGTGTGTTTACTGGGATGCCGGGATATGCGTTCAGACAAACAGATGTCAAACATGAAGAGCTTGATCATGGCGTGTTTGTACGACGCACTGGCTCTATTCATCTGATGTCTAAGCGAATTCGCAACAAAGTTTTTGGCAGTGTCTTATTCTTAGCCCGATGTGTTGTTAAATTTCTGAGCAAAGACATCCGTGGCTCACATCTTGTATTAACTTCTGCACCGCCATTTTTAGGATTAATTGGATGGTTTTACAATAAAGTTTTTGGTCATACCTACAGCTGCATTATTTATGACATTTATCCTGAAGTCGCCGTTCGTTTAAAGGTAGTTGCTTCTGAGCATTGGATTATCAAATTTTGGGAATTTGTCAATCGTAAGGTTTGGGATCGCTCAGAATCATTGATCGTTCTCAGTGAACCCATGAAGCAACTATTGATTAAGAAACACAAAAATCTAGCGCATAAGATTCACGTTATTCATAGCTGGGCTGATCCTAAATTTATTACCCCACTTGCCAAGTCAGAAAATTGGTTTGCCAAACAATATGGATTAACTGATTGCTTTGTTGTACTTTATTCAGGCAATTTAGGACGTTGCCATGATAGTAAAACAATGCTCAAGTGCGCTCAATTACTCATCGGTCGCATTGACATCAAATTTGTATTTATTGGCAATGGTGTTGGTTCACAGATGATTAAACAGGCGATCGCTGCTGGACAATTACCCAATGCGCTGCAATTGCCTTACCAAGATCGCGAAGTTTTACCATACTCATTAACTGCCTGCGATCTCTCGTTAGTAAGTATTTTGCCGAATGTGGGTGATACGATCGCGCCATCAAAAATGTATGGCATGTTAGCGGCTGGAAAACCTGTGGCAGTGATCTGTCCTACGGATAATTATTTGCGAGAAATTGTGAATGAGGGCAATTGTGGAGCTTGTTTTGAGAATGGCGATGCCCAAGGATTAGCCGATTATATTTGCTGGCTTGCGTCAAATCCTCAGTTCAAAGATAAACTTGGCAAGAATGCTCGAAAATTACTAGAACGCCACTACACTATTGATCAAGCTATTCCCAAATATATACATGCTTTAAAACTAAGAGATCACTGTCTAGATGCTGTCGATCAAAATCAACCAATTTTTCATAAAATTTAAGTTTAATACTCCTTTTCCAGTCAAAAGCTTGGTTTTGCTCTTTCTCTTGGGAAAATCGCTATGCGACAAAGGCTTGTTCAATATAATTTTGTAAGCAAAAGTCTTCTGAGGCGGTACGTCGGACTAGAGCCACATCAAACCGACAGGAAAGTGTCGCTAACTGTGGATGTTCACCTAAAAATATAGATGCAGCTCTAATGAGTTTGGCTTGCTTTTTTGGGGTAATCGCCAGACTGCCATCATCATCCCAATTCCGATTGCTGCGGGTTTTTACTTCAATAAATAGTAACCATTGGCAATCGCGAGCAATTAAATCCAACTCTCCCCAACGACACCGCCACTGAGTTTCTAAAATTTCCCACCCATTCGATTGTAAGAGTTGGGCTACGAGTATCTCCCCGCGATCGCCTACTTTTTTTACCATAAGGATTATGCGATTTATATAGACTAACCAATTTTTTGTGGCGCGAAGTAGCGCCACAAAAAATCGGTTCCTTATCTTAAGACTCAGTTATCATAAAGATTATGAAAATCACAGTTTTTACGTTACGAAATTTTACTTTTAAAGCGATCTTTAAAGCCATAAATATACTCCTGCTGTGCTTAACTCTAACTTTGACGAGCGCTCAGCCTGCTTTAGCAGATGTATATGTGAAAGCTTTTCTCGAAGGAGCCGACTTTTCGGGGCGATCACTGCAAGGCTATCAGTTTAACGAGTCCGATCTGCGGAACACATCTTTTGTTAATGCTGACGCGCAAGGAGTCAGTTTTTTTGCTGCCAATATGAAAGAGGCTAACCTAACAGGAGCAAATCTCAGCTATAGCACGCTTGATAATGCACGTCTTGACAAGGCAAACTTAACCAATGCCGTAATTCAAGGTTCATTTGCTTACGGTACTTCTTTTAATAATGTAATCATTGATGGTGCAGACTTTACGGATGTAGATTTACGTCCACCAATTCGTAAAAAGCTGTGTCTCTCAGCGAAGGGACAAAACCCTGTAACTGGGAGAATGACCCGCGAAACTCTTGAGTGCGACTAAATCCAACTGTTATGGGCTTTATGTCTTAACTTTACAGGGAATTGCCATATTTGTATTAAGTTGCCCTATTTTAGGGAGTATGATTCTCTGTGTGCATAGCACAGGATTTTTGGGAACTATTTTGAACAAATAGTTTGACTGATACAAATACTTGATATCTGTGCTAACAATACTTGTCCTGAGGATCGCTCTGCCTATCAGTGTATGCAGTTAAATGAAACTTCCAATGACCTATCAAGTGGCAGATTACTACAAAGAAGCTTATTGCCACAAAGCTTGCCTGCTTACCCTGGGCTAGATATTGCTGCGGAAGTATGGACAGCCGTAGATCTTGGTGGCGATTATTATCAGTTTTTAGAGCAATCAGGGACATTAGCTGTAGCGATCGCCGACTCTTCAGGCAAATCGGTTGCTGGAGCGATTCATGCCGCTTTATTTAAAGGACAATTGGATGCCTATGGACAGCAGGGCCGACTCCAAAATCCTTCTTCCATGTTGAATTCTTTAAACCAATTACTTTGCAAAAGCGGCACTGATGATGCGATCGCCTTTTGTTATGGTGCGCTTGATCTAGTTAACTATGAGCTGCATTTGGGTAATGCTGGTATTCCAGGACCATTAATTTATCGGGCTGAGACTAATACCTGTGAAGAGGTTGTCAATCCTGCGATCGCTCTGGGGCGTTTTGATAGTGCCACCTACAGAGCTACTTCGCGATCGCTAAATGAAGGAGATATAGCCATCTTTTTTAGTGATGGACTATTTGAGGCAACTAGTCCAGCGGGAGAAGAATTTGGCAGATCTAACGGTGCTGATATTTCCCCACTACGCAAAACTGTAATTGAACTAGCTCAATATTCGGCTACAGACATTTTGCAAGGCTTAAAGACAGCCCTTGATCAATTTTCAGAACTAGATGTTCCTGACGACGATGTTTCGATCGTTGTGATTAAACTTAAAAACAAGGTTAAATTTTCTGAACTGCGTAACTGTCCATATCTTGAAGCTTTACAAGCATGGCAACGCTCTGAAGAAACCGATGAATCTTGCCTATTGCGAGGAACACGTCTTGCTGAATCCCTAGCTTGGGCTGATGGTCAACCAGAATTACCAAGAATTGATCTCAACTTTTTGGAGGCTTCACAAAGAGTTAATGAGCGCGAACAAATGATGGCCGCGCGAGCCGCCGATGCCGATCGCCTCGAAAAACTGAGCCAAGAACTCGAAAAAAGCCTAGATTCCGAACGTCGTCAGCGCGTAATCGCCGAGATGGGCGAAATCAACGAAAAAATAGTTGCTTACACCATTTCTTCAGAAGCACTATTTCTTTCTAATAATCATATTGAAGCGATGATTGCGGGTGTAATTGGTGGTGTCCAGTTAAAACGCCTAACGACTCAAGTTGACGAAAGCACCCTTGAGAATCTACGCGCCAATACCCAAATTCGGGCAATTACTGCCCTAGAGCAAGTTGTCTATGGTACGCATGAATATAATCGCCTAGAAGGACATGGATTTTGGGTTAATAAGGTTTGCTATTCTCGCGATGGTCAATTTATTGCTTCTGCTAGTAGCGATCGCACCATCAAAATTTGGGACGCATCAGGAGTTTTACTCCAAACCTTAACCAGTCATACAAATTGGGTAACTAGCGTTGCTTTTAGCCCCAACGGCAACCTATTGGTGTCAGGTAGCCGCGACAATATGGTCAAGATCTGGAAACGTGATGAATCTACAGGTAAATTTGCCGCTCAACCCATCGCTACCCTCAGAGGTCATGAAGGTCCTGTTTTAGACGTATGTTTCAGTCATGACGGTGAGATGATTGCCTCAGCAAGCGAAGATACAACCGTTAAACTTTGGAAAAATGATGGTACTGTAATTCGGACTTTACGCGGCGGTCATGATCGTTGGGTCACCTGTGTAGCTTTTCATCCTAATAGTAAATCTCTAGTTTCAGGTAGTGCCGATCGCAACCTGATCATCTGGAATACTCTGGGCGTACCCATCAGACATTTACGAGGGCATGACAGTTTTGTCGAAAGTGTTGCCTATGCGCCCAATGGGCTGGCTATTGTTTCTGGCAGCCGCGATCGCACAGTCAAAATGTGGGGATCAGATGGAATTTTACTGAAAACTTTTTATGGACATTCTGACAAAGTGTGGAGTGTCGCCTTTAGTCATGACAATCACACAATCGCTTCAAGCGGATTTGACCGCACAATTCGCGTTTGGGACATAGAACAGGGTTTGCAATATACCTTTCAAGGACATGGTGATGTAGTTCATAGTATTGCCTTTAGTCCCGATGGCAAAACCCTTGCTTCAGCTAGTAGAGACACCACTGTAAAGCTGTGGGCAATTCGTGGTACTCCTTTAAGAACTTTGATGGGACATACAGATGAAGTGTTCTCGGTTGCCGTTAGTCCTAACTCTAAATTTTTAGCTTCCACCTGCAAAGATAAAACCGTTAATCTCTGGAATGCTAATGGCACGCTTGAGGCGGTTTTAGAAGGGCATAATGATAAAGTTAACTGCGTCACCTTCAGTCCAGATAGCTCAACCATTTTGACTGCGGCGGCTGATGCCAGCATCAAACTCTGGAGAACCGATGGAACCTTAATTGATACCATTAGCGCCCATCGTGCCGAAATTTATAAGGTTGTTTATCGTTGCGATGGTCAGGTTTTTGCTTCTTGTAGTGCGGATGGTACTGTCCGAGTTTGGAGTGCTGATGGCAAATGGCTACAAACACTAACAGGTCACACAGCCGAAGTATATAGTATCGATTTTGCTCCCGACGGCAGTATGCTCGCATCAGCTAGCAAAGACAAACTGATTAATCTCTGGAGTTGGGATGGCACTCTGCTAGGGACTTTAGACGGACATAGTGCTGAAGTTTATACAGTTTGTTTTAACCCTAATGGCAAGATGATTGCTAGCGGCAGTATGGATCAAAGTGTAAAACTTTGGAGTATTGAAGGGCAATTAATTAAAACCTTAAATGGTCACAGTGCGGAAGTCACTAGTGTCTGTTTTAGTCCCGATGGCAAATCAATTGTTTCGGCAAGTGAAGACTCCACCATTCAGTTTTGGAGTGGTGATGGTACGCTTTTACGCACCTTTAATGGACATCAAGGTCCCGTGCGAAGTGTCTGCTTTAGTCCCAATGGCAAAATTTTGGTGTCATCAGGTGAAGATCGGAAGATCATCATGTGGAATCTCGATCTCGAAAATCTGCTAATGCGCGGATGTCAATGGTTACAAGAGTATTTAAGAACGAATATTAACGTTTCTGAAGAGGATAAGCGTACCTGTTTAGGTGGCTGTGGCTGGTTGTATAAATATCTCAAATCTACTCCTCCCTCCTAATGTTTGCCATTCCCTTAGCTTGGTTACAACTTACTTATCAAAAGGGGCGACTAGCGATCGCGATCGCAGGGATCATGTTTGCAGTAATTTTGATCGCCATGCAGTTAGGTTTTCAAGAAGCCCTATTTAAAAGTGCTGTGCTGTTACACCTGAACTTGCGTAGTGATCTAGTCCTGATTCATCCTAGCTCGAATAATTTACTGAATCTGAGACAATTCTCACGCCGCCGCTTACATCAAGCTGCTGGATTTACAGGGGTCAAATCGGTGTACCCAGTATATGTTGGTCTAGCTGTGTGGAATGCAACTGAGCTTGGCGTAAAGGAAGATATTTTAGCGATTGGTGTTTCCCCCCAAGCCAACCCATTTCTATTTCCCAATATCAAACCAGATTTAGATAAAACTTTATTGCCTGATGTTGTGCTGTTTGATCGCGGCTCAAGGGAAGATTTTTATGGCTCAGTGGCTGCTGAATATGAAGCCGCGATCGCTCAAGGCAAAATCCTCACCAAAGAGGTAGCTAACCGCACCATTAGGATCGGCGGAATATTTACGATGGGAGTATCTTTTGCGGCTAACGGTACATTGATTACAAGCGAACAAAACTTCTTAAGAATTTTCCCCGATCGCCCAGTTGGAAATATTAGCTTAGGCTTAATCCAGCTAGAAAATGGAGCCAATGCGATCGCCGTTCGTGAGGCTATGCGATCGCAGTTAGATCACGATGTAAAAATATTGACTAGACAAGAATTTATTGATTTGGAGCTAAATTACTGGTCTGAAGCAACCCCGATTGGTTTTATCTTTGGCTTAGGCGTGACTATGGGCTTTATTGTTGGTGTCGTTATTGTCTACCAAGTTTTATATAAAGATGTGTCCGATCATCTAGCTGAATATGCCACCCTTAAGGCGATGGGATACAGCAACTTTTATTTGTTTAGTCTAATTTTGCAAGAATCTTTGCTGTTATCGCTCTGTGGATTTGTGCCAGCTCTATTAACTTGTGCAATTCTTTACAAGCTGACCGAAAGTGCTACGGGTTTGCTGATGGAGCTAAATAGCGATCGCATTTTGCAGTTACTATTTCTAACGATCACGATGTGTGTGATTTCAGGGACATTATCGCTTCGCAAAGTACAAACTGCCGATCCTGCGGAAATTTTTGAATAAATATTTGAATAGATGGGCGATCGCCCCTAAGCCCCAAGGTTTACTCTGAAGCGATCAATTGGGATCTATATCTAGGTATTTCCCAAAGACAATTACGCAGGTTTACATCCAATGGAGAGATTAGGCTACTACCAGAGAAACAGGAGCATCTGGCTAAGGAAGGGGCTATACAAAAGGCTAATCGGTTAGAAACAATTTTTGTGATCGCAGGGTATTTATTGATCCTGATGCATAAAAAAGCACCCTACGAGGGGTGCTTTTTTATTAGGCTTTCCAGTTAACCCAGTCTTGAGGTTTTAGGAAAGTTGTGTGCAGTTCTGCTTCAGGCGTATTTGGTTCAGGATGATAATCGTAGTCCCACCGTACTAGCGGAGGCAGCGACATCAGAATTGATTCAGTACGTCCATTGGTTTGCAAGCCAAAAATTGTGCCGCGATCATAGACGAGGTTAAATTCTACATAGCGTCCGCGACGGTATAGTTGCCATTGCTTTTCGCGATCGCCATATTCCATGTTGCGGCGACGATTGGCGATCGGGGTATAGGCTGGTAAGAAAGAGTTACCGCAGCTTTGGACAAAGGAGAAAATCTCTTCCCAAGTGCGAGGAACATCACCGATCTCATCACTCATGACTTGAGCAGTTGTTGAGTCGTTACTATTTTTGTAAAGTCCATCTTCACCGTTTTGGTAGTCAAAGAAAATGCCACCGACTCCACGAGTCTCGCCGCGATGCTTGAGGAAGAAGTAATCATCACACCACTGTTTGAACACAGGATAGTAATGAGGATTGTGGCGATCGCAAGCTTCTTTGAGTGTGGTGTGCAAATGCTTAGCATCTTCGGCAAAACCATAGTAAGGGGTGAGGTCAAGTCCGCCACCAAACCACCAGATTGGACCTGCTTCAAAATAGCGATAGTTCAGATGAACTGTTGGTGCGTAAGGATTTTTAGGATGCAGCACCATCGAAGTACCCGTTGCATAGAAAGTTTCGCCTGCAACTTCTGGGTGATGGCGCAAAATAGCTGGGGGCAATTGGGAGCCATAGACCTCAGAAAAATTTACGCCACCCTTATCAAAATAGTCGCCATCTGTAATTACACGCGATCGCCCGCCACCACCTTCAGGACGTTCCCACTGATCCTGTTTAAACTTGGCTTTGCCGTCTAGTTCCTCTAAACCTTGGCAAATGCTGTCTTGTAAGGATTGCATGAACTGTTTTACACGAGTTTTAGAATCAACAGGAACTTTGAGTAAAACCTTGCTAGGGGCGACAGGGGCGATAGTCATAATCGTTATCTTGCTACTTACTAATATTTCAGGGATTGGACTTAGGATTTTTTATAAGCGTTGATCACTAATTAAATACTGTACATTTAGTCTGTGATACCTAGGTGAAATGTAAAGCATTGTGTAGTAATTTATCGCGATCGCAAACCTATAGCTATCTATAGAGTTGGGAGCATTGCTAAGGTAAGGAACCAGATTTTTGATGGCGCGGCACGCGCCATCAAAAATCTTAAAAGGTTTTAAAATCACAAAATGGCGTAGCCACTTTGTGATTTGGTATTAACTATGCTAGATCTGCCAGACCAATTTTTAACTTTGCAAACACCACGACTCATCTTGCGAAAATTGGCGATTACCGATGCTGAAGATATTTTTGCCTATGCTAGCGATCCGCAGGTAACAACTTACACGGCATGGGAAACACATCGATCTATTAATGAGACTTATGAATATTTGAATAACTTCGTCTTTCAGATGTATCGTTCTGGAAAGGGGATGAATTGGGGAATAGTGATGAAAGAGAATGGCAAATTAATTGGAACTTGCAGTTTACATACTGCACCTGTCCATCGACGTGCTGAACTGGGATATGTGCTATCCAGAAATTATTGGGGCAATGGATTAATGACTGAGGCAGCAAAATCGGCGATCGCTTTTGGCTTTCATGTTATGCAGTTGCAAAGGATTCAGGCTATTTGCGATGTAAATAATGTGTCTTCCGCAAGGGTTTTAGAAAAAGCAGAAATGCAATTTGAGGGGATTTTGCATAACTACCTTTTTTATAAAGAACGATCATGGGATGTGAAGATGTATGCGATTACGCGATCGCTAGATCTCTAAAAAAAGCCCTCGCTAAGCGAGGGCTTTTTTGATGATTAGTCAAAACCAAGGAGGTCGAAAATTTCGCGATCCTTCAGTGGTTGAGCATACAGTGGCTCAGCATTTTCCAGCATTCCTTTAGCCAACTTAAGATACTCTTGCTGTACTTCGAGAACTTCAGGATCTGGCTCCATTTCAAACACTGTGCATTTTTTCAACCGACTGCGACGGATGGCATCAACGGTGCGGAAATGCGCCAAGGTTTTCAGACCAACGCGATCATTAAACTTGTCAATCTGATCGGTTCCTTCACTACGATTAGCAATAATGCCACCGAGACGAACGCGATAGTTTTTTGCTTTCGATTGAATTGCAGCTACGATGCGATTCATTGCAAAAATAGAATCAAAGTCATTTGCCGTAACAATCAAGCAGTAATGAGCATGTTGCAATGGCGCAGCAAAGCCACCACAAACCACGTCACCCAATACATCAAAAATTACGACATCAGTATCTTCGAGTAGATGATGTTCTTTGAGAAGCTTAACGGTTTGACCTGTGACATAGCCACCGCAACCAGTACCTGCGGGGGGACCACCAGCTTCAATACACATGACTCCGTTATAGCCTTCAAACATGAAGTCGTCAGTCTGCAATTCTTCAGAATGGAAATCAACGGTTTCGAGAACATCGATCACAGTTGGAACCATTCTCTTGGTGAGAGTAAAGGTGCTGTCATGCTTAGGATCGCAACCGATTTGCAAAACACGCTTGCCAAGGTGAGAGAATGCTGCCGATAGATTAGATGAAGTGGTTGATTTGCCAATACCGCCTTTGCCATAGACGGCAATTACCAAAGCACCTTCAATGACCATACCGGGGTCTTGATGTACCTGAACACTACCTTCTCCATCTTCACATTTAGTAATTGATGGTGGATGCGCTGTTAAAACTGCCAAAATGAACTCCTATAAAACTAATTATATTAATAAACTTCCATTGGGCGCAAAGCGCCCAAATCCATTACTTACCGATCGCTGCTTTTGCTTCGTAGAGAGTTTCTACGGTGATCGAAGTGATACCGCGATCGCTAGCAAATTTCTCAGTATTGCGCTTGATTTTGCCGCGTACAAAGAAGGGAATCTTCTTTAACTCAGCTTCACCGTCAGCGCTCCAAGTAATTCCTTGCAAATCTTGAGTTACTTCCACAGTCGTAAGAACGGCTTGATTAGCAGCACCTGTCGATGCGAGAGCGATCGCTTCTCCCACTGACTCAGTCGTCAATGTTTCGCGGCGATTCTCCTGTGATGGCGCAGTATGCAGATGGCTCATATGACCTTCCGCAAACTCGAAGTCTTCACGGAACATCCCAATCAAATGCTCCTCTAGACCCATCATCAAAGGATGCACCCAGCCATCAAAAATCACATTCGCTCCTTCCCAACCCATTTGCGGTGAGTAACGGGCAGGCACATCTTGAACGTGGATTGGTGCAGAAATTACCGCGCAAGGGATACCCAAGCGTTTGGCAATATGTCGTTCCATCTGAGTGCCAAGCACTAGTTCTGGAGCGGCTTCAGCAACCTTAGCTTCTACGGCAAGATAATCATCACTAATTACGGCTTCGAGTCCGTGCTTTTTCGCCACTTCGCGTACTTCTCGCGCAAATTCACGGCTATAGGTTCCAATACCAACAAGGGTAAATCCCAATTCTTCCGTAGCAATTCTTGCTGCGGCAAGAGCGTGAGTTGCATCACCAAAGATGAACACGCGCTTACCCGTTAGATAAGTGGAGTCAACCGATCTCGAGTACCAAGGAAGACGAGAAGCATTAGCTTCAGCAGCCGATGATACTCGCGCAGCGTCCCAGTTTCCTAAAGTATCGGACTGCGATCGCTCTAGAGCTTGGCTCACATCAATATCCGCGACCCTACCAATTTCGGCAATAAAGTCACGAGTTGCACCCACACCGATTGGCACTGTCTTCACGACTGGTTGGGCAAAATTGCGGGTCAGCCAAGTACAAGTGGTGAGTGCAATCTCAGGATAGAGGCAAATATTAAAATCAGCATCGGGAATCCGCATTAAGTCAGCAGGTGTCGCGCCCATCGGAGCAACTACATTCACATCAACACCGATTTCTCCAAGTAACTTAATTACTTCGCGAATATCATCGCGACACCTAAAGCCCAATGCTGTTGGACCAATGATATTTGCTTTTGGACGAATATGCGAATCGCGCTTCGGTCTTGGTGTATTTGGTGCAGGGACAATAGGCAAAAGTAAAGTACGGACTAGGTGATATAGAGTTTCGCTAGCGCCCCAATTTTCTTTTTTAGAATAAGCTGGCAATTCTAAGCTGACGATCGGAATTGGTATGCCCATGCCTTTGGCGAGAGAACCTGGTTGATCTTGAATCAACTCAGCAGTGCAACTTTCCCCAACTAACATTACTTGAGGCTTAAATCTCTCATAGGCATCACGTACTGAAGTCTTGACCATCTCCGCAGTATCACCACCTAGATCACGAGCTTGAAAAGTCGTATAGGTTACAGGCGGGCGGCGATCGCGTCGCTCGATCATCGTAAACAGCAGATCGGCGTAAGTGTCGCCCTGTGGTGCGTGAAGTACATAATGCACTCCTTCCATACTAGTTGCAATTCGCATCGCTCCCACATGGGGAGGACCTTCGTAAGTCCAGAGGGTTAATTCCATAAGTTATATATCAATGAGTTAAAAAATAAATGTAATTTGTAGAGCGCAAAGCGCTCTACAAATTACACCGTTAATCTTCTGCGTCTCTCAAGTGGACGGGCAAACAATTCTGCTAAGTCGGCAGCTTGGTCGTAACCGTGAATCGGTGAAAACACTAATTCGATTGACCATTTAGTTGCCATACCTTCAGCTTCCAGAGGGTTGGCAAGTCCTAAACCACAGACGGTAATATCAGGTCTAGCTTCACGACAGCGATCTAGCTGCTTTTCCACATCTTGACCTTCCGAGAGAGCCGTACCCGCAGGCAAAAGGTTGATTTCACTATCCATCAAAAGGCGATCAATATAGGGAGTGCCAACTTCGACTAGCTCCATGCCACATTCTCTAGACAGAAATCGCGCTAGAGGAATTTCTAACTGTGAGTCGGGGAATAGAAATGCTTTTCGACCTGTCAGGGCTTGACGATAGCGCTCTAAGGCAATTTTGCCACGGCTCACAGAAGGGGCGATCGCCTGTTCAAATTGGTCATCAGCAATATTCCAAGCATCAGCCGCAGTCTTTAACCATGAAGTCGTCCCTTCGATCCCAAAAGGATAGGGCGATGGTAATAGGGTTGCGCCCCGAGCAATCAGCGATCGCACAGTTTCGCTTAAAAATGGCTGTGCTAGTAGTAATTTCGTACCTTTACCAATGGGCGGTAAATTTGCCGCACGACGAGGCGGAAAGAAATAAACAGGACCAATGCCCATCTTGTCAAATAGTCTCTGAAACTGGTCTTCCACCACATCCGCAAGGCTACCAACCACCATTAGGCTCGGTTCATCTTGGCTACGTGGCAATACGGGAACCATTGATCCCAGACAAGCATCTTCACCCTGAGTGAATGTGGTTTCAATGCCACTGCCAGAATAATTCAGGATTCTAACTTTTGGGAAGAATCTCTGATTCATGCGTTCGGCAGCTTTGGCTAGATCAAGCTTAATAACCTCAGAGGGACATGATCCCACTAAGAACAAAGTACCAATATCAGGGCGACGCTCTAATAACTGATCGACGACACGATCAAGTTCTTCGTTAGCATCGGCAAGCCCAGCCAGATCTCGTTCGCCGAGAATTGCTGTGCCAAATCTTGGTTCGGCGAAAATCATCACACCTGCTGCTGATTGGATCAAATGGGCGCAGGTACGAGAACCGACTACCAGAAAAAAAGCATCCTGCATTTTGCGATGTAGCCAAACGATCCCCGTCAAGCCACAAAACACCTCTCTTTGTCCCCGTTCCTTAAGTACGGGAATATCAGCAGTAATTTTGACAGGTAATTCTACGCAAGGCTCTAGAGCCATGTTTTGCTCTCCTTTTGGGCTAAATCCCTAGTTTTTCTTAAAAGGCTAAGCCCTAATTCTGAAAGGGCTAGCCGATGTTTGCTGTCAAAAATGCGCGATCGCAACGCGATCAATGAGTTAATTCTCTTTACTATATTTAGTAAAACCAAGAGACTGGTTAAAAAGTTGCAAAGGTTTACAGGAGTATAAGGATCTACAATCCTTAAATTATGCGAAATTATGCGAATTCTACCCCCTTCCCACCTAAAAAACAGACGTTATTTAAAGTCAATAATTGATGGAGTGGGGCTTTGCCATACGCCATCAATTATTGACTACGAAGGGAGTATGGGAATCTTAAGTAAATATACTTACATTGCAATTTTGCTCAGAAATTCTATGACTTGCTCATCAGCACAAAATAACCGTAACTAAATGCTAGATTTTTGGACTAAAACCAGTGGGACTTGGATTAATGTTTTGGCGATCGCCTGCGGCACATTTCTAGGACTTATTCTACGCGGTCGTTTTCTCTCTCAAGTTTTACCCATTCTCAAACAAGCGATCGGGTTAATCACCATATTTGTCAGCATAAACATGGCAAATAGCTTACTTAAGATTAAAGCTGGCGCTTTAGATGGCGTGATTCTATCGCTGATTGCCTTAATCATTGGTGGCGTAATTGGTGAATTAGGGCAGATCGAGAAACGTTTAGAAGCGGTTGGCGATTGGTTAAAAGCGAAATTTAAGGGCAAAGGTAAGTTTACAGAAGGGTTTGTTGCGGCAAGTCTTTTGTTCTGTATTGGACCAATGGCAATTATTGGCAGCCTCAATAACGGACTCAGAGGCGAAGATAATCTTTTGGTTCTCAAGTCGGCTCTAGATGGATTTATTTCGATTGTATTTGCTAGCACCTATGGAATCGGTGTTGGATTCTCGGCTTTGCCCGTGGCTCTATATCAAGGCAGTCTATCTTTGCTTGCAGGAAATTTAGCGCAAAGTTTACCAGATCCTGCTAATGCTCAGCCTGTACTAATCATTACGGGAGTTGGTGGCTTAATGCTTTTGGGGCTAGGCTTAAACTTGTTAGAACTCGCTAAAGTCAGAGTTGCATCTTTTTTACCAGCTTTAGCGATCGCGCCATTAGTTTACTGGCTAGCAGATAGTCTTCAATAATTCCAGCGCCTGCGGTGCTGGAAACACCAAAATCAGTTTTTTGAAAGTCAGCCGTTGGCTGACTTTCAAAAAACCGATTTTTATAATGAGAGTTTCTAGGTGCTTTGCACTTTTCCTATTTTGTTGGTTTAGATTGCTATAATTGAGTCAAGCTCCTCTGTGGCGTGCGTGACTACCGATAATGTGTCTTGATCGATAATTGTTTTCTAGGAGTCTTCGTAATCTCGGCCGCAGTAAACCAGACTTGCATCTGGGAACTTAAGTTAGGCTGAGAGCCAAGCCTCCACCTGGTTTTACCGGGTCAAACAACTGAGGTAAGACGGCGTTGCGGAGGGGTGAAAAACCAAAGTTTTTTAAAAATGGCTCTGTGCAATGCACAGAGCCATTTTTAAAAAACTTTGAAAAAGTGCTTGCGTTCCTATCAAACCATGCTATATTAGATAAGCGAAACAACGCGGGGTAGAGCAGCCTGGTAGCTCGTCGGGCTCATAACCCGAAGGTCGATGGTTCAAATCCGTCCCCCGCCATTAACAAAAAAAGCTGCACAAAGTGCAGCTTTTTTTGTTCTAAGCGTTGGTGATACTTCTGAATAGATATCCAACTACTACACCAATAATCAGCGCCCAAATTTGACCAGTTTTTACAAAATTATTCCAACCTTTTCCTAAATCTCCCATTACATCCTGCTTAAATTGTTGGGCTAGTAAATCCATATTGATATGTGAGTTCAGATCCGCAATATTGAAATGTAAATTGCTAGGAACATCGATCGCTGAAAGATGAAATGATAAGTCAGCGCTAGTCACACTAGTCAGCAAATGCTGGGCTTGGGATAAGTCAAACATAATATTTTAGTCTTGGGTTAATTTACTAGAGCTTTGTCTTTTATGTGCAGAACCACAAGGGTCATGTCATCAGTATGAGTATGCCCTTCTCCAATAAAGTTTTGCACTTCTTGGAAGATGTAGTCAAGAATCATCTGGGGGCGAGTTACATCATCAGATAAGGGAAAGCAATTTTGACAAGCCCAGTCTAGGGCTTTGCGGAGATTTTCTTCGTCAAAGCGATCTCCTTCTGGACTGGCTGCTTCTGTAAAGCCATCGGTGTAATAGATGACCACATCGCCTGAATTTAGGCGAGTGCTACCCTCTTCATACTTTGACCCCGCCTCTAAGCCAATCAAAGCGCCCATGGTGTCGAGGGCATGAACAGATCGGGTCTTAGCTCGCCAATGCAAGGCGGGAGTATGCGCGGCATTACTGAAAGAAAGGATCTGAGTTTCGGGATCATATTCCGAATAAAACATAGTCACAAAGCGATGAGATTTCTCCAAATCCTCATACATCACTTCATTGAGATGTTCCAAAATTTTGCTAGGAGAATGGTTGTTTAGAACTTCAGCCCGTAACATCCCCCTTGTCATGGTCATAATCAAACCTGCGGGAACCCCTTTGCCCATGACATCACCAACCACAAAACTCCAGCGATCGCCTTTTTGCATCGGGATAAAGTCATAATAGTCGCCACCCACTCGGCTAGCTGTAGAGCAACGCGCTGAGATCTCAATGCCTTGAATCTTGGGACAGTTGCGCGGTAAGAGTTGGCGTTGGATTTCTGCGCCGATCTCCATCTCCCGATCTTGCCGCTCTTTTTTGATTAATTCGGTAGTGAGTTCATGATTTTCTAAGCCTACTGAGGTTTGATCGGCAACAAGGCGCATCAAAGTACGCTTGTTATCTGTCCAAATATAATCAGGTTTGCGGCTAAAAATATAAAGACGACCCCGCACCGCATTTTTGACTAAAACTGATGTGCCGTACAAATGGACATCTGCACCTAGGTAACGGCTGACCATCTCATCAAGAGCGGTTGGACTGCCTGTTAAAACCTGTTGGATGGCTCGTTCGATCGCTGTTCTAACTTGTTGGGCTTTCATGCCGCCTTGATTGCGCTCAGGACAATGCAAAGACTCTAGGCGCATTTGTCCACTTGCCTTAAATAAAATTAGCGCACCACCATCGGAGTCAGTCACACGACTGGCAATTAAAGGGATTAATTCTAAAAATTGGTTGAGGTTACTAAAGCTGCGGAGAGCGTAACCCAAAAAGCTCAGCAGCTCATGGATTTTATTTTGATCCTGACTCATCCGTCTGAGCAGGTCTTTGAGATCTTTCATCACCATCACAGAGGCATTGTCTATGTCCTGTGCTGGGAGCGATCTGTTTCTAGGTGGCAATGATAGAGACATACCAATGCTGCAACGCTAGGTGGTTTGAATGAAAGCTAATTTAGTCAAACAGTGTAGCCTTAGTTGGACAGAAATTAACAAACGATTTCAGGAATTTTCTAAAAGTATTTTGGCGGCGCGAAGCACCGCCAAAACTAGTTACTCAATAATGCTTCGACAAATTCATAGCTTGAAAAAGGGCGTAAATCTTCAATTCCTTCACCAGCACCAATAAATCTAATCGGTAAACCAAGTTGTTGCACTACAGCGATCGCCACACCACCCTTTGCCGTGCCATCAAGCTTGGTGAGGATCACACCTGTGATCCCTGCGGACTGAGCAAAAACTTCGGCTTGTTTAAGTCCATTTTGTCCAAGGGTAGAATCTAGCACTAGCAAAGATTCGATTTTGGCATTGGCGGATTTTTTATCGACGATGCGGCGAATTTTGCTGAGTTCTTCCATCAGATTTTTCTTGTTTTGCAGTCGGCCAGCAGTATCGACCAGCAATAACTCAGTGCCTCTGGCTTGAGCCGCGCTAATCGCATCAAAGACAACGGCAGCGGGATCGGCATTTTGGGCTGGGTTGCAAATTACATCTACATTCGATCTTTGTCCCCAACTCTTGACCTGCTCAACCGCAGCAGCGCGGAAAGTATCGGCAGCAGCAATCAGGGTTTTATAACCAGATTTCACACTGAGATGCGACAGTTTACCGATCGTCGTCGTCTTACCAGCACCATTTACGCCAGTGATCAACCAAATATTTAGTTGATTCTTTTCGGGAATCAACATAGGGATCGGTTCGCCGCCTTTCTGTGCTGATACATCAAGCATCTCGCGCAAAATTTGCTTGAGATAGGCGATCGCTTCTTCTGGTGGCAAAACTTCTTTGCGGAGTTTGTCTTGGAGCTTGGCAATAATTTGATCGGTTGCCTTAACGCCAACATCGGCTTGTAAGAGCAAAGCCTCAATATCATCAACAGAATCGGCACTGAGAGGACCTTGTCCGACGATCGCCTTTAGTTGATTAACCAACGATAATCGAGTTTTATCTAAGCCTTGTCGTAACCGATTCAGCCATGTGATCTCTTCAACAGAAATTTCTTCGGGGCGACGACCTTGGGAGGCGAGGACTTCGGCTGACCAGATGAAATCATCATCAAACTTGATGGTGGCTTTGCGTCTAGAAGTAACAACAGGTTTAACTTCTGGCTCTGGCTCAACGATCGCCGTGGCTTCGAGAGCGGCAATACGGGCTTGGCGATCGCTTTCGGACTGCATCCAAAAAGGGACAGTCTCAGGTTCAGTCTCAGAAGTAATTTCCTCTAAGATAACGGGTTCAGCGATCGCTGTTTCGACAAATGTAGTTGATGCGTTTAGTAATTCTAATGATGATTCAGATGCGATCGGCTCGATAGGTTCAGCAATTTCGGGCTGCGATTCAACAATTTCTAATGTAGGTTCAACAACCTGAACTTCAGGCTCGGCAATTTCTGGTTCAGTAACCTTAGCTTCAAGCTCAGTAATTTCTGACTCATTAACTCTAACTTCAGGCTCTGTAGTTTCTGGTTCAGTAATTTCTGAATCACTAACCTTAGCTTCAGGCTCAGTAATTTCTGGCTCAGTAATTTCTGGCTCAGAGGATTCGGCTTGTTGCTGCACATTGGCATAGGCAGCCTTTGCCCAATTTAATAAATCTTGTGATGCTGGCGATGCGATCGGGCTAGTATCTTCAACAGGTGTAGATTCAGGTGTTTTTTCTTCAGTTTGGGGTGACTCTACAGATTGGTTATTCGCATCTTTGTCATCATCAAACTTACGCCGAAACCAGTTAAACACCATACTAATACCCTTACGCCATGATTGAATCTATATTCAATGATTTTTTAGAGAGCTTCGTCATCTTCTAAAAATTATTGAATATGTGGTCAACTTACTAGGATAGTTTACGGTGTATAGGTTATTAGTACTAAATCAGATCTAGACGGTTTTCCGAAATCCATAAAAAAGAAGCAACGCAATGCGTTGCTTCTTTTTTATGGATTTATTTCTTTTTGATATCTTTTGCCATATTGAGAAAGATATCCATACTCGAATCTACGCGAGTGTTGATCTTTGGCTCAAATGTAGATTGCGGAGTTGATTCAGAAACATTGCTGTTAGAAACATTAATTTCAGAGCCTTCAGTTTTATCAGTTGCTGATATGATTTCTGTGATTTCAGCGCCTTTGACACCGTTAACAGTTGGGAATGTCTTTCTGACAGCCTTAGGTGTCCGCATGTAATCAATGTTACCAAAGGTTTTGGCGGAATCTTCATCAAGAAAATAAGCCGATTCTGTGCTTTCAGAATCCTCTTTTTTATCTTTCTTGCCAAATAAGCCGAAAAGAGCCATGTATTTATACCTACTTTTCTAAAATTGGGTTGAATTTATTTTTTTATTGCGATGTGTAACATTTTAGCAACATACCGTGCAATAGCGATCGCGATGATTTTCAACATTTTCAACAATAAAAAAAGCAGCACTAAGTGCTGCTTTTTTTTGATTTGTGGCGCAAAGCGCCTCTTTACTTACAATCTGTAGTTAGCGTTGTTAATCCGCTCACGCCCCATAGACTCATCAGGCTTTTTAAGGGTGAACTTGTCAGCATTTGCTTTGATCAGTTCTTTTTGTGATTCATTTAAACCATCAATTTCTAGCACCTCATTTAGCGATTTGTAAGGCGCATTTTCAATGATGATTCGACCTAAGGTTGGATACATACCACGTACTTGACGGAAAGTGTTGATATTAGCGTTGTTCAGGTCGATTTTGCTAAGATCTTGTGTGTAAAAATTGGTAGCAGGTAATTCTTCGGCAAATGCAGAGTTACTGCCAAAAGAACCTAAAAAGCCAGTTGTCCAAATTGACGCGATCGCCACTAATAAAACAGAAAAGCGTATAAGTGCTTTCATGCCTAAAATCTCTCTATTAAAAAAATAATTTATTCACTTTCGAGATTAGCAGAAAATTGGAAACCCAAAACCTTAGGGCTTGCAAATAAAGTATATGTAAATAATTGTTTCTATTTGTTAACTTTCCTTCACAAATTCTTACCTAGATTTTAAACCAACAAAAATTTCTTGAAGTCTTACACTATAACGATCCCAGCCTGAAATCTTAAATTTATGGTGATCGCCTAGGTTTAAGTAACTATAAACAACTACAGAGTCGGTAAGTGACCATAGGTAAAATGACTGTCTAGAAAATGGGTGGGTAATTACAACGGTTACTTTTGAATATGTTAAGTCTCGAAAACTTCCCTTGGCTCACGTTTATCATTGCCTTTCCCATAGTTATGTCCCTCGTGGTTGCCTTTGTCCCAGACAAAGGTGACGGCAAAACCATTCGTTGGTTTGCGCTCGTAGTCGGACTGATTGACTTTGCGGCGATCGCCTATGCTTTCTGCACAAAGTATGACTACAGCAACCCCAACCTCCAACTCGTTGAGAGTTATTCGTGGGTTCCGCAACTGGGGCTAAATTGGTCAGTGGGCGTTGATGGACTTTCGATGCCTTTGGTCTTGCTGACTGGATTTATCACCACATTAGCAACCTTGGCAGCTTGGCCCGTCACTCTGAAGCCACGCTTATTTTATTTTTTATTGCTCTCAATGTATGGCGCACAGATTGCCGTATTCGCTGTACAGGATATGCTGCTGTTTTTCCTAACATGGGAACTAGAGCTAATTCCTGTGTACCTATTACTGTCAATCTGGGGAGGCTATAAGCGACTATATGCTGCCACCAAGTTTATTCTTTACACAGCGATCGGCTCACTCTTTATCCTTGTCGCTGGGCTTGCCATGGCATTCTATGGCGATACAGTCACCTTTGATATGGCGGCTCTTGCTAATAAGAACTATCCTCTCACCTTCCAATTGCTAGCCTACGGTGCATTCTTGATTTCCTACGGAGTCAAGTTACCGATTTTTCCTTTGCATACATGGCTACCCGATGCCCACGGTGAAGCTACCGCACCCGTGCATATGCTCCTTGCAGGTATTTTGCTAAAAATGGGTGGCTATGCGCTAATGCGAATGAATGCAGGCATGTTACCTGAAGCCCATGCTTACTTTGCGCCGATCTTAGTAATTTTAGGGATCGTGAATATTATTTACGCAGCGCTTACGTCTTTTGCTCAGCGCAGCCTCAAACGCAAAATTGCCTATTCATCAATCTCGCATATGGGGTTTGTGCTGATCGGTTTAGCTTCATTTACCGATCTCGGTACGAGTGGCGCAATGTTGCAAATGATCTCCCACGGACTGATTGGCGCGAGCTTATTCTTCCTCGTTGGTGCAACCTACGATCGCACGCATACCTTGATCCTTGATGAGATGGGTGGAGTCGGTCAGCAGATGCCAAAAATCTTTGCGATGTTTACCACTTGCTCCCTTGCGTCTTTGGCTTTACCGGGGATGAGTGGTTTTGTTGCCGAGGTGATGATTTTTGTCGGTTTTGCCACCAGTGATGCTTATAGCGGCACATTTAAAGTGATTGCCCTCTTGTTGATGGCAGTGGGTGTGATCTTAACGCCTGTATATCTGCTTTCAATGTTGCGCGAAATTTTCTATGGTCAAGAAAATAAAGCACTCACTTCTCATCAAGATCTCGTTGATGCTGAACCTCGTGAGGTGTTCATCATTGCTTGTCTATTGGTTCCAATTATTGGTATCGGTTTCTATCCTAAAATCGTGACTCAAATCTATGATTCGACCACGACGCAACTGGCAACGACTCTACGAGAGGCGGTTCCAGCACTAGCTAATAAACACGATAATAAACGTCTGGCAAGTCTACAATCTCAGACTTCACCAAGTTTAAGTAAATAGACTAAAGAAGGTTCGCTAAGCGAACCTTCTTTTTTTGATGATTAATGTAAGTTTTGCTTAGGACATAAAAACCAAAAGATGAGTGGCGGCGCGTAGCGTTGCCACTCATCTTTTGGTTTTTGATTTGTACTAGCTATCTCTTGTGTTGCTATATCTTGGAGAATCCGTAAATAATCAAGGGTGATGCTTTGCATCACCCTTGATTATTTATTTGGGGTTATTTTGGAGAAGTGTTTAAGCTCACATAGCAATGACCTATACTTCGGTAATCTAGTAGATAACTGATTTTACGCAAGATGATAGATTTGCTCCTATGACCAGAACAAAAAAAGATTTAGTTAAGAAAGATGTAGATAGTTCTCCAGAAGAAGTTGACATAATCGAAACGACTATGGCATCGGTAGAAATCTCAGAATCTTTGCCAGAGAATCCAGAGACAATTGGTAAGCGAGATGCAAAGCCCGTCGATCGCTCCATGTATTTTTTTAATCGTGAACTAAGCTGGGTTGCCTTTAATAAAAGGGTTCTAAGTGAAGGCATTGACTCGCGGACACCCCTACTAGAACGAGCTAAATTTTTCGCAATCTTTAGTACCAACCTTGATGAGTTTTTCATGGTTAGAGTTGCAAGGGTGAAGAAAAAGTTTGCGGAGCAGATGGACATTATTTCCGATGATGGGCTGAGTCCAGAACAGCAGTTGCAAGTAATTCGGGAAGCGCTTGTGCCATTGATCACGATGCAACATGAGTTTTTTGAGAATACCCTGCGTCCAGAGTTACACAGTCATGGAGTAAAACTCTTAGACTACAAAGATATCGATAAGAAACATCAGCGCTATCTCAAAACCTATTTTCAAGAGAAGTTATTTCCCGTACTCACACCTTTAGCCGTCGATCCTGCCCATCCATTCCCTTACATCTCTAACCTGAGTTTAAATTTAGTCGTGATTGTAAGCGATCGCGAAACGAAGGAAAAGAACTTTGCGCGGGTGAAAGTACCCAATGTATTGCCAAGGTTTGTCAAAATCCCTGAGACCGATGATCATACCTTTGTACCTTTGGAACAGGTAATTGCCCATAACCTTGATGCGTTATTTCCGGGAATGGAGATTCTCAGTTATTATCCATTTCGGATTACCCGTGATGCCGAACTGGACATCGAAGAAGAAGAAGCTGATGACTTGATTTCGGCTTTACAAGAAGAGTTACGCAAGCAGAAGTTTGGTCCAGTCGTGCGAATGGAAATTGCTCGTGATATCCCGCCAGAAATTCGTAAAGAGTTAATTGAGCAATTGGGGATTAGGGAAGCTGATGTATATGATATCCCTGGACTAATTGGTTTGGGTGGTCTGATGTCGCTCGCTTTTCTGCCCATGCCAGAACATCAAGATAAGCCTTGGAAATCGGTCACCCACCCACGATTGAAAGATGGATATGAGCAGGGGAAAAGTTTTTTTGAAATTATTCAAGAGGGTGATTTTCTGGTTCATCATCCCTATCAGTCCTTTACAACCACAGTACAGCGATTTATCGAAGAGGCGGCGAATGATCCTGACGTTCTAGCAATTAAGCAGACTCTATATCGAACCTCTGGAGATTCGCCAATTGTCCATGCGCTAGTAAGAGCGTCGGAGAATGGCAAGCAGGTAGCAGTATTGGTTGAGCTAAAGGCAAGATTTGATGAGGCAAATAACATTCTCTGGGCAAAGAAGTTAGAGAATTCTGGTGTGCATGTGGTCTATGGGTTAAAGAACCTCAAAACCCATACTAAGACGGCTCTAGTGGTGCGGCAAGAAGGCGATCGCCTAGTGCGTTATGTCCATATCGGTACTGGCAATTACAACCCGAAAACAGCGAGATTTTACAGTGATCTAGGTATTTTTAGCTGTAATGATGATTTGGGAGCAGATTTGACGGATTTGTTTAACTATCTCACGGGTTATTCCCGTCAGCGTGATTATCGAAAATTGCTAGTTGCTCCTGTAAATATGCGAGAGAAGTTTTTGAAGTTAATTCAACGCGAAATTGAACATCAAAAGCAAGGCTATCCTTCCTATATCATTGCCAAGATGAACTCACTAGTAGATCCTGAGATTATCTCAGCTTTATATGAGGCTTCACAAGTTGGGGTGAATATTGATCTAATCATTCGGGGAATCTGTTGTATTCGTCCCAAGGTCAAGGGCTTAAGCGATCGCATCAGGGTAATTAGTGTCATTGGGCGCTTTCTCGAACATTCACGCATCTTCTACTTCAGTAATGGAGGAGAAGAAGAGGTCTACATCGGCAGTGCTGACTGGATGCCACGAAATCTTGATGCGCGTGTTGAGGTGATTACCCCTATTGTGGAAGGCTCTCTAGTTAAAGAACTCAAGCAGATTCTCGAAATCATCCTTGCTGACAATCGCCAAGCTTGGGATCTCAAGGCAGATGGAACTTATATCCAGCGAGTCCCTAATGACGGAGAACCTGAAATGAGTTCACAAAAGCATTTCATGTCACAGGGGAGACCAGAATTTGCATAATAAAAAATGCTCCCAAAGGGAGTATTTTTTATTATGCAAATTTGTCTTGAAAGAGGATTTGGAGACCACTAGTACAAACCAAAACCCAAGAATTGAGTGGCGGCGCGAAGCGCCGCCACTCAATTCTTGGGTTTTATGTCCTAAGCAAAACTTGCTTTGCTATAAATCCAGTCAGGGTTTTAAAACCACAAAATGGCTACGCCATTTTGTGGTTTGGTATTAAGTATATTTTTCTTCAAAAGCGGTCATAGCATCTAATTGCGAATCCATCAACAAACATTGTTCTAAATGTTCAATATCTAAATCAGGTAACCAGACACTAGTTTTAACTTCCACATATCCGCTATTCTCTGAGCGATAAATGCTAATCTTGCCATTCTGCCAGAACCAAACTTCTGGTACTCCTAGCAATTGATATTTTCTCAACTTTTTCGTGCTACCGCTTGTGACGACAATCTCGATACATAGATCGGAAATATCTTTTTCGATATCAAAATTGTAAGAAAGATCGGCTTGAAACTCTGTAGCATCTTGCAACTCTTGGGTATAGGCTCCTGTCGCCACAAACCTTATGCGTTTTAGCATAAAGTACCGACCTAGCAGCAATCCAAGCAAAGCACAGATCATTTCATGTAGCCGCCCAATACCCATTATTTCTAGTTCTCTCTCACAATAAACCATCCGCACACCACCAATTTCATCAAAGGCGGATTGCAAGGTTTTAAACTGCTTCCAAGTGACAGCCCGTTTAATGAGATATTGATTTTCTGCTTTAGCTAAAGTGTGGATCATAGCTTTACCTTTGCTGCTAGATATTGTCAGTATAATTGGTGATTGGTAATCGGTCTTGTAAGCCAATCACCAATCACCTCATCATGAAAATTTCAAGCTTTAAAGAATTATACTAACTCTTTTGGCATGATACCTAGTCTCTCAAACATTGCTGCATCATCTTGCCAGTCTGGATTTGCTGTCGTGAGTAATTTCTCACTAGAGAAGATCGAATTTGCTCCTGCAAGGAAACAGAGCGCTTGATCGGAGACACTGAGCCGATCGCGTCCTGCGGAAAGTCTTACCACAGCTTTAGGCATCAGGATTCTGGCGGTGGCTACCATCCGCACTAGCACGAGCGGATCGATCGCTGGTAGATCGCCAAAGGGAGTTCCTTCTACCGCCGATAGAGCATTAATTGGTACTGACTCTGGTTGAGGTGAGAGATTAGCGAGAGTATGCAAAAGATCAATGCGATCGCTGTCAGTCTCACCCATGCCGACAATGCCACCACAACAAACTTGAATTCCTGCTTCTGAAACATGCTGGATCGTTTCGAGGCGATCGCGGTAGGTTCGAGTTGTAATAATTTCGGGATAGAAGCTTTCGGAAGTATCAAGATTATGGTTATAGGCAGTTAATCCAGCTTTGGCTAGACGTTGAGCCTGTTCTGGGCGCAACATCCCCATAGTTACACAGGCTTCCATTCCCATTCCTGCGACGGCTTCGACCATTTGTAACACACGCTCAAACTCTTCCCCTTCAGGAGCATTGCGCCAAGCCGCCCCCATACAAAATCTGGTCGCACCATGCTGTTTTGCCTCTTCTGCTTGACTGATCACTTCGGCTAATGGCAATAGAGGATAAGTCTCTACTCCTGTGGGATAGCGAGCGCTTTGAGGACAATATTTACAATCTTCAGGACAACGACCTGACTTAATGTTTGAGAGCGTACACATCTGGACGGCATCGGTTTGGTGGTACTGGCGATGGATCGTCTGAGCCTCAAAAACTAGAGAAAGTAAAGGGCGATGGTAAATTTCGGTAGCGAGTTCAAGGGAAATCAAGAGAGTATTTATACTTATGACATAATGATGGCGATCGCCATTGTACTGCGAAGGAATACCGCTTTAGGACGCGATCGCAATACTTCTTTAAAAACAAACCTCAAAAATTATTAATGCGGGCTATGCCCGCATTAATAATTTTTGAGGGAGTATGCCATTAATTACTTAAAACGGGTTTGCAAGCTGCGATCGTTTGCTTATAGTAGTTTTGTAACTGTCGCGTCGCTGCATCCCAACCCCATTTTTCAGCTTCTAGACGTGCTTCGATGCACATATACTCATTGCGATTTTGCAAAAGATTTTGGGCTGCCAGAGTCAAACCATTGCTGTCATTCGTCTCGAACAAATAACCATTGATCCCGTTGGTGACAATATCAGGAATACCGCCTGAATTTGCCGCAACCACAGGACAACCTGCTGCCATCGCTTCGAGCAAGACTAAGCCAAGAGTTTCCGTCCGCGATGGGAATAAAAAAGCATCGCTAGAAGCAAATGCAGAGGCAAGATCATCACCATGTAAATAACCCACAAAATTGGTATTTGTCCCTGCAAAAATTTTCTCTAACTCTTGGCGATAGGGTCCATTGCCAACTAAGGCAAGGCGACTATTGGGGATGGCATTGAGTACTGGCAAAATTTGCAGAATTTCCTTTTCTGCTGAAAGCCTGCCCACATAAAGAAATAGAGTGTCTTCAGGATGTCCTTGGGTAAGGCGCGATCGCATTTCCGCACTTTTAAACTTGGGGTGAAACTGCACCGTATCTACACCACGCTGCCACAGATCGAGGCGTTCGACACCATGCGATCGCAGTTCTTCAATCATCGCTGTTGAAGTACAAAGATTAAGAGCTGCTTGATTGTGAGTATTTTTGACTAGTTCCCACATCACACCCTCTAAAAAGCCCAAACCGTAATGCTGTAAATATTGGGGTAAATGCGTATGATAGGAAGCCATAAGTGGATAGTTCATCGATTTGGCATAGTACAGTCCTGCCATTCCCAAAATTGCAGGATTAACGATATGCACAATATCAGGTTTGAAATGTTCTAGAGCATGACCAATTGAAGGGCGCGGCAAGGCTAGTTTTAGTTCTGGATATAGTGGGAAGTCAAAGGCGGATACTCCATAAATCTCCGCACCACAATATTCTTTAAGTCCACCGTCGGGCGAAAACACCAATACTTGATTACCGAGTTTGACTAGATATTCAACGGTATATTTAAGACGAGTAACGATGCCATCAACTTTTGGCAGAAATGTCTCGGTAAATATGGCTATCCGCATAGTTATGATTGGGCGCGATCATTCGCTGTGGGCTGAGAGGATCATACTATAGTGAGCAATCTCTATAATTAAAAAAAGCGTAATTCTAGAGAGTGCGTTTCTCAGTTAAGTTGTTTGGTAGTCCTAAAAAGTTGAGGATATGCTTCGCGCAGCGCAGCCTATCCATACCCATTCAAATCCTTTCCTTTGCAGGACTACCAAAAATGGGGGGCAGAAAATTTTTAATCCTGTTAGACTAGACAAGGCGCGAAATTGTCTAGATCAGCAAGTTCATACGCCAAACTTAACTCTTGAAAGACTTTCGGATAATTACCACTATGTTTTGGGCGGATAAATTTGCAGCAGATGCAAGCGGCGATCGCATTATAGTCAACGATTCCAAAACCCCCTCTGGGCGCGTTCATGTCGGCTCATTACGAGGGGTTGTGATTCACGATGCCATTTATCGCGCCCTCAAACACGCAGGTAAACCTGTGACTTTTACCTACGGCGTTGACGACTATGACGCGCTCGACACCGTACCCCACTATTTAGATCAAGCCAAATTTGCGCCCTATCTAGGACAGCCACTCTGCAATGTTCCTTCACCTGACGAGTCAGCAGCTACCGATTACGCCAAATACTTCATGGGCGAATTTCTCGAAGTATTCGAGCATTTAGGTGTGCGCCCCGAAATCTATTACCTACGCGATCTCTACCGTTCAGGCAAGATGAATCAATATATTGATTTATTTTTGAACAACGCTCATCTGGTGCGCGAAGCCTACAAAGAAGTCAGCAAAGCCGATCGCCCATCCAATTGGTATCCCTTCCAAACCATCTGCGAAAACTGCGGCAAAATTGCAACTACCGTTGTCACTGATTACCAAGATGGCAAAGTGTTCTACACCTGCCAGCCTAAAGCAATGGAATATGTCAAAGGTTGCGGTCATACAGGCTGGGTATCGCCCTTTGATGGCAATGGTAAATTGCCTTGGAAAGTAGAATGGGTTGCTAAATGGGAAGTCGTCGGCGTATCGATTGAACTCGCTGGCAAAGACCATTCCCAAAAAGGTGGTTCTCGCGATGTGGCTAACTCTATTTGTCGCAAGGTTCTCAAAAAGAATCCACCCACCCATGCTCCCTACGAATTCATTTTGGTGAATGGAACCAAGATGAGTTCTTCTAAAGGTGTCGGTTCCAGCGCTAAGGAAATCGCCGATCTCTTACCACCCGAATTACTACGCTTCTTGATGTTGCGGACACAGCCTCGTAGTGTAATCAATTTCTCGCCGAACTACGAGACAATTACCCGTTTATTCCGTGACTACGACACTTTGATTGATAAATATCAGGCTGATACAGACAAAGACGAAAAAGCTTTAGAGGATTTAGTTCCTTTAGTCTATTCGCAATTGAATACCGATGAGCAAGTTGCAGGTTATCAAGCCTTTGATTTCAGCACTCTGATTTCACTGCTGCAAATCCCTCATCTCGATCTCGAAGTTGAAATTGCCGCCAGAAGCGCGAACCCACTCAGCGATCGCGACTGGGAAGTAGTCCGCGATCGCATCCGCGTTGGCAAAAAATGGCTGCAAGACTATGCCGATGAAGAAGAGAAACTAGTTCTTTATCTTGACTCGATGCCTGAAAAAGCAAAAGCACTCACCGCCGAACAAGTTACTTATCTTGAATCATTAGCAACTAATCTCGCTGGTGATGTTAACTGGGAAGGCGAAGAATTACAAACGCTTTTATTCAGTACTTCTAAGCAAATTGAAGTATCTCAAAAGAGTGCATTTGCCGCAGTTTATTACATTTTCCTAAATAAGGAGCGGGGGCCAAAAGCAGGAAGCTTGCTTTCTTATTTAGAGAAAGATTTTGTGATTCAGCGAATTAAAGAGGCGATCGCTTTAAATCTCACAACTAGTAGTTCATAAAAAAAAGCGGCGCAATGCGCCACCTTCACTTATTTCATTTTTGATTACCCTAAAAGATGTTATGATAATGATTATCATTTTCTTTAACAAAACATAAAAATGTCTGTGCCAAATTCTGCAAAATTGACCTCAAAGCTATTCACCAAAAAAAGCTTGAGCCTTTCTTCAGCTTTTAGTGCGGCTTTGATATCGATCGCGGCTAGTCTTGTTTCCTGCTCGATGACTACTGATGCTAATAAGCCCGTAAGTAGCCCTACTGCAACTCAAACCACTACATCCCCAGCCGCCAAAACTGCAGAACTGCCCCTAGTTGTAGCAACTAACTCCGTAGCCTGTGGTTTGGCAAGGCAAATTGCAGGGGATACGATTAATCTCAAATGTTTAATTGAGGCAGGAACCGATCCCCATATTTATCAACCTAAGCCTGAAGATCGTAAAGCGATCGACTCCGCCAAGTTAGTTATCTATGGTGGTTATGACTTTGAGCCAAGCTTGATCAAACTCATCAAAGCAAGTTCTAATACTGCCCCCAAAATAGCCGTCAATGAAGTCGCCGTACCTAGCCCTCTCATGTCAACAGAAGGGCATAGTCATGGAGATGATCACGATCATGAGAAAGAAGATAAAGCCGCCGCTAAGGAAGCCGATCCTCATGTTTGGAATAATGCTCAAAATGGTATCAAGATTGCTCAGTCAATCAGTAAGAGCCTGATAGCACTACGTCCCGATCAGGCGGAAATCTATACTAAAAACACTGCCAAACTTGTCAGCGAACTAGAACAGATCGATATTTGGATTAAGGCTCAAATTGCTACAATTCCTGAAGGCTCACGGAAGTTGATCACTACCCATGATGCTCTGGGTTACTACGCTCAAGCCTATGGGATACCTGTTGAAGGTGCTTTGAATGGAATTAGTACTGACGAACAGCCCACCCCAACTAGAGTTAAAGACCTGGTGAATGTGATCAAATCCAGTCAAGTGCCGACTATTTTTGCTGAAGTTTCGATCAATCCTAAATTGATTACCACCGTTGCTAGGGAAGCGAATGTCAAGGTGGCAGAACAGGAACTCTATGCTGATGGTCTAGGCGCAAAGGGCAGTGATGCTGAAACCTATGCAGGTATGTTGATTGCCAATACGCGCACGATTGTTGAAGGTTTAGGTGGCAAATACATTCCCTTTCAATTGAAAACGCTTTAAATATAATATCTACAGCGCAAAGCGCTGTAAAACCCAAAAGAGAATGGCGGCGCTTTGCGCCGCCATTCTCTTTTGGGAATTGAAACCCAAGCCCAGCAAGGGTTTTAAAAACACAAAATGGCGTAGCCATTTTGTGTTTTTGTATTACTAATTGTCTTGGCAAAAAATATGTCCCTAGAAAGAATATCCTGCCCGATCGCACTCCAACAATATCCACAGATTTTGTTAGCCCATGGTGGCGGCGGTAGATTAACCCACCAATTAATATCTGAGATATTTGCACCAGCCTTTGCTATGGGCGATCGCGCTCAGCAGGATGCAGCTACTTTTTTACTCCCCCAGCAAACATCATCCCAAAAATTAGCTTTCACAACTGATTCCTACGTGGTGAAACCACTATTTTTTGCAGGGGGGGATATTGGCGCTTTGGCGGTGAATGGAACCGTGAATGATTTGGCGATGATGGGGGCAAAACCCATGTATCTGAGTGCAGGTTTCATTTTGGAAGAAGGGCTGCCAATGGATATGCTGTGGCGTGTGGTGCAGTCGATGCGTCAAGCAGCGGAAGTTGCAGGTGTCCAAATTATTACAGGGGATACCAAGGTAGTTGATCGCGGTAAAGGTGATGGCATTTTTATTAATACATCAGGCATTGGTGCGATCGCGACAGATTTGGAGATTGCACCGCAATCAATTCGAGAGGGAGATGTAATTCTTTTAAATGGTGATATTGGTCGGCATGGGATTGCAATTATGGCAGCGAGAGAAGGGTTGGAATTTGAGTCAGAGATTCAGAGTGATTGCATGGCTTTGGCTGATTTGGTGATGGCTTGGCTAGAAGGTGATGTGGAAATTCATGCCATGCGTGATTTAACCCGTGGCGGCTTAGTAACATCACTGAATGAATTAGCAAGTACAGCCAATGTAAACATCACCTTAGAAGAATCAGCGATCAGGGTACGCGAAGATGTGCGAGCCGTCTGTGAAATTTTGGGACTCGATCCGCTCTATGTGGCAAACGAAGGTAGATTTGTAGCGTTTGTCCCTGCATCAGAGGTCGATAAAGCGATCGCGATTGCTTGTAAATTTCCTGAAATTGGGGGGCAGATGCAAGCGATCGGGATGGTTGGCGATCGCGGTAAATCTCTTGTATCTATGCGTTGTCAGATTGGAGTTAATCGGATTTTGAGTATGCTTAGTGGTGAGCAGTTACCTCGTATTTGCTAACTATTGAACATGAAGTCAAAAGACGAGATGCATTGCAGAGTTATAGCAACGCAAGAGATAGCTAGGACAAATCAATAAATATGAGTGGCGGCGCTTCGCGCCGCCACTCATATTTATTGATTTACTGGCGCAAGAAGAAGTGAGAGAAGCCTAGGATGCCGATAATTCGAGATTAGCAGATTGGAGATAGGATAAAGCTTCTGCGGTCGTCACTTCAGGGAAATGCCTGTAGAAGTAGCTAACGCTTACAAAAACTTCAGGACGTTCCAGCAGGATGATTTTATCGATATGGGACACGATCGCACTAGGCATTCGCAGAGGTGCAACAGGTACAGCTAGCCAGATTTCTCTGTAGGGCATGGTTTTCATGGCAGCAGCGATAACAGCGATCGTTGCGCCTGTAGCAATACCATCATCGACAAGGATCGCGGTTGTATCGGCAATCTCGACATGTGGACGGAATGGATTAAAGGCATTAAGCAGTCCATCTGCTTTGGCACGGGCATTCTGCACTGCATGTGACCATTCGCTAGGTGTGCAATATTCTTTTCCCATATCCAGCATATATCCGTCAGTAGTCACTGCACCTAGAGCCGTTTCAGGATTAGTGGGAAGTACAATTTTCTTAGCGATCGCCACATCTAGATGACATCCCAGCCGCTGTGCGATTGGTGCGGCGACGACTACTCCCCCTCGTGGAATGCCATAAACAAGCGGATTAGCAGGTTTTGCTTTGACAATCAGATCAGCTAATTGCAAACCAGCAGTATATCGATCTTCAAATAAATCAAGTACTTTCATGGAGAACTAACACCTCCTTAAGAATAGCCTTGGCTAAAATTACGCAGCAGATTCCTAATTATCTCTTCACTTCTATTATATAGCGTTAGTAGATGATGGCAGTACCCTAAGAAAGCATTTAAGAAAGCAAAGGCGCAGCAAAACGGTTGCTTTCAAGCTGGGTTATTTGGCAATGCCGAATATTTCTAAGAAGTGGACGAGGCAAGATTAAGGATTGGAAGCCGAATATGGCAAGGATGGGAAAGATCGCGATCGCTAATTTCTCCACAAAAATTGCTAAAAAAGCACATTCCATTTATCCTTTTTTACCCGAAATTTGCCTTGATGATGTTGGGATAAAACGAGGAAAAGGGGAAATATTTGTTTGCAGGTTGTAGATACTGTCTTAAGCACCAAAAAGTCAAGAGGGAATTTGGACAAAATTAGGATCGAAAGAACGCTGAGACTTGAGAACACCAAAGACCTGCCGCAATAGCTTGTGCATGACAGCACCAATGACAGACATTTTGGACTTACCCTTAGCCGTAAGGCGAGCGCAGAAAGAGGCAATCGGCGAATTATAACGACGAGCGACAATCGCAGGCATAAACAAAGCTTTACGCAAACGCGAATTACCCATTTTTGACAAGCGCGGTTTGCCATGAATCGAAGAACCAGAAGAGAACTCACGGGGAGTTAAACCAGCAAAAGCAGCTAATTGATCRGCAGTATCAAAAGCCGAAATATCACGAATTTCTGCAAGTAATACAGTTGCAGTCAGTTCCGCAATACCAGGAATAGAAGTCAACAAATCCCGTTGAGATTTCAAATGGGGATGTTGATCAAAGTGCTGACGAATCAATTTCTTGGTCATCTCAATTTGATCTTTGAGAAAATCAATGTGAGCATTAATTGCCTCGACCAAAATAGGATCAGCCGTGGCAAGACGATTCTGCTCTTGCTGCTGCATAGAGGTTAAACTGTCTAAACGATGCACCAATGCTTGGA
>NZ_NDHW01000190.1 GCF_002251945.1 Pseudanabaena sp. SR411
TAGATCATCCAGTACATTGCCGATACGGTCATCGTTGATTTGTTCGGCTGTTATCCCTTCCCCCAGTAAGTGCTTGGTTGGTTTTCCTTCAAAGAATTTCCCAAACATATACAGGGGAGCTGATACAAATCCTAATCCATTCAGTAGCATGGCTTTGACGATTACCCCTGCGCTTACTTTTTCTCTTGAGCTTCTCCCGATTCTCATGTTTATTTCCTCCACGATTCCCATCTCGTCGATCATCCCTGCCACGATCCCTAGATGGTCTAGATTCGATACTTTCATCTCTGTATTAATATTTACCTCCTCTTTTTTGATTTTCGATGATTTTGATTTTCGGTAATTATTTTACCCTTCCATTACGAGCGGAATGTAGGATATAAGTCTAGGGCTGGCACGGGGGCGCAGCCCCTACAAAATCTAAATTATTGGGGTAGGGGCAATCCCCCCGTGGTTGCCCTGTCATGCTAGCAGCAAGAGATTCATCATCTGAGTTCCCCGTAACATCAGATATAAAACAAAAAGACCTAGCCATTGGCTAGGTCTTTTTGTTTCGGAATACTTTAGGATCTTTAGGTCACAGTCAACTGCTGGAAGGATCTCAGGTTTACTAGTAAATTTAGGCTAGCGAACTAGAGATAATTAACTAAATACCTTACAGAACAGCTCCAGCACACAGCTCGGAAACCTGAAGACCCACACGTTTACCGTTACTACTATCTGATTGCATGGGCATCACCTCCTGTTGTCTAAATGTTTATTATCAAGTGTGATTTGGCTTGAAACCAAAGGTTTATTCAACCTGAGATGTAATATAACTGACAAATCAAAATTTGACAATACCCAATAAGTGAGTGGCGGCGCAAAGCGCCGCCACTCACTTATTGGGTATTGATAGTGCCGCTATCTATCACATCGCTTTGCGGAAAATAATAATTGTTCTGTTACTGTTTTTAGCGATCGCTTCGGGAATATTCCCATGCATAACGTGCTGTAAAATTCCTTCACGACTTGCCCCCAACATAATTACATCACTTCTTTCTTGATTTGCTAGATCGAGAATTGCATCGGCAATCGATTTAGAACATATAGGAATTGTGCCAACGGAAAAATGGAGCGACTTATATAAAGAATTGGCATATTTTTCTAAGTGACTCGTTTTATGTTTTTCGTCAGTAGGGGAAAAGATTTGGCAGAGACAAACTTCTGGATAAGGGGAAAGTGACATCAAACTTGGGAGCAGTAGCAATGCATTCTCGGTGTTTGGCCCCCCAGAAATCGGAATTAGCCAACGATTGAAGGAAATATTGGGCTTCTTAAATTCTTGATTAAATGGATTAACCTTTTGAAGGCGATCGCTAAATTTGACCAGCATCACATCACAATTTGCCTGCTTCACCACCGTATCTACGGTGTCACCAAATATGCGATCGGGAGATTTTGATTTGCCATGCCAACCGATTAATAACAAATCAATCTTACGATCGCTAGCTACTTCTAAAATTGTCTGACCAGCATCATGGGCTACACGCACTTGGGTATGCAGTGATATTTGCCTAATCTTGGCAGCATCGGTAATCTGTTGAAATAGTTCCAAACTAGAATTCAAATCAACCGTAGTAGTTGAGGGAGCAAGATGCGGTGAGATGGAAATGATATGCAGACATTCGATTTCATAGTTGTGTTTTGCGGCGATCGCTAGAGCAATTTCAATCAAATACATCGCAGTTTGAGGATTGCTCAAAGGTAGTAATAGTCTGCCTTTGCCCGTAGCTGTTCCGCGTTGTTGGTAGACAAGATAGGATGGTTTAGATATTTGGGAACTGACTCCGCGTAATCGTTTTGCCTGAGCGCGTAAAATATCGCTGCGGGTGATAATGCCGATAAGTTTATTGCGATCAATGACAGGTAATCGCGAAAGTTTGTAGTAGGAAAGCAAATATAGAACCTGAGTAAGGCGCTCTTCAGGACTGACCGTAATTGGTTGAGGGGTCATAATTTGGCTAATCGTCATATCTCCCGACACCTTGCTTTCTTGGGCTTTCACCAAATCCATTTGGGTGATAATACCAACTAGATGTTCATGGGAGACTACAGGAAAGCCGCGATGGCGCGATCGCGCAAAAGCCTGCATCGCCTCATCGATCAGCATTTCACTGTTTAGGGTTTCGACCTGTCGCTGCATCACATCAACGGCTCTCAGTCCATCCCATAATCCATCAGTAACGGCTTCTGCTTCAAGATGAATGCCTTTTAGTTCCAATAAATGTGTGTACAAAGAACCAGGGGCATATTTTTCTGTACAAAGATAAGCAACTACGCTGGTAATCATCAATGGCAGAATAATATTAAAATCTCGTGTGATTTCAAAGACAATCACAAAAGCGGTAATGGGAACTTTTGCAACCGCTCCAAAAAAAGCTCCCATTCCCGATAGTGCATAGGTCGCGAGAGTTCCTGTCCCCAACAGTGAATGTTCTAAGTTCCCCACTAAAGATCCCAGAGCTGAGCCTAGGATCAAGCTAGGTACAAATAATCCCCCAGAAGTCTCGGCACTACAAGCAATAAGGGTAAGGATAAACCTTACTGCAAAAGCTCCTGCGGTAAGTTGCCATTCAGATTGCCCCATGGCAAGAAACATCTGTAATCCTGTACTGTCGCGAAAGTCACTGGGTAACATGGCGATCGCCACCCCAGACAAACAACCTGCGATCGCAATTCGCCATGCTAATCCAACTTTAAAAAAGCTCCGATTCCATTTCGTAACCGCAAGGACACTGTGATTAAAGAATGCGGCAAACCATCCAACCAGTAGCCCTAGCAATAGTAAAAAAGGAATCTCTTGGGCGGAAAATTGAATTGTAGGGATCACTGAGGCAAGGCTCTGCCCTGACAACATCAAAGAAACAACTCCGCCAATAAAAGAAGCTAGGATGGCTGTTCCTAAAGTCAAGCTAGAAACATCATGGAGCAATTCTTCAATTACAAATAATACACCTGCGATCGGGGCATTAAATCCTGCGGCAAGTCCTGCGGCGGCTCCTGCGGCGATCAGTTGGCGTTGATATTCGGGAGAAGTGGGAATCCATTGGCTCACCTGTCCTGCGATCGCGGCTCCAATCTGTACGGTTGGCCCCTGACGACCGAGTGCTAATCCTGAACCGAGCGCCAAAATTGTACTGGCAATTTTAACAATGGCAACACGCAAATTTAGAGCGATCGGCACATAGCTCAGGGCTGCCTTCACTTGGGGGATGCCGCTACCTGAAGCTTCATTTGCAAATTGTTCGATTAAAAATCCTGAAAGATATCCGCCAGTCAAGCCAATGATCGGCAATGCAAACCATGCGGGTAAGTCGTTAGCAATATATATCCGCCAACCACCAATTAAACCAATTCCCTGTTTTAACAGTACAGCGGCTAAGCCTGACAATACCCCAATCAAACAAGCTTCAAAAATGGCTAGCCGTTTTGGTTTCAACCATTTATGCAGCGATAATATGCCTGAAGCCATAAAAAGTTATTGAGTCTGACTATAAAAACTCATTACATCGAATATTTTAAGTAGTTTAACCGACAATGAGTAAGCGATCGTCTAACATCGCTTTCGATTCACAAAGAGATTGCCTCAAACATTTCTCATCAAAACAAATGGTAAGAATGGGCGGCGCTACGCGCCGCCCATTCTTATAGCTATAGCCACCTGTATCAGGACAAATCAAAACCCAAATAATGTGAGGCGGCGCGAAGCGCCGCCTCACATTATTTGGGTTTTATGTCCTAACAAGAATGGCTACAGCTATACCTCTAGATCACTACCAAAACCAAAAAATAATTATCGTTTAATCTGATTGGGGAAATTAGGGACTAACAAAGATTGAGCTAACTCCCCTTGTTCATTATAAAATCTTATTTGACCTTGTTCGTTACATAGCCATACTTCAAGAGCTTGAGCTTCAAAATATAACTTTTTTTTGAATTCCATTTCACCCAAGCTATTGCCTATAGATTTAACTTCTATACAAATCTCTGGTGCAATTGAAGCTGATACTTCATCTTGAATTTTGTCAAATCTTTCCTCCGAGCACCAAACAACATCGGCAACCTTAATCCCATCTGTCGTGTCGATCGCACATTCTGGCATTACTTCCCCATTACTTAATAAAGATTCTAATAAACGTTGAATTCTTCCTTGATGAAAAGAATGTTTAATCTTTACTGGACTCATTATGATTTGTCCCCACTTATTTAATTCAATTTTGAAGGGTAAATCTTGTAGCTGTTTATTCGCACAAACTTCTTCCCATTTCATAATTAATTACCTAAAGCGAATAACGTAATAATAACTCATCTGTATTTAGATTTGGATGTGTTCGTCTCAAAAAAAACGCCAAACATACGCCCATCATCCAAGAATTAGTGGCGCTTCGCGCCGCACCACTAATTCTTGGATGATGGGCGTATCTAGATCATAAGGATTTGATATGATTGGATGATGACTGAGCCGCTACTACAAAATCCTGAAAAACTACAGGCGAGATTAAAGGAAATCCCCCTAGAAGCAGGGGTCTACTTTATGCGCGATCGCCATGATGGCGTAATTTATATCGGCAAATCGAAGGCTCTACGCAATCGGGTGCGATCGTACTTTCGCAGCAGTCAAGACTTATCGCCACGCATCGCCATGATGGTGCAGTTGGTGCATGAGATAGAATTCATCGTTACCGATTCTGAAGCCGAAGCCCTCGCCCTTGAAGCGAACCTGATCAAGCAATATCAACCCTATTACAACGTTCTCCTCAAGGACGACAAGAAATATCCCTACGTTTGTATTACTTGGTCAGAGGACTATCCACGTATTTTTATTACCCGCAAACGTAGGATGGGCGGCACAAAGGATAAATACTACGGGCCCTATGTCGATGTCTTTAATCTCAAACGAACCTTAGGAATTATCAAACGGGCTTTCCCACTCCGACAAAGACCAATCCCGATGTTTAAAGATCGCCCTTGCTTGAACTATGACATGGGCTTATGTCCTGCGGTATGTCAGCAACTCATTTCACCAGAAGATTATCGCAAGACAATGTTAAAAGTAGCGATGATTTTTCAGGGACGATCTAGTGAATTAGTAGAAACCTTTACCGAGAAAATGGAAGCGGCGGCGGAAGCTTTGGAGTTTGAGAAAGCTGCCGATCTACGAGATCGCATCCAAGTTTTGCAAAACCTCAACTCTAATCAAAAGGTTTCTCTGCCAGATGATACAGTTTCTCGCGATGCGATCGCCCTTGCCCATGATGAGCAGCATACCTGTATTCAGCTATTTCAAATTAGGGCAGGGCGTTTAGTGGGTCGATTAGCCTTTGTGGCAGATAGTCAGAGTGATACACCAGAGGCAATTTTACAGCGTACTTTAGAGGCTCACTATCAAAACTGCGATCCAGTGGAAATTCCCAACGAAGTCCACACACAATTGGAGCTTCCTGAAGTAGAGATTTTGCAAGCATGGCTAAGCGATCGCAAGGGACGAAAAGTCGCGATCGCCACACCGCAGCGTCAACTCAAAGCAGAGCTAATCGAAATGGTGGAACGTAATGCCCAGTATGAGTTAGCGAGAATTCAAAAGCAAAGTGATCGTAATTTGCAAGGATTAGAAGACTTAGCAGAGATTCTTAATCTCGATAGCTTGCCACATCGGATTGAAGGCTATGATATTTCGCATATTCAAGGCTCCGATGCCGTGGCAAGCCAAGTTGTATTTATTGATGGCATTCCCGCTAAGCAACATTATCGTCATTACAAAATCCGCAATCCTGATATTCAAACTGGACATTCCGATGACTTTGCCAGCCTCGCAGAAGTAATTGCTAGAAGGTTTCGGAAGTATGTAACGTTTGAAATGGAAGCCCTCACCCACAACTTCTCTCCCATTGAGGGAGAGGGGAGCAAGAGTGATGGTGATTTCCCCGATGTCGTCATGATCGATGGGGGCAAGGGTCAACTTTCATCGGTGATGAAGATTATTGATAAGTTGGGTTTGCGAGATCGCCTAACAGTGATTAGCCTTGCCAAAAAACGCGAGGAAATCTTTTTGCCTGAACAGTCAGAGCCTCTGGTGAGTGGCGATCCAGAACGAGCAGGAGTACAGGTGCTGCGGCGGTTGCGTGATGAAGCCCACCGTTTCGCGATTACATTCCATCGTAAGAAACGCAGTCAAAGAATGCAGCGATCGCACCTCGATCAAATTTCAGGTTTAGGACATCATCGCCAAAAGATTCTGCTGGAGAAATTCCATTCCGTTGATTATATTCGTCAGGCAACGGTCGAACAGATTGCTGAAACCGATGGTATCGGCAAGAAGTTAGCTCAGCATATTTATAATCATTTCCATTCAACTAATAACTGAGAATTGGCAGCGCTTTGCGCCGCCAATTCTCAGTTATTGAAGAGTAACTTACTTTCTTTATCCCAATTGCGATACATCCAAATCACGGTGTACCAGTTCATATAAATCCGAAAAATCTCCATCGCAATTTCTGATTTACCTTGATCGCATAGCCATGTTAACAGAGGCTTAAGCGTGCGATCATTAAGCGTACCACCAAGGGTGAGAATCCACCATAGAGCCAGATGTAGCCAAGTTTTTTGAATCATTAACTTGACTTCCCATGTTGGATGCTTTTGATAAAAAATAATGCTCATTCGACCGCGTTGTTCTTCTAAATCAAGCAATCGAGGCATTTTATCAATGGAGAATTTAGCGTGGTAATGGAAAGCGATCGCCCCTGCACAGGTCAATCGTTTTAGACCTAATTTTTTAACGCGCATTCCTAGCTCAAAATCTTCCCAACCATATTGGAAAAAGCCCGTATCAAATTTTCCTGCTTCTAACAGCCATTTACGGGCGATCGCTAAATTACAAGTATCAAAAATAGCAGCAGTAAAATATGGCACTGCGGAGACAGGCTCAGAATCAGGTGCTTCCAAATTGCTAGTGTCGATGATCCTGCCATAACTATAGACTTTTTCGCCTTGAGCTAGGGTTTCGGTATGGGCTTGGAGATATTCAGGATTGACCGTGATATCGCTATCGACAAAGGCAATGTATTTACCTTTGGCTGAGTCAATGCCATAATTGCGGGCTGTGGCGGCAGCGGCATGGTCTTGGGTTAATAGGCGCAAGTGTGGATATTGATCACTATTAGCTCTCAAAAACTCTACCGTACCATCGGTTGATCCATCATCTATCACCAGAATTTCGTAAGGTTGGGTTATGGTCTGTTTTTCCAACGCTGCTAGACATTTTTGCAAAATTGGTAGTCGGTTATAAGTGGGTACAACCACTGACCACAACATTTCTGACACAGTGTTTCTCCTAAGCGATCGCAAAAAGGATTATAACTCTACAGCAATTCCCGATGAAGCGAACCTCAAGAGCATTTTTGAAAGCTTTGCTTTGCAAAGCTTTCAAAAATGCTCTTGGTTTGATCTTGAGTGTAAAGTGCTGTAATACCAATCCATAAAAGTGTGCCGACACTTTTATGGATTAAAAACTAAACGCAGTAATAGTTTTCAAAACGTAAAATGGTTAGCCATTTTATGTTTTGGTATAGCAATGTAAGTTTTGCTTAGGATATAAAACCCAAAAGATGAGTGGCAGCGCTTCGCGCCGCCACTCATCTTTTGGGTTTTGATTAGCTATCTCTTGCGTTGCTATATTAAGTGTAAGTGACGTGGGGCTTAGTGCAGTCAATTGGTAATTTTAAATTGGTGATTTTAAGACATAATTTTTGGGTTAATGTTACGCAGTATTTGCATGAAAGTTGAAATCACAGCAATTCCTGATGTTTTACTAATTACACCTAGGGTATTTGGTGATGAGCGAGGTTTTTTTTATGAGTCATACAACCATCAAATTTTTGTCGAAAAAACAGGTTTAGATCTCACCTTTGTCCAAGACAATCATTCGCGATCGCAAAAAAATGTGTTACGGGGATTGCATTACCAAATTGGTAAGCCTCAAGGCAAATTGGTGAGGGTTTTATTAGGAATAATTCAAGATGTTGCCGTAGATTTGCGACAAGGTTCACCAACATTTGGTAAATCGGTAAGTTATATTCTTAGTGCGGAAAACTATCAGCAGCTATGGATTCCTGTAGGATTTGCTCACGGCTTTACTGTATTGTCTGATGTTGCCGAAGTAGCCTATAAAACGACGGATTACTACGCTCCCAGTGAAGAGCGCTGTTTATTGTGGAATGATCCTGAGTTAGCGATCACATGGCAACTCAAAGGACAACCAATTGTGTCTGCTAAAGATGCTGTTGGTAAATTATTAAAAGAAGCGGAGTTATTTGCATGAGTCCAGTCGAAAAATTTCAAAAAATACTTGTTACGGGTGGAGCAGGATTTATTGGCTCTAATTATGTGCATTATGCACTCGAGCATCACCCCACATGGGAGATTGTGGTTTTAGATAAGCTCACCTATGCGGGTAATTTAGATAATCTTAAGGATGTCAGCGATCGCATTACTTTCATTCAAGGCGATATTGCCAATCCTGAAGATGTGGACAAAGCCGTTAATGGAGTTGACGCAATTCTCAATTTTGCTGCCGAAAGCCATGTTGATCGCAGTCTGAGAGATCCACTCCCCTTCATCCGCACCAATATCGAAGGTACATTACTATTATTGGAAGCGGCAAGAAAATATCAAATCAAACGCTTTCTCCATGTTTCTACCGATGAAGTTTATGGAGATCTCGTCGGTAGCGATCGCCATTCCCTAGAGTCAGATACCCTGTCACCGCGTAGTCCCTATGCTGCATCTAAAGCAGGAGCCGAGCATCTAGTCTTCTCCTATGGCATTAGCTATGGTTTAGAGGTGGTGATTACCCGTGGCTCGAATACTTACGGGCTATATCAATATCCTGAAAAAATTATTCCTCTCTTCATCACCAATGCCCTAGAGTCAAAATCCTTGCCTATTTATGGTGATGGTTCGGCTGTCCGTGATTATCTCTATGTCGAAGATCATTGCTCAGGCATTGACACAGTGCTGCACGCAGGTACAAGGGGTAAAGCCTATAATCTTGGTGCGCGAATGGAAATTAACGGTATCGAGGTTGCTAAAACTATTTTAGGGTTGCTCAATCGCCCCGAATCCTTAATGCAATCTGTCAGCGATCGCCCTGGACATGACTACCGCTATTCTGTCGATCCTAGTGCAACTGAAGCATTAGGCTGGCAGCGTCAATGGGACTTTCAGCGTGGCATGGCTCAAACCGTGGCTTGGTACAAACAAAACTCAGACTGGTGGCAAGCAGTCAAGGATAAGAAAGTATTCCAAGAGCATTACAACCAGTGGTATGCCCGATGAGTCAACCTCTCAAAGTGGCTCTGATTGGAGCAAATGGACAGTTAGGCTCAGATATTAATAGTCACTTTTCGCAGTGCGATCGCTATCAACTGACGGCTCTAACACGATCTGACATTGACATTAGACAGGCTGACATTGTTGATCAAGTCTTAACCCGCCAGAAATTTGATGTGGTGATCAATAGTGCCGCCTATGTGCGTGTCGATGACTGTGAGCAAGAAGTGGACACAGCCTTTAATGTCAATGCGATCGGTGCGTTAAATGTGGCTCGAACCTGTCGTGATATTGGCGCTCTCTGTGTTTACATCAGTACGGATTATGTGTTTCGTGGCGATCGCCAATCTCCTTACACTGAGTCCGACATTCCTAACCCCATTAATATTTACGGTACATCAAAGCTCACAGGAGAATATCTAGTCCAACAAACCACTGCGCGATCGCTAATTGTGCGAATCTCCAGTGTTTTCGGTAAAGCTGGGGCAAGCGGTAAGGGTGGTAATTTCGTCGAAACAATGATTAAAAAAGCCAAAGCTGGCGATCCAATCAAGGTAGTTAATGACATATTTATGTCGCCTACCTATACCTATGATGCAGCTAGATTGCTAGATGTACTTTTACAAGAAGGTGCAACAGGGCTGATTCATGGTGCTAATTCAGGGAGTTGTTCATGGCATGAATTTGCTAGTGCAGCGCTTAGTCTTGCTAGTATCCAGTATCCCGTTGAAGCTATTCCTGCTTTGGATTTTCCTACTAAAGCAACCAGACCGATGAACTCAGCATTAATTAGTGATCAGTTGCCCAAAATTACTAATTTTCAGATGCGCCCTTGGCAAGAAGCACTTGCAGCCTATATTCAAGCTAGATAAAAAAACATAAATCATTTTAAAAGAGGCGCTTCGCGCCTCTTTTAAAATGATTTATGGATTACTCAAATCCTCACTAGGCTCTATTATTCAAAACTATGAAAGCTCTAATTCTCTCTGGTGGCAAAGGCACAAGGTTGCGCCCTCTTACCTATACAGGGGCAAAACAACTAGTACCCGTCGCCAATAAACCAATTCTTTGGTATTGCATTGAAAGTATTGTCGCCGCAGGTATTACCGATATCGGTATTGTCATCAGTCCCGAAACTGGCGATGAAGTCAAAAGCAAAACAGGTAATGGCGATCACTTCAGTGCAAATATTACCTATATTCTGCAAGATCAACCCGCAGGCTTAGCCCATGCTGTCAAGATTGCCCAGTCATTTCTTGGTGAAGACTCCTTCATCATGTTCCTTGGTGACAACCTGATCGAATCGCAGTTAGATACTTTTTTGACCAGTTTTAACCAAAAACAGCTAGATGCTTTGATTTTATTACGCCAAGTCGCTGATCCTAGTGCTTTTGGCGTGGCAACAGTTGATGCTGAGGGCAAAGTGATCAAATTAGTCGAAAAACCTAAACAGCCTGAATCAAATTTGGCTTTAGTTGGGGTGTACTTCTTTAAAAAGACAATTCATCAGGCGATCGCCCAAATCTCCCCATCGGCTAGAGGTGAGCTAGAAATTACTGATGCGATCCAACAACTAATTGATACTCACAAAAATGTATCAGCATCCGAGCTAGAGGGCTGGTGGTTAGATACAGGCAAAAAAGATGATATTCTTGCCGCTAATCAAATTGTTCTTGATGCCAGATTAAAATCTCAGAATCTGGGAGAGATCGATAGTGACAGTAGTATTAGTGGGCGCGTAGCGATTGGTATCGGCTCTCAAGTTATTAGTTGCAAAATTCGCGGACCAGTCATTATTGGCGAAAATTGCCATCTTGAAAATGCTTACATTGGGCCCTATACCAGTATTAGCGATCGCGTTACGATCATCGAAACCGATATTGAACATAGCGTTATCCTTAGTGATACCAAAATCACAGGTATCCATCAACGCATCGTCGATAGTGTGATCGGACAAAGAGTGTCTATGAAAGTTTCCCCTAAGCGTCCACAGGCTCTAAGATTTCTTGTGGGCGATGACTCTCAGCTTGAGATTATGTAGAAAGGAGGACTCTGTGAATGGTATTCTCATCCATAGTTTTTAGTCAGACTTCTTGCTGTTAGCAATGAAATGCCATATGTTAGACCAACAAATGGAAGCAGTGCAGAGTTTGTAATTAGCAAAAAATTGGTAAAAATCTAAATGAAAGCCGTAATTTTAGCTGGTGGTTTAGGGACTCGGTTAAGTGAAGAAACCCACCTCAAACCAAAGCCAATGGTGGAGATTGGTGGCAAACCGATTTTATGGCACATTATGAAAACTTATTCAGCCTATGAAATCAATGATTTCATCATTTGTTGTGGCTATAAAGGTTATGTAATTAAGGAATATTTCGCTAATTATTTTTTACACATGTCTGATATTACTTTTGACATGCAGTCCAATCAAATGGAAGTGCATCAAAAAAAAGCAGAACCTTGGCGTGTGACTTTAGTAGATACAGGTGAAACCACTCAAACGGGTGGGAGGCTGCAAAGAGTTAAAAACTATGTAGGTAGTGAAACTTTCTGTTTTACCTATGGTGACGGGGTAAGTAATGTCAACATCAAAGAATTAATTTCTTTTCATCATAAACAGAAACTCCTAGCTACGGTTACAGCAGTTCAGCCCCCTGGACGCTATGGAAATATCAATATAGAGCAAGGCTTGGTCTTAAATTTTCAAGAGAAACCTCAAGGGGATGGTGGATGGATTAATGGAGGTTATTTTGTTTTGGAACCAGAAGTATTTGATTTATTAGAAGGCGATCAGACCAGTTGGGAGTCAGAGACTTTACCAATGATTGCCCATAAACAGGAATTATCTGCTTTTAATCACTATGGTTTTTGGCAAGCAATGGATACTCTTAGAGATAAAAATTATTTGGAAAGCTTGTGGGAAAATGCTAGCGCTCCTTGGAAAGTATGGTGATGAATTTAGAGTTTTGGCAAGATAAAAAAGTTTTAGTGACGGGTCACACTGGCTTTAAAGGTAGTTGGCTATCAGTTTGGCTACAAATTTTAGGAGCTAAGGTGGTTGGCTATAGTTTGCAACCTCATACACAGCCTTGTTTATTTGATTTAGCTCAAGTAAGCGATCGCATGACTTCGATAGTTGGTGATATTCGAGATTTAGATCATCTTGTCAAAACATTAACAAAATATCAGCCTGAAATTGTAATTCATATGGCAGCCCAAGCCTTAGTACGTGAATCTTACAAAAATCCTGCTGAAACCTATGCTGTTAATGTTATGGGTACAGTAAATGTGCTGGAAGCAGTGCGCCAAGTAGGAGGGGTAAAAGCCCTAGTTAACGTAACTTCAGACAAATGTTATGAAAATCGAGAATGGGTTTGGGGATATCGAGAGCATGAGGCTCTAGGAGGTTATGACCCTTACAGTAACAGTAAAGGCTGCTCTGAGTTGGTAACATCGGCTTATCGTAATTCTTTCTTCCATCCTCAAGACTACTTACAACATGGAGTTGGTATTGCCACAGCTCGCGCAGGTAATGTCATTGGTGGTGGTGATTGGGCAAGCGATCGCTTGATTCCTGATATTCTCAAAGCTTGGCAGACTGGACAGAAAGTAGTTATCCGCTATCCCCATGCAGTACGTCCTTGGCAACATGTGCTTGAACCTTTATCTGGCTACCTTACCTTAGCAGAGCATCTATATAATGATGGCGTAAGTTACGGAGGTGCTTGGAATTTTGGACCGAATGAATCTGATGCTCAGACCGTTGGCTGGATTGTTGAGCAGATGGCAAATCTGTGGGGTAAAGAAGCAGATTGGGTTCAAGAAACTTCATTACAGCCCCATGAGGCTAACTATTTGAGGCTAGATTGCTCTAAAGCACGTAGTCAATTAAAATGGCAACCAAAGTTAGATGTAAAAACTGCCTTAGCTTGGGTTATTGAGTGGACAAAGTCTTTGCAGTCTGGAGCAAATATGAGAGATATTACTGCTCATCAAATTAATCAATTTAGCCTTAAATAATTTTAAGGAAATCCAAATTTCAAAAAATATTAAATAGTTATGACCCAAGGAAAATGTCGATTTTGCAAAGCTAGTTTACAACATACATTTGTTGATTTAGGTATGTCGCCTTTATCTAACTCCTATTTAAAATTAGATCAGCTAAACCAAGCAGAGAAGTTTTACCCTCTTCATACCTATGTCTGTGAACAATGTCTACTAGTACAGCTAGAAGAATTTGAATCTCCTGATCATATTTTTAGTGATTATGCTTATTTTTCTTCCTATTCAGATAGCTGGTTGAATCATGCTAAAAAGTACACCGATTTGATGATTGACAGATTTAGCCTTAATAAATCTAGTCTAGTCATTGAAATAGCTAGTAACGATGGTTATCTTTTACAGTTTTTCAAAGAACAAAACATTCCTGTTTTGGGAATCGAACCAGCCGCCAATGTCTCTCAGGTTGCTGAGTCTAAAGGTATCCCTACGCTGGTTAAATTTTTTGGGGTACAAACTGCACAAGAATTATTTGATCTTGGAAAATCCTCTGATTTATTGCTAGGCAATAATGTCTTAGCTCATGTTCCTGACATTAATGATTTTGTGGCAGGAATGAAAATCATTTTGAAGCCTGAGGGAGTCCTAACCATGGAGTTTCCTCATTTATGGCAATTAATTAACCAAAATCAGTTTGATACTATTTACCATGAACATTTTTCCTATTTGTCTTTTACCACTGTAGAAAAAATATTTGCTTGTCATGGTTTAACTTTGTTTGATGTTGAAGAACTATCTACTCATGGTGGCTCATTGCGTATATACGGTATGCATGAACACAATCAAAAATTTATAGTTAGCGATCGCGTTAGATTAATAAAACAAAAAGAGCATCAAGCTGGATTAGACAAAGTTGATACTTATCTTCAGTTTAGTAATCAAGTAATGTCCACTAAACGCAAGTTACTCAGCTTTCTAATTGAACTCAAAAACAATGGTAAAACTATTGTTGGTTATGGCGCTCCAGCTAAGGGCAATACTCTGCTGAATTATTGTGGTATTCGTACAGATTTACTTGAATACACATGCGATCGCAGTCCTTACAAACAAGGATTATTCTTGCCAGGAACGCATATTCCGATCTACTCTCCTAACAAGATTACAGAGACAAAACCCGATTATGTACTCATATTGCCTTGGAACCTCAAGGATGAGATTTGCTCACAACTATCCTATATTCGTGAGTGGGGTGGCAAGTTTATCGTGCCAATTCCAGAGGTAGAGGTGTTGGGATGAAGTTTATAGAAACTAAGCTCAAAGGAGCTTATGTGATCGAAATCGAACCAATCTCTGATAATCGCGGTTTTTTTGCACGATCTTGGTGTCAGCAGGAATTTAGCGATCGCGGGTTAAACCCTAACCTAGTGCAGTGTAATATTTCTTTTAATACTAATAAAGGAACTCTACGGGGAATGCACTATCAAGCAAAACCTCACGAGGAAGCAAAATTAGTTAGATGTACTAGGGGTTCAATCTATGATGTAATCATTGATATTCGTCCCGATTCTTCTACTTTTAAGTCATGGCTATCTATAGAACTAAGTGCTGAAAATCGTAAAGCTTTATATATTCCTGAAGGTTTTGCACATGGGTTTCAAACCTTAGAAAATAACACCGAGGTGTTTTATCAAATGTCTGATTTTTATCATCCAGAATCAGCAAAAGGGATTAGATGGAATGATCCGACATTAGCTGTTGATTGGCTCTTAAGAAATGATTTAATTGTTTCTATCAAAGATCAGCAGTATCCTTTATTTGAGACCATAAGTACATCAGGAGAACAAATGTCACCGAACAGTTAATGAGGGATGGGTGCTGAAGAAACATCCATTTCATGACGACCAAAAAAGACACAAATACGTCGGTCGATCTCACTTTAGCCGTCCAGTAGCGAACAGGAGTCCGCTACTTCGCAAAATATGTTAACCTCTTTCACAGGCTTTTTATATTTGATGTAGTCATCTATAGTCACGTTCAGCACTTCGTAACGCAACGCATTTGCAATCTTCTTCACAACTTTTTGTCCTGTAACAAATTTTTTATGAAAGCTATTACCCAAAATCTGAAATCATTAATTAAAATATTCGTAAAAACACTATTTGGTCAATTCGGCTTGATAGTCATGAGAAAGCCTGTAGAGGCACAGACTCCAGAGACACAGACTCCAGAGGCACAAACTCCAGAAGCGCAAACTCCAGAGGCACAGACTCCAAAGCCAAGCTTTTCTTCGGATGGTCTAACTTCGTTTCATGACTCTTCGTTTATGAATGACGAGGCATTTCTTGATGCATACAATCATACAATGAGACTAATAGGAAAGGATTATTATTGGTATTGGCGTAATTACATTGGTATCAAGTTGGCTGAATATTCTTTTTCTCTATCTCCAAATTTTGTGGAATGCGGAGTTGGAGAGGGATGGATGACGATCTCAATTTTACGATACTTAGGAAAAAAGTACTCGGACATTCCTAGCTTCACGCTTTTCGATACCTTTAGCGGAATTGATCCTAGCATTGTCGATCCACTAGAAGAAGAATCTTGGGGAATGTCGATCTCGCAAAAAAAAGAAGCTTATAAATCAGTTTACAATGGTAATGCAGAAATCGTTAGAAATAACATAGAGGCAACTGCTGGAAAGAATAATAAAGCAACTATAATCCAAGGATCAATACCCAATACTTTGAGTGATGACGTTATAGAAAGAATAATGCAAAATGATCGCATCTCATTCCTTCACATTGATATGAACAACTCTATCCCAGAGGTTGCTTCTCTCAAACAATTTTATCCTTTAATGTTGATAGGAGGTGTGGTTCTTCTAGATGATTATGGATACACTGGACACACATATCAGAAAAATGCCATTGATAAAGCCTGCTTGGAGATGGGAATTCCAATTCCAATCTCTCTTCCTACTGGACAGGGGTTGATTTTGAAGGGAAACTATTAAGATAAAAATGTGAGGCGAACCTAAGTACTGGACAAGAAATTAAAAATAGAACGTTAAATTAGCCTAAATCCCTCAATAAAGAAAGTTTTTGGGTTTCTATACTGAGATATAGATAAATATTCAGGTTTTTTGTCCTGCATTTAGAGATTAACTAATTAAATATGACAAAAACTCGCATTTATTACACTAAACCATCAATTACTGAGCTAGAAGTTGAGTATGCTAATGATGCTGCATGCAACGGCTGGGGCGATCGCTGTTACGAATACATAAATCTTTTTGAAGAAGCGTTTAAAGCCCATTTAGATGTTCAATATGCGATCGCTACTTCAAGCTGTACAGGTGCTTTGCATATGGGCATGGCAGCCTTAGGTATTGGAGAAGACGACGAAGTGATCATGGCTGATACTAACTGGATCGCAACGGCTGCTCCTATAGTTCATTTAGGGGCTAAGCCAGTATTTGTGGATATCTTGCCCGATAGTTGGTGTATTGATCCTGACTTAGCAGAGGCGGCTATTACTCCAAGAACCAAGGCAATTATTGCAGTTCATTTATACGGCAACTTATGTGAGATGGATCGTTTGCTAGCTATTGGGAAAAAATATGGTATCCCAATTATTGAGGATGCAGCTGAAGCAATCGGCTCAGTATATCAGGGTAAACGGGCTGGCAGCATGGGTAAGTTTGGTAGTTTTTCTTTTCATGGGACTAAAACACTGACTACTGGTGAAGGGGGGATGTTTGTTACCAATGATGCTGACCTCTATGAAACTGTGCTAACACTTTCCAATCATGGGCGTGCTAGAGGGCAAACCAAACAATTTTGGGCAGATATGGTTGGCTTTAAGTATAAAATGTCTAACATTCAAGCAGCGATCGGTTGCGCTCAAATGGAACGAATTGATGAATTAATCAACCGTAAGCGTGAAATTTTAAAATACTATCGGGAAAATTTACAGTTTTTGAAGGGGGTATCTATAAATCCTGAACCAGAAGGAACAATAAACGGTGCTTGGATGCCTACTATTGTTTTTGACAAAGAAATAGGAATTACTCGTGAGGAATTGCAAACATCTTTACAATCTAAAAATATAGATGCAAGGGTATTCTTTCATCCTTTATCTAGCTTGCCGATGTTCCAAACTCAAAGCCAAAACAAGTGGGCTCAGAATGTGCCAGAAAGGTCAATTAATTTACCTAGTTATCATGATATGCTGATATCGGATCAAGACTTTATCTTATACATATTAAAAAATCTTTACAAAAAGTTTGTGTAAAGTTTAGTACTTTCGGGTTCGACTTTAGTGTGAATTCAGACAATGTTTTAATTGAAGAAGTCGATTCCCTTCCAAATAGTTGTAGTTAGTGAATGCACAGGATTATCAATGTTTCGTGAACCAAAATATCAGTCAGACAAAGATTTGGCTCAAATGGATTTAACTGAAAAGGTTTTTCTGGCTTCTTCAGGATCAACGATTGATAAAATCGATGCTTTCACTAAATTTGTCTCCCGAAGGACGCTTGCAAAATTTTTAGTTAGGCAAGAGATCTTTCACAAAATCCTGACTGTTAACGGCTCGATAATTGAATGTGGTGTTCTCAATGGGGCAGGGCTTTTTACCTATGCCCATTTATCAGCAATATTTGAACCAGTAAATCACACCAGAAAGATTATTGGATTTGATACATTTGGAGGATTTGAGTCAATTAATGAAAAAGACCTATCAACAGGAACTTCTTCCCATTTGTCGGCTGGCGGATTAGCTGGATCATCGCTCGAAGAGTTGCAACTAGCAATTGAACTTTTTGACTCCAATAGACCTCTGTCTCATATCCCTAAAATTGAACTAGTGAAGGGAGATATAATTAAGACGGCTCCTGAATATTTAAAAAACAATCCTCATTTAGTTGTTAGTCTACTATATCTGGATCTAGATATATATTCACCGACTAAAGTGGCTCTTGAAACATTTTTACCTCGTATGCCAAAGGGGGCAATTATAGTTTTTGACGAACTAAATACACAATCTTTTCCAGGTGAGACATTAGCTGTCGATGAAGTCTTAGGTCTGCGTAATCTTAAAATAGAAAGGTTTACCATTGATCCTTACATATCTTACTGTGTCCTATAGGCAATGAATAACCCCACACACAGTGAGGGTAACAATGTATTCTGAAGCCTTTTTTTGCGAGAATAGAACATCCTCAAGCACTAAACTGACACTGCTGTTGAACATAAAAATAGTTGGAGAGTATTATTAATGTTTCGGGAACCTAAGTATCAGTCAAATAAAGATTTAACTCAAATGGATCTAACTGAAAAGGTTTTTCTAGCTTCTTCAGGATCAACAATTGATAAGATCGATGCCTTTACTAAATTTGTCTCCAGAATGGCTCTTGCGAGATTTCTAGTTAGACAAGAAATTTTTCGTAAAATCCTACATGTTAATGGGTCAGTTATTGAATGTGGTGTTCTCAATGGGGCAGGGCTTTTTACCTATGCCCAGCTGTCGACAATACTTGAGCCAGTAAATCACACCAGAAAGATTATTGGATTTGATACATTTGGAGGATTTGAGTCAATTGATGAAAAAGACCTATCAACAGGAACTTCTTCCCATTTGTCGGCTGGCGGATTAGCTGGATCATCGCTCGAAGAGTTGCAACTAGCAATTGAACTTTTTGACTCCAATAGACCTCTGTCTCATATTCCTAAAATTGAACTAGTGAAGGGAGATATAATTAAGACGGCTCCTGAATATTTAAAAAACAATCCTCATTTAGTTGTTAGCCTGCTGTATATGGATCTAGGCATATATACCCCGACTAAAGTGGCTCTTGAAACATTTTTGCCTCGTATGCCAAAAGGTTCAATTATAGTTTTTAATGGCAACACGCAATCTTTTCCAGGTGAGACATTAGCTGTCGATGAAGTCTTAGGTTTGCGTAATCTTAAAATAGAAAAGTTTACTATTGATCCCTACAACCACTATTGTATTTTATAGAGAAGTAAATTGGAATGAAAAAGCTACTAGTAATAAATACCATTGGTTTAACTGGAGTTGAAGTTTTAGCATCCGAAATAGCTAAGTTCCCTGAAGTTCTATTTCTACCTGGGCAAAATTTTATTCAATTCAATTCGTGTTTATACCGCTATCATGACTATAATGATTTTACTCATGAAGAAATATTTATGAGTTTAAACAGGCATCAGTATACCAAAGATGGCAGATGCTGGTCTGGGTTGACCAAGCACATGAGTTTACAAATTAAGCAAAAATATAATTTATCGCTTCACAAGAAAATGTTTGTCGATAGTTTAGGTAAAGATAAAGATACCCTAAACTGTATTATCCATTATTGCCAAACCTTTTTTGATTGCATGGATATTAATACTGAGGGTTTTAGCTATTTTGGATTTTGGGGAGCAAATTTTGTTTTATCTGATTCTGATAAACCTGATTTCTTAGACAAAGTAAAAGTAATTAACTGGAATGCAGATGTTTATTCATGGCTATCTATGATTAGTAGCCGTATGACATGGGATTGCATAGAAGCCTGCAAGTTTTGGATAGTTAACAATCTATTCCTTTCAAATTACGGAAACCAAAATTCTGCTTTTATAAATATTGAAAGGGCAAGCTTCTTATTGCAGAAAGAAAAAGAGATAAAGTCTATTAAAAAATTCATACATAGTTCTGATAAAGATAACACCCACTTTAATAATTCTGATAGCTTTAGATTTGTTGAGGATTTGGGATTTGTAAAATTCAACCAAGAACTGGTTAATTCTATTGAAGAAAATGCCGCAGATCTACGAAAAATATATAGTGAAAATATCTATTTTCAAATGGCTGATAGTATAGATACTTGGAGTCGAAAATTTATTGATAATAGTGCTAACCAGTCCCTTTTGCTAGACTATCAGAAATTTTGGAATTCTACCGCACATACGAATTTTGATTGGATTGATCCGATATCGTTACAGGTTATTGAGTCTGCTTTGAGGATGTCTGGATATGAAGAAAATGTACATAATCTAAGTTGCGATTTTTATCATAAATACTCTAATTTGTCTTCAGATACGCATGATCAACCAAGAGTTGCTATAGAACACAGCTGGGGTAGTTTGGAGGATGAAATAGTTATTCCGAAAACGCCTTATCACATTAAGGTTGTCCTACAGTATTTGGAAAATATAGCTAGTAATCATATTAAGTATAGTCATAGTTGTTTATCAATCAAAAATGGTAATCTATATAAAAGAATCATGAAACCAGAATATCAGCAAAAGATCCAACAATTTGGTTTGATGAACAAGATGGAAAAAGTGAATGACTGCGTGCGTCAAGTTGAAGAGATTGTAAAGGTACTATTACAAACGGTTAATACACGTTAAGTAAAACCTACTGCAAACAAAAATAAAATATATCTATAGATTATTCTTATGAATTATTCTTCTACAGCAATCGAAATCTCCAATAATGTTGAGTTGTATAATGCAGCCGATGCTTTTCTGAAAACTTCAGTCCCCCTAAAGTATTCCTATAATTTTTCATGGCTAGGAAGACCTATCATTCAGTATCCGCAAGATATGATTGCTATTCAGGAACTGATATGGTCAATTCAACCTGACTTAATCATAGAAACAGGCATTGCCCATGGTGGATCGTTAATTTTTTCTGCATCAATGTTAGAGCTGATCGCCATCTGTGGAGGTTCACAGGATGCTGAGGTATTAGGATTAGATATTGATATTCGTGCTCACAACCGTGAGGCGATAGAAGGACATCCAATGTTTAAACGCATTTCGATGATTCAAGGATCTAGTATTGCTCCTGAAATTATTGGACAAGTCAAAGCAAAAGCAACAGGAAAACAAAAAATCTTGATTTTTTTAGACAGTAACCACACTCATGATCATGTACTTGCAGAGTTAGAAGCATATGCACCATTAGTCTCAGTTGGTAGTTATTGTGTTGTGTTTGACACTGCGATCGAAGATTTACCTGATGATATGTTTAGCGATCGCCCTTGGGGAGTAGGCAACAATCCTAAAACAGCAGTTTGGGAATACCTCAAGTCTCATCCAGAGTTTGAGATCGACAAAAGTATTGAACACAAGTTGTTGATTACAGTTGCACCAGATGGATATTTAAAAAGAATAAGATAGAGTGATGTGCAACTCAGAAAATCCGACTTCAAACTGTAAAAGATTGAGGGAATGACGATTGAGCCAAAAACAAGGAGTATATGCAAAGATCTCACGACTAAGGCGAGTTAAAACTCGCTGACGGATCGTTTTGGTGTCTTGGATTCAGATCCGAAAGATTTAGCTGACGCGGTAGATTCTACTCTTATTGGAAAATCATATTGGTCGTACTTTCTCTTTTGGTCTCATCATTAAAACCTCATTTTTGCCCATCCTTGGCAATTCTGTAAAGGTATTTATACTTTAACTTACAGGATAATATATTATATTTAAGATTTACGCAAAATAATGGGACATGGCGGCAATTAATTAATTGCTATTGGCATAAAACAAAGCATTTTGTATAAGTCCTAATGTAGTTAGGTTCAAGCAAAACGGAGAAAATGATCGTGTTTGGCAAAGTCAAGGCAAAGGTAAAAAATGTCATTATCAAGAAATTGGGACTCGGCATTGGTTATGACCCTACTACAGAAAAAAAGATCTTGCTCGGCAAAGTCAAGGCAAATACAAAAAATGTTGTCAGGAGACTGGGGGTAAATATTGGCTATGATCCTGTTACCGAATTCCATGCAAATCATTACCTTCACCATAATGCACGACGACTTGAACACTTGGCGAGTTTAAGAATTCCAGTTGCAGGAATGTCAGTACTAGAAGTTGGTGCTGGTATAGGCGATCATTCACATTACTATATTGATAGAGGTTGCAGTGTAACTATCACAGAAGTACGCGATGAAAATCTTTACTATTTAAGAAAACGCTATCCATGGTATCGCGTTCATTTTCTTGATATGGAATCTCCTTCTAATATTGAGAGTTCTCCATTTGATGTGATTCATTGTTATGGTCTTCTGTATCATTTAAATTCACCTAAAAAAGCTTTAGAGTACCTTAGTCAGAATACAAAAAAGATGCTATTTCTAGAGACATGTGTCTCATTTGGTGAAACCGACGAAATAAACCTCACGGGAGAGAAACAGTTAGACCCAACGCAGGCTAATTCTGGAACTGGTTGCAGACCAACAAGGGCATGGTTATTTAGGGAATTACAAAGTCTTTTTGAATACGTTTATCTTCCGACAACTCAGCCATGCCATGACGAATTTCCACTAGACTGGACTATTCAAAAAAATCCTAAGTCTCGCTTACAGCGGGCTATATTCATTGCTTCCCGTGAACCACTAGAAAATGAAAGACTAACAACATCTTTGATTCTCCAACAAACTAGGCATGAATAGTATTATACGAAATGCTATGATAGGTCACTGCTTTATTTATGAAAGGTAAGCATCAATCAACTAGTGAGCTAGTTAGTCGATTGATGCAAATAACTATTATTTATTATCCATTCCTGCCATGAAGCAAAGTGACAGTGGGATAACAACCATTAGGCAGAAAGTTTTTTTGTTGAAGCCTTCGTGGCGAACTTGTTTGGAGATCTTTCAGCAATCTTTGAATATAATCTTTTTAGACTTTGATAGCATTAAAATATTGCATATCTTAAATTATCTTAACCAATTACGAGATCTTGATTTCAATGATACTTTCATTAGTTAATAAATATGTTAGCCCTGAATTAAGGCATTTTTGGGAAATACTTCATGTTTTGGTTAGCCGAAACGTCAATGTGCGTTATCGAGGTTCGGTCTTGGGAATATATTGGTCATTATTCAACCCTTTAATCATGACTGCATTATATTCAGCCATCTTCGGCAGTACATTTTCTAAGTATTACGGGTCAATTTGGAACTATATCCTAGCTGCTTTTACAGGTTTAGTAGTAATCAATTTTTTCTCTTCCTCTACAACACAGGCTCTAGTGAGTGTTGTTAGTAATGGTAGCTTACTAAATAAAATTCGATTGCCTGTAAGCGTTTTTCCCGTTTCCATGATTGCTGCCAATATTTTTCAGTTTGTGCTGGGACCTTTTCTTTTACTGGCGATCGTTGCATTAATCAAATCAAAAAGCTTGATTAATGTTTTCGCTATATTTTTGCCATTCATGGCATTGGTATTATTTTGTATTGGTGTAGGATTTTTTGTAAGTGCCTTGTATGTCTTTTACAGGGACTTGCCATATTTTTATGAACTATTAGTCTTTATGCTCTGGATTAGCAGTCCTGTATTTTATCCCGCCGAGATTGTGCCAAAATCTGTGCAGCCATTTGTAAATTTAAATCCATTGTCCCCAATTATTGAGAGCTTTCGCCAAATCACTCTCTCTGGCAATCTACCAGATGTTACGCTGATATTGACCGCACTCTTAAGTGGTATGATTTTTGCAGTGCTTGGCTTTTTGTACTTTCAGCGATCTCGATCGCAATTTATGGATTTACTTTAGGTAAGGAATAATATTTAAATCTAAGTTAAAGCCTCAAAATTTTTTACAGTTATTCATTTAGAGTATATAAAACTTTGACACCACAAGAGTTTAGTTTGCTGCTAATGTCAGTTTTGGCTAGTGTGGGGGGGCAGTTTTTCTTGAAATTAGGTGCAATAAGATTAGGGAAAGTTAGTGCCAGTAATGCTTTTGGTCATATCCTTAGTATTATTACAATACCTGAGTTAATTGGAGGTCTTGCTTTCTATGGATTAGGGGCTTTGACCTATATTCTCCTTCTTACTAGAGTTAATCTTAGTGTAGCTGCACCTTCTGGCTCACTAATCTATGTTTTTTCTGTAATGCTTGGATACTTCTTCTTCAAAGAATCAATACCCCTTAGCCGTCTATTTGGTTTGGGCTTTATTATGCTTGGAGTAATACTAGTAGTCTGGAAAAAATAGATCTGTAATTGCAAAAAAATTCTTAAGCAGTAGATTCTTTGATATTATGATTTGCAAATTACATTTTCAAGGATCACAATCGAAAATCATGGATTTACGATAGATGGAAGTTATTCGGCTAGAGCAAGTTAGTTTGTGGCGCAGAACTCAAGAGGAGTTTTCCTACGATCTCAAGAAAACTATACTATCTATATTAGAGGGCAAATATCGCCACCCCGAAAGAAAGTTAGTACTTGATAAGATTGACTTTGTGGTAGAAAAGGGTGAAAAAATCGGAATTATTGGTGGTAACGGTGCGGGTAAATCTACGTTGCTAAAAGTGATTTCCGGGATTTTAGAACCCAAAACTGGTACGGTTAGAGTACGTGGTAGTATTGCCCCTTTAATTGAATTGGGGGCGGGGTTTGACGCGGAAATTTCGGTCAAGCAAAATATTCTGTTGTACGGCGTGCTGCTAGGCTTTTCTAGAGAAGAAATGACAGAAAGAACAAAATCGATACTTGAGTTTGCAGAGTTAGAAGAATACGAATACGTCCCAGTAAAAGGGCTTTCATCAGGTATGGTAGCTCGCTTAGCCTTTGCGATCGCCACAGATGTTCAGCCAGATATCTTGATACTAGATGAAGTTCTGTCTGTAGGAGATGAAAGCTTTAAGAATAAATGTAAGAAACGTTTAGATAAATTTTGGGATTCTCATGTGACTATCCTAGTAGTTTCTCACTCTATGGAATTTATTCGTGAATCCTGTGTCAGAGCGATTTGGATGAATAAAGGCACAATAAAATTAACGGGGGAAGCAGACAAAGTTGTAGAAACCTATTTAAATAGTGTAGGTAATGAGAATTCGCTAATTAGCTACTAACATCAAAATATTTTTGGCGTTTAGAGTATCTATACAATTATTTTGGATAATCAATAAGCTCATTTATGTTTTTATCATGAATCAACCTAAAGTTAGTATTGGTATGCCTTTATACAATGGAGAGAAGTTTATATGTCAAGCATTAGATTCTTTATTGTCTCAAACACATGAAAACTTTGAGTTAATAATTTCAGACAATGCCTCTACAGACTCCACGCGCTCAATTTGTCTGGATTATGCAAATCATGATAAAAGAATAAGATTTTATGAAAACAATGAAAATGTTGGAGCGATCAAAAACTTTCAAATAGTTCTTGATCTAGCAAGTTCTGATTACTTTATGTGGGCAGCTTGTGATGATATTTGGGAACCGAGTTACATTTCAAAATTAATCGATATTATGAATATTGATAAAAGTATTGTTTTAGCTTTTCCAATATTCAGTGTGATTGATGAGAATGGCATAGAGATTTCCGAGTATCTAGATATTCTTGAACTCCCTTCAGATGATTTATATCAACGTTTATCCAATTATATAAATCAATATGAACAATTAGGCAAATCAAATCCGATTTATGGATTGATGCAAAGAAAATATGCTGAATCTGCTTTTAAGTCGGTCTTTAATCTTATGAATGATAATGTTTGGGGGGCAGACATGTTGTTCGTTTTTCAATTACTTACATTAGGTAAATTAGCTATTGCTGAAGAAATCCTATTTCACAAAAGAAAACTTGCTACAGCACCTTCATCTAATATGCTTACTGATTGGCATAGCTATTTCACTGGTTATAGGTATCTTATTTTAAATAGTACTAATATTAGTGAATATCAGAAGAAAGGTCTTAATGCTGAAATATATGAACGTCAAATCAATAGTAATATAGAAAAACTAGCGAATAAAATACTACCCTCTTACTTACATTCAAGAGAATATACAATGGATTACTCTCCTCAATTAAGTTACTCTCAGTCAGGTGAAGACTTAATTATTAAGTTTATCTTTGATGCAATTGGGATTCACAAACCTCGATATTTAGATATAGGTGCATATCATCCTGAAATATTGAGTAATACCGCCTTATTCTATCAAAATGGATCTCATGGTATTAATGTTGAGGCTAATCCATATTTATTGGATAACTTTTTTACTAAAAGACCTAAGGACATTAATCTGAACTTGGGTGTAGGGAGTGCAAGTAATAAACTAGACTTTTATGTAATGTCAACTCCAACCTTAAGTACATTTTCGCAAGAGGAAGTTCAAAAATATGTTGCTGAAACAAAACATACTCTACAAGAAATAATTCCCATTCAAGTTGAAACTATTAATCAAATAGTCAATCAATATGCTGGAGGATGTTTCCCTGAACTTTTATCTTTAGATGTTGAGGGGTTAGATTTAGCTATACTTCAATCAATTGACTATCAGAAAAGCTATCCCATTGTTATCTGTGTGGAAACAATATCTTTCTCAGAGACAGGAGAAGGAGAAAAAAACCATCAAGTTTCTGATTTTTTAACTAGTCAGGGATATTTAATTTATGCTGATACTTATATAAATACAATATTTGTCAAAGAGGCTGAATGGAAGCAACAAGGGAAGAAATATCAATCAATCAATGTACAGCCAATCTCATTACGAACTAATGGTAGCTCTTTAGACCCTTTGTCTCTAGCATATGAGGTAGATCGGTTATCTACTCAACTAGAATCTGCAAGCAATCAGCTAGAAACTTTAATCCATCAGTTAGAGATCGAAAAACAAAAGATTAATGCTCTAGAAAGTAGTAAGTTCTGGAAGCTACGTAAGTTCTGGTTTAAATTAAAAAACCTGTTCAAAAGCAAGTAAACCTACTTTATCTGACAAATATTAATTATTTAAAATACAAATATTCTAAAAATACAGGCATTTAAAATCATGCTAAATATTATCATTTTTAGTAAAAACAGAGCTTGTCAATTAGAGCTATTACTAAGAAGTTTAAAAATATATCTTCAAGATTGGCAATTTTATTCTGTAAATATTATCTATAGTTACAGCAACAACGACTATGAACAGGGCTATGAAATAGTAAAGAAACAATTTCCTTCGTTTAACTATTTCCCAGAGTCCCAAGACCAATTTGTTGCTGATTCTTTTAAAAACTTAGTTCTCGAATGTTTTAAGAATAATCAGCCTTATACAACGTTTCTTGTTGATGACTTAGTCTTTAAATCATTTGTTGATCTTACAGACGTTACATTTCAGACATTTGCTAACGATCCCAGTATCCTTTGTTTATCCTTGAGACTTTCTCCTCAAATCAAATACTGCTACACATCAAATGTTTTCTCTCCTCCACCTTCATTTGATACATCTCTTATATGGAATTGGCAAAAGCAACCTAAAAATTCAGACTGGGGTTATCCAATGTCTCTTGATGGGCATATATTTAGAACCACTGAAATCCAAGATCTTATTATATCCAATCAGTCGTTTAATAACCCTAACACTTTAGAGACTCAGTTAGCGCTTCGCCCCCTATCCTCTCCTCAGATGATCTGTTATCCTGACAGTAAAATTGTTAACATACCAGCTAATAAAGTTCAGAATATTTATAGTAACCGTCATGCTCAGATCAGTGATTTAAGTGATTTAAATCAACATTTTTTAAACGGTTATCGTCTAAGTCTAAAACCAATTCTAGACACTAAAAATATTTCTGTGCATCAAGAAATTCCATTACATTTTTTTAATCCATTTCAAAAAAATTCTAGTATTTCAATCGCAATTTTGTGCCGAAACGATGTTTCTCGTTTGATTTATCAAATTGAGTCTTTACTCTGCCAGACAATTTTACCCGCAAACATAACTTGTATACTTAATGAAGAATCTTCTTCTCTAGAAGCCTCAAAAATTATTGAATTAACAAAAAACTTCTATTGCAATATAGAGGTAATAGTCAATTCCACTACCAAAGAAGTAGCAGATATAAGTCAAATCATTAATATAGAAAACAACTTTATTTTTCTATATATTGACAAAAACATATCATCCACTTTTATTGAGGATTATCTCAAAGGAAATCATGAGTTTGAAGATTTAGACTTCTATAATCTGCAACAAATCAAATATGACAAAGAATGTCTAGTCTCTAATCTAGAACAAATTGAGTCTCAGTTGCAATATCAACTTGAAATTACTAATCCTCAGCTACAGCAAACCAAATCTCAACTACTACAAACTGAGGCACAACTAGAACAAGCCAAATCTCAACTACTGCAAACTGAATCCCGACTACAACAAACTAAATTTCAACTACAACAAGAAAAAATAAATTTAGAGGCTATTCAAAGTAGTAAATTCTGGAAAATTAGAGAGAAGTGGTTCGAGGTTAGAAAAAAAATAGGCATCAACAATGAAGAACAAGGGCTTTCATTGTTGACTTTTTATAAAATCTTTATCAATAAATTTAATATTGAGGCTAATGCTAAGAAAAACAACTTGATAGAAATTGAACAAGAACAGTGGGATCGCAATTTACCTCTAGTTAGTGTAGTTATTCCTTGTTACAACTATGGCAAATATTTAGAGGATGCAATTGATTCAGTTCTAGTGCAAACTTACCCAAATTTTGAAATTATTGTTGTCGATGACGGTTCAACTGAACCAGACACAATCAAAATGTTAAATGGTTTGAATAAGCCTAAAACCAAGCTAATTAAGACTAACAATTTCAAGCTTCCTGCCGCTCGTAATAACGGAATCAAAGAAGCAAAAGGTAAGTACATATGTTGTCTAGACGCAGATGACCTACTCAAGCCTACTTACCTAGAGAAATGCTTATTTAAGCTTGAAACTGAGAATGTAGATGTTTGTTATACTTGGGTTCAAGAATTTGGTGATAGTCAAGCCATAATACCAACTAAAGAATTTGATATTGATTCTTTAATGGAGAAGAACTGCCTACATGTTTCGGCAATGTTCAAACGTAGTGTTTGGGAGGCTGTAGGTGGCTACAATGAATCAATGGTTGATGGTTATGAAGATTGGGATTTTTGGTTAGCGATCGCCAAAATTGGAGGGATGGGAGCTAAAATCGATGAGCCACTATTTTTGTACCGAAAGCATGGATATTCAATGATATCTTCTGCTCTTGAAAAACATGAAACTTTATATAAACAAATAAAAAATAATCACAAGACTCTGTACATTAATAAGAAAGCAATCAAAGAAATTAAACGTAATCAAAAGAAATATATTATCAATAATAGCTTTGTAAATTTACATCATACTTTTCAAGATAATTCTATTGAAGATAGCAAGAAAAACAATATTTTATTTGCTTTGCCTTGGATGACAACTGGTGGAGTTGACACAGTAATTTTGCAACTGATTAGAACATTAAAAACTCAAGGTTTCGATGTAACGGTTTGCACAACATCTGCAACAACTTCAGATATGGGTGATAGCACTTCAAAGTATGAAGAGGTTACTCCAAAAATATACAATCTATGCAAATTGCTTAAGTCTGAAATCTGGAAAGAACTTGTTTTTTATCTGATTGAATCGCAAAGTGTAGAAATTATTTTTCTTTCTGGCTCAACCTTTTTTTATGAAATATTACCAGATATAAAAAGCAAATTCCCAGACATCAAAATTGTTGATCAACTATATAACGAATTCGGACATATCAACAATAATCGTAAATACTGTAGATTTATTGATATGAATATTGCTGAGAATGAAGCAGTTGCAAATTGTCTTCTATTAGAGCATCAAGAGCAATCCGATAGAGTTCGTTTAATTAATAACGGAGTGGATACCAATTATTTCAACCCTAATACAGTCAGTAATATTGAATTAGTTGATGATTCAGTTCCTAAAGACAAGTTTATCATTTCTTTCTTAGGCAGGTTTTCACAGGAAAAATGTCCTAAACTATTTGTTGAAATTGTAAATCATTTAAAAAATGATGATTCGCTTTATTTTGTTATGGCTGGCAACGGCAATTTATATCATGAAACATTAGAGCAAATAAAAAGATACAGATTAGAAAATAAAGTATATCTACCTGGTTTTGTAGACACTAGAGACTATCTAAAAATTTCTAATTTACTTGTCTTGCCATCTCAAATTGATGGAAGACCAAATGCTGTTTTAGAGAGCTTGTCGATGGGTGTCCCTGTTATTGCGTCATCAGTTGGTGGCTTGCCGAAAATTATTAAGGATGAATACAATGGATTTCTATGTGCATCTGGTGATATAGAAAGCTTTGTAAATTGCATTCAAAAAGTGATTGCAAATAAGGAACTTTATCTAAGCATGAGAATAAATGCCAGAAAGTATGCTGTAGAATATCTTGATATTAATATTGTCCAAAATATATATATAAGCTTGTTTAAAGAATTATTGCTTCAGAATATTTTTAGGCAAAGTTGACAATTAATATTAATTAATATTAATCATGATTAAAGAACAACTCGTCATTTACCAAAGGTCTAAATAGTGAAAATTGGAATTACTGGAGCAACAGGCTTTTTGGGATCATATTTGCTGAAGTATTTAATGAATCTAGAAAAGTATGAATTATACGCTTTAAGCAGAACTATATCATCAGAAAAAATTAAAAACTTTAATAGTGTAGTTTGGATTGAAGGGGATTTAAGCTCTAATCAAATTTGTACAGATTTTGTCAAAAATCTTGATCTAATTATTCATCTTGCACATACCAACACACCTCTTACTTCAAACAGAGATATTTCTAGTGACACCTTACTTAACTTAATTCCTACACTCAATTTATTACAAGCAATTCGAGACTATGGAGCGTCTCCCCATATAATTTATGCTAGTAGCGGAGGAGCTATTTATAAGCCTTCTCTGAATTGTCAACCTTTTAAAGAGTCTGATCATTGTGAACCGTCATCCTCTTATGGAATTCAAAAACTTACAGTTGAAAATTATTTGCGTTTGAGTGCAGAACAAAACTGGTTAACAGCTACTTGCCTCAGAATCGGTAATCCCTACGGAGTTTTACTACCATCAGAGCGTATGCAAGGTTTAATTGGAGTAGCTTTAAATAAAACTCTTAATCGGCAACCAGTAAAAATTTACGGAAATCCTAATAATGTAAGAGACTACATTCATTTAGAGGATATGTGTCGTATGTTTGAGTTGGTTATACATCAACGATCCTCCTTTGAAGTTTACAATGTGGGAAGTGGAACAGGCTATTCCGTCAATAAAGTCCTAGACTTAATCGAGAAATTTACTGGTATTCTTATGACAAAAGAAATATGGCAAGCAAACCAGACTACTAATCAATTGCCGTCATGGACAGTGCTAGACATAAAAAAATCCTATGAGAATTTAGCATGGGAGCCTTTAATTAAACTTGAACAAGGTTTAAAAGCCTTATGTGAGCAAACACTATGGAATCAGTAAAGGTTTCGGTTTTACTCCCTGTTTATAATGGGGGGGCAACCTTATCTCAAGCGATCGCTTCCATCCTTTCTCAGGACATGTCAGAGTTTGAACTAATAATTATTGATGACTGTTCTACTGACAACTCTGCTTCAATTATTCGTCAATACGCAGAGAAGGATTCAAGGATCATCCCCATTTTCCATGAGGTCAATATAGGACTAGCTAAAACCTTGAATGAAGGACTTAACTTAGCAAAATCAGATTTTGTAGCAAGAATGGATCAAGATGATGAATCTTTACCCCATCGCCTTAGAATTCAGCTGGATTATATGCTTAGAAATCCAGAGTTTGCAGTTGTTGGCAGCTATGTTTATCACATGGGTGCTAAGCAAGAGTTTGATCGTTTAGTAGAACTTCCATCTGATGCTGAACAAATTAAACAAACCCTATTGCAATACAACTGTATGTATCATCCTTCCGTTATGATGAGACGCAATAAAATTTTAGAAATTGGTGGCTATCAGGCTGAGTTTAAGAATGCTGAGGATTACGATCTATGGTTGCGAGTTAGTAAGGTATATTCCTTGGCTAACATTACTGAGCCACTACTGAGATATAGGTTTTCTGTTACAGGAATGACTCTAAGCCGCAAATGGGAACAGTTATTTTATGTTTATCTTGCTCAAGTTGCCCATGAAGAGGAGAAAGATTTTGAATCTATTTGTGAAATATCTAAAGAAAGATTAGAAAAAATGGATAAGAAACACTTCTTAACTCAAGTTGCTAAAGGCACAGTAACAGAACTATTATGTCTAAAACTATGGAAGGATGCTATCAAGTTAATATTTCAATTTTCTGGAGACATCGATTTTAAAACTTCTGTAGGACTCCTAGCAAATGTTTTTAAGTCAATACTGACTAAGTTGATTTTCAGTTAGATACATCCCACCTAATTTTGATATTATTTTCGAATATGAAAAATCATAATGAATATAGCTATATCATCATTAAAAAATCTAGCAATCTTGATGAGTCAAGAAAAAGAAAATATCACAATTAAATAATGATTACAAATTTACAACTAATAAGAATTTTTGCCGCATTAGCAGTCGTGATTTATCATACGGATTTCAGGATACTGGGAAACGTTCACACGGATTTTCAAGCTGTTTGTCTGTTTTTTGTGCTAAGTGGCTTTCTCATTACACATGTTACGAGAAAAAGCTCTGAATATTTTTTAAGAAAACGTTTAATAAGAATAGTTCCATTATATTGGCTTACTACTATTGGTTTATTAATATTCTCCGCCTTTGGATTCATGAATCCCTTAAGAACAATACCTCTTATTTTAAATAATTTTAATGGATTTATTCAACAATCTAATGTTAGTTTTACGAGTCTCCTGAGTTTTGACAAGATTATTCACTTATTTACAAGCTTATTATTCATACCCTATCTTGATCAATCTAATAGCTATCACCCAATTGTGGGGGTTGGTTGGACTCTCAATTTAGAAATATTTTTTTATATGATCTTTGCCCTTTCACTTCTATTATCAAAGAAGTATGCACCTATTATAACTATTTTTCTTATAGGAGCCATCATGTTTTTCGTGAAATTTAGCCAATGCAAATCAGTAGTTTGCTACATGTACTCTCTTAACTATATTATGTTGTTTGTTTTGGGGATACTTGTTTATTACGTCATAAACTTAATTCCAAAAAAAATATTTCAGTACAGACTAGCTTTACTTTATTTCTCATTATTTATATTAGCAACTTTTATTTATTTGAATTTATTTTCTTTCCACAACAATACAATTATAGTCATGTTGTTAATATATGTATATCCGCCTTTAATAGTTGTTTTATCTATCTCTCTTCATGAGGCAAAATATAGATTTAATCATGCACCCACGCTAATTTTGGGAGATGCTTCGTATGCCATATATCTAACCCATACATTATTTATTGAAATATTTAGATCTATTAGTACACAGTATCCATTATTTACCCCTAGTAAAAGCATCTTCGCAGTTATATTGATTCTTATACTTTCTTCAATTTCTTCTATTTTTATATACAAAAAGATAGAGGCGCCTCTAATAATTTTTTTAAAATCAATTTACATTGACAACAAACCAATCAATTCCTCTCTCTGAAAAAATTGATTATACCGTATTAAAATTTCCTTACATAACTAATATGAACCACTAAAAATATTCAATTCAATTTAAGCAACTGTTGTTTTACATGAATTCAAGTACCTATATTAAGTTATTACTAAACCCTTAGGATCAAAACCATGAGCAATACTCAGTTAAATAATGCAAATAAACTTTATTCTTATTTGATCTTGCTGGCTTTTACTATCCCTAACATAGTGTGGATAACCTTAGATCAAAGAGTTTGGCCGTGGGACCAAGCTTGGTATGGGCAAGTATCAGTAGAATTATTTTATCGCTTAATTCATTCACGTTCGGGTTGGTTCCAAGAAATGATTTCTGCTTTTGGAACTAAAGCTCCAGGAACTGCTTGGCTAGGGCAGTTTTTCGTTCCTATTGGGCAAATCATTGGTTCAATTGATACTGGTTTATTACTATCAATTGTTGCAACTCAATTTATTCTTTGGCTGCTCATATACCATACGATTCTAAAACTAACTGACAGTCGTTTAATTTCTATAATTTGTTGTACTTTCGCAGCTTCAGCTCCTTTATCAGTAGCTTTAACCCATCAGTATTTTGTAGAGCCTCTTCAAACACTTTCCGTCGCATGGGTCATTTTAATTATGGCTTTTGCTCCAAAATGGGAAAGTAAAACAATAGCTTTAAATCTGATCAGTGCGACATCATTAGGAATGCTAGCAAAAATAACTTTTCCTCTATATACTTTTATCCCAATATTAGTAGATGTTTACTATATTTATAGAAACAGAAAGACAAGTAAAAATCGCGATCAAATTGATAGAAAAAGTGGTTTTTCTTTAGTATCTTTAGCTCCCTATATTTCAACAGTTCTATTAGTTAGTGGATTGTTGTTGTGGTATGGAAAAAACTTTCAAAGTGTTCTATCTTTTTCCATTCTCGCATCTTCAGGAGAAGCTTCTTTCCTGTATGGATCAAAAGCAGATTTTTTATACAAAATTCAATATTGGTTGTCTGCATCTCAAAAAAGCTTTTTTACACCTACTTCTGTGATTTGTCTGCTCACACTATTCATTTACATTCTAGCAAAGAGTATTTATGGTTTTAAGAAGAAGTTTAATCATATCAAATTAGACTATTTTGATGTGATGAATATAGTAGCTATCGTAGAAATAGGTTTGATTTTGGTTGCTTTTAGTTTTCAAGTTAATCAGGAAAATAGATATCTACTACCTTTATTACCTTATTTAGCTTTATTAATAGCTTGGATTCTGAAAAGAACAAGGCAAAAGTTATTAGTATTTTTTACTGGATTTGTACTAGTTCTACAACTACTTACAGTTCAATCACAAGCATTGGGGATTACTCCAGAAGATCCCAATTTATCATCTTGGTTGTATCCAATTGATAGAATTAGTACGAATAAGCAACTACTATCTAAATTAGTAGACACTACTTGTAAAAATGAAACCGAGAAAGATAGGTATAACATCATTGGTTTAGAGCTTCCTTGGTTTAATGCTAATTCAGCAGCATATTTTTCTGCTCAACAACAACTGAAAAAAGACTTTCGTTGTTACTACACTTCATTAGGATATGCTGAAAAAGATACGGAAAAAGCATGGGCAAGACTATTTGACTTAAATATAAATTACTTTGCTACTTTACAGCCGCGATCGCAAGCCGAAACTGCAAACCCACTTAATTTAGTCTCTCTCCCTATTCTTGAACGCATTCAAAGTAGTCCAAAATTTACAAGAGAAATATTCGTTGACGATCAATCACATGTACTATTGTATAAGAAAATTAATCCATAGATTTTAGACCTTCATGTTTACCTACAGACAACTTCAGAAATGGCGAAATAGAAACTCATATTATTACCAAGACATAGAGTTCTTTTACCAATTTTGGGTTCAGCCACACACTAAGATACTGGAAGTTGGTAGTGGATTAGGTGATTTGCTAGATAAAGTAAAGCCAGATTATGGACTAGGTATAGACGTAAACCCCTTAGCAGTTGAAAATGCTAAAGAAAAGTATAATCATCTTGAATTTGAAGCTATTGATGCTGAAGAATTTATAAGCAACCAGTTGTTTGACTACATACTATTAGCAAATACGATCAGTTACGTTGGTGATATTCAGAGGGTTTTTACTAATCTCTCAAAAATGTGTCATTCATCCACCAGAGTAATCTTAACTTTTCACAACCCTGGTTGGGAATTATTCCTTAGATTAGCGACATTCCTTAAACAGAGAATGCCAGTATCTTCTCTGAATTGGTTGAATTTAGAAGATATTGAAAACTTATTTAATTTGGCTGGTTTTGAAGTAATTAAACATGGTAAGCGCTGCTTATTTCCCAGAAATATTCCTCTAGTTTCATATATCGTTAATAAGTTTATTGCACCTTTACCTATATTTAATCAGCTGTGCTTAACTGAATATATTATTGCTAGACCTCGTATTAGCACATACGAATCTCAAGAAAATGCTAAAGAGTTAACCTGCTCTGTGATTGTTCCAGCCCGTAACGAGTCAGGAAATATAGAAAGCTGTATTACTCGAATGCCAAGGCTCGGTAAACATACAGAGATTATCTTTGTTGAAGGACATTCTAGTGATAATACTTGGGAGGAAATTCAGCGAGTGCAAAACAAGTATCAAGATAAATGGGATATCAAGATTTGTCAGCAAACAGGCAAAGGCAAAGGAAATGCGGTTAGAGAGGGCTTTGCCATGGCTCAAGGAGACATCCTAATTATTTTAGACTCCGATTTGACTGTTCGTCCCGAAGATCTGATTTATTTTTTTGACGCTATTGCCTCAGGTCGGTGTGAATTTGCAAACGGTTGTCGTTTAATTTATCCTGTATCCGAAGATACGATGCCGTGGCTAAATCGTATGGCAAATCGTTTTTTTGCTTGGCTACTATCATATTTACTGAATACAAAGATCAAAGATTCACTTTGTGGAACCAAGGTTTTAAAAAAAATCCACTATGAAAGAATTGCTCAAAACCGCAGCTATTTTGGAGATTTTGACCCCTTTGGAGACTTTGACTTACTTTTTGGAGCTGCCAAATTGGGACTACAGATTCAAGATATTCCTGTAAGATACATGCCACGTACCTATGGTCAATCAAACATTCAACATATTAAAGAAGGATTGGTCTTATTAAAAATGTGTTTATATGCAGCTCAAAAGATAAAATTTGTCTAAAAGTTTAGTCGTTAATACTAACTATGTTACAAGAATTAATCCGTATTTTAAAACTCCCAGAAAGCCAGCAGATTAAGAGCTTAGACGATTCAGAAAATATATACATTCTTAGGAAGATCATCCAAAGAAAGATATTTTTGCGTAATATTTATCTGTCTTTTTATAGAAAGTTTCTTGATATATTGTTAACACTTAAAGTTGAAGGAGAGGTGATTGAGCTAGGAAGTGGAGCTGGATTTATTAAAAGAAAAATACCGTATGTAATAACTTCTGACGTTATTGCCTATGAAGGTGTAGACAAGGTTTTCTCTGCTCTAGATATACCTTTTGTAGACAATAGTGTTAGTGCTTTTTTAATGATTGATGTTTTGCATCACATTAAGGATTCCCGCCTGTTCTTTCAAGAAATGCAACGTTGTTTAAAGCTTGGAGGAAAGGTGGTAATGATTGAACCAGCTAATACAATTTGGTCAAGGTTTATATATACTAGATTTCACCATGAGCCTTTTGATGTTAGTGGTGGTTGGGGTTTTGAAGAAGGAGGTCCACTATCTGGAGCAAATATGGCTATACCATATATTATTTTCCAGAGAGATGTTAAGCAATTTATTTGTGAATACCCTAATCTTAAAATATGCTCCATCTCACTTCATACACCATTTAGATACTTGATAAGTGGTGGTCTATCATTTCGCCAGCTTCTTCCTTCATTTACTTATCCATTAGTGGTTTTTATCGAATTTATATTGTCTCCTTTAAATAGGTTCTTAGGAATGTTTACGACTATTGAACTAGAAAAAACAAGCTAAATCTGAAAAAGCTTTTTCTATTTTGACGTTCGACAAGTATAGGATATAGGAAGAATTATATATACCAATATGAAGTTCAAGATATATTCATTTACCTGAAAATTATTACAAAAAATCAAAAGCTAATCTATTCGGATAGTTAAATAAGTATTTGTGAATATAATATAGTTTAAAATTTAAATTTCTTATACTCTAGGAGCGTAAAATGAAAGCAATTGTTATAGGTGGTTCAGGATTTATTGGCTCTTATATTACTCAAGAGCTAGTCAAACAAAATATTACTACACTTGTTTATGATAATTTCTCAACAGGCGATTTAAATAACCTTAATTCAGTTAGTTCAAAAATACACATTGAAAAAGCCGATGTTACTGATTTAGAGCAACTTCAAGCATCAATGGAAGGAGCAAATTATGTATTTCATCTAGCAGCTCAAACATCAGTAACTGAATCTTTACTAGATCCCTTTTCCACAAATCAAATTAATAATATAGGTACACTAAATGTACTTTGGTCTGCATTACAAGCAAAAGTTTCAAGAGTAATAATTGCTTCAAGTTGTTCAGTATATGGAGATAGACATCAACCTCCATTACAAGAATCTTATTTGCCTAATCCTAAATCTCCTTATGCAGCTAGTAAATTAATAGCAGAAGCATTTGCTGAGAGCTTTTACCACTCCTATGGTCTAGAAACAATATGCTTAAGATACTTTAATGTATACGGCTTACGTCAAAGAGCAGATTCAGATTATGCCGCAGTGATTCCTCGATTTATAGAATGCTATCGCCAGAAAAAAGCTCCTCAAATTTATGGGACTGGACTCCAAAGTCGAGATTTTATACATGTTTCTGATGTCGCTAGAGCTAACATTTTAGCAGCGATGCTACCGAGTGCCATAGTGAATAAACATCGAGTTTTCAATATTGGAACTGGTATTAAAACAAACTTGTTAGAATTACTTGAGCTAATTTCTAAATATACAAATTCCTATTTAGAACCTACTTTTTTGTCGTCTCGACAAGGTGAGATTGAACACTCTTGTGCAAGCCCTAATCTAGCTCAAGAAAATTTGGATTTCAGCGCTTTAGTTAGTCTAGAAGAAGGGATTAAAACACTATTATGAAAATAGTTTATGTACTAACCACTAATTTGCTATGTGGCGGACATATAATAGTTCTCCAACATGTTTCTCGGCTAGCTAAAAAGGGATATGATGTTTCTATCTGTGTTTTAGATGAAACTATACCTCCTACACCAGCTTCCTTCTCTTGGTTTCCCAACTTTAACTACCCTGTCATTCATCCCAAAAATTTTCCTGAAGATGTTGACATTTGTGTTGCTACTTTCTGGGATACATTAATTCAAGTTCTTAAATTACCTGCAAAACATAAAGTTTACTTTGTTCAATCAGATGAAACCCGTTTTTATGATGATCTAATCATGAAGAACTGGGTTGTTTTGACTTATTTATGTAACATTTATTATATGACTGAAGCAAAGTGGATTGTTGATTGGCTTGATCATAACTTTGGTCATCAAGCTGCTTATATCCCTAATGCTATTGACACTAGTATTATTCATACCGACAAACCAATTGCTAAAAAGAGAGAAGACAAGTTAAGAATATTAGTAGAAGGCACTATAGATTCCCCTTTTAAAAGAGTAAGAGAAGCAATTAAAGCAAGTGAAGGATTAGGTTGCGAAATCTGGTGTGTTTCAAATGGTGGGAAACCTTCTCCAGATTGGAAAATAGATCGCTTCTTTTATAAGGTTGACTTTAGTCAAATGAAAAAGATTTATTCTAGCTGTGATATTTTAGTTAAACTTAGTAGTGTAGAAGGTTTTTTTGGTCCACCTTTAGAAATGATGGCTTGTGGTGGAGTGTGTGTTGTTAGTGACGTTACTGGATATGATGAATACATTAAGGATGAATATAATGCTTTAGTCATACCAAATGGGGATATTGAGCTATCACGTCAAGCATTAATAAGACTAATTGAAGATAAAGATTTATATAGAAGACTTCAGAGCAATGGACAGATAACAGCTAATTCTATGCAGTGGGAGGATTCAATTGATAAGCTTGAGTCTTTTTTCCAAGGTCTCTATTCCAAGCCTAGATCATCTCATGTTAAAGGGGAAAGAATCGAAGTTTTGCGGAAGTTACTAACAGAGTATTACTTTTTAAAATGTGAGAACCCAGAAATAATTAATTCATATAAATTATCAAGATTGGAATATATTGTGGTTAATATTTTCAAAAAAATCAAACAAACAATTCCTTTATCTATAAGGCTAAAAACCAAGGCTAGAATCAATAGACTTATTAAGAAATAGTTGTTATATGCAGACAAAAGTAGCAGCCTACATCACATGTTATCAAGATCAAGAATCTGCTAATAGATGTATTCAATCTATCGAAGCTCAATCAGTTCAAGTTAAAGCTATTTATATAGTAGATAATTCCTATGAGCCATTGCAATTAAATAATAAAAATGGTCTGCTATTGATTCATCATTATCCTGAGAATATCGGAATTATTGGAGGTATGGTAAAAGCTATCGAATGGGCGATCGCTGAAGGATATGACTTCCTATGGACATTTGATCAAGATAGTGTTCCCTCAGAAAATTGCTTAGAAATATTAATCGCTACATATAATGAAGCAATACAACGAAATAATTACAAAGTGGGTATTGTTGCTCCAACTCCTTCCGATCCTAGGACAGGTAAAATTATTGAAGGCGCAGTTTTTTGTTGCGATCGCTTTCAAGGAATTAAACATAATAATGACGTTGATTTCTATGAATGCGATTCACCCATAACATCAGGTTCTTTAATTTCATTAACTGCGGCTCAAGCTATTTCACCTCCTTGCATCGATTTGTTCATCGACGGGATTGACCTTGACTATGGATTTAGGCTAAGACAAGAGGGGTTCCACAACCTAATTTCTAGTAAAGCTACAATGCACCACAATTACGGGAATCCCATTAGAGTGAAATTCATGCATGAATTTCGTCAAGTTCAACAGTATTCAGCTTTACGTCATTACTATATTTGCCGAAACCATACATATTTAGAGATGCAATTTTCTCAAGGTTATTATCGTTTTACTAGCCTAATACAGCGCTTAAAATACATGCTTGTTAATATTCTTTGGATTATACTTTATGACTTTAGCGATAAGCAATTAAAAATATGGGCTTGTTTATTAGGAACTTATCATGGATTGTTAGGAAAGCTTGGTAAAACTTGGTGATTCAATCAATGTTTTAAGTAGAAAGTCATGTAATTAATTTAGTTGATTTTATTGGAGCTTATATTTATTGGGAGCAATTTGTATGAATGTTAATTATCCAATTTAATAAAATGATAACATTAGAGAAAGTAGGTATTGTTTTAGCTACATATAACCCTAATCTAGAATATTTTCAAAAACAAATTCAGTCAATCAAGAATCAAATTTATGAAAATTGGGTCTGCCATATTGTTGATGACTTTTCTTCAATAGATTTTCAAGAATCAATTAAAATGATTGTTGGTGATGATCCACGATTTGTTTGCCATTTTCATCATCAAAATCTTAATCATTATCATAATTTTGAACGTGGGTTAAAGTATTGTATTGAAGATAGTTCAGTTACAGCTATAGCTTTATCAGATCAAGATGATATTTGGTATCCTCAAAAATTATCTATATTATTAGCAAAACTAAGGGAGAAAAAAGCAGTTTTAGTCCATTCTGACTTGGAAATGATAGATTCTAAAGACAATATAATTAATCAATCAACTTGGGAGTTTGAAGGTCGGAATCCTGAAAAACTATCAATAGATCTGCTATTACTTTGTAATGTAGTAACTGGATGCTCATTAATATTTTGTAAATCTATAGTAAACGATATACTCCCATTTCCTGAACAAGATAAAATTCACTGGTATCATGATTGGTGGATCACTTTAGTTGCAGCACAAAAAGGTAGAATTGAGCATATTCGTCAGCCTTTAGTTATGTATAGAATTCATGGTTTAAATAATGTAGGCGTAACTAAAGATTCTTCAAGACTTTATCGACAAATATTACTTATAATCAGAAAGAAATTCAAGCTTTCCCTTAATAGTTACTTAGTTAGAAGGGATTTTAGTAATGTATTCTATCAAAGATTTAAAAAAGAGTTAGACATTGTAAATTGGAATAATCCTTTTGACGATAAAAGTTTTGATTTTGGAATAAAAATAATTGAATTATTATATAGAAGCATATCGTCAGGATATAATGCTGAAGGTGTAGCTTTGAGAGTTTGGTTATTGAAAATTTTGTTTGATTTACAAAGGATTAAACAAATATTAATTAATAGACAATTAAAAACTACTAAGCGTGGATAATCTATATGTCTTCTAATTTTGTGTCAATTATTTTAGTTAACTTTAACGGAGAAGATGTTTTAGTTGATTGCCTGAGCTCTTTAGAAAAATTTGTTCCTAAGCATAACTCTGAAATAATTGTTGTTGATAATAACTCTCAGGATAATAGCATCAATATTATTGAGAGCAAATTTCCTGATATAAGATTAATTAAACTACCTCAAAATCTTGGATTTGGAGCAGGAAATAATGCTGGAGCTAAAGAAGCTAAGGGTAATTTTTTGTTCTTATTGAACACTGACACAATAGTTACAAACAATTTTCTGCCACACCTATTAGAATTAATGTCCTCAAATTCAGATGTAGGTATCATTGGTCCTAAACTAGTTTTTCCTGATGGAAAATTTCAGGTCTCTTTCTCTCCTGAAATTAGTTTTACTGGGGAAATCAAAGCAAAAAAAATGCATAAAAATTCTTATGACGAAAATAAATTATATCTCATTGAAAAGGATTTTCAATCTATTAAAGTTGTAGATATAGTTGTTGGAGCTGCTTTTTTTATTAGAAAAGATTTGTTCGATTTGTTAGGTGGATTTGACGAAAGATTTTTTATGTATTTTGAAGAGTCTGATTTGTGCAAAAGGGTCAGAGATTTAGGATATCAAGTTTTATATACTCCTCATGTATCAATTATTCATTTGCGAGGACATTCTGTTAAAAAGTCAGCTGATAAGATGTCTTTAGAATATAGGCGGAGTCAAATTTATTACTACCACAAGCATTGCCAATCTTGGGAAATATTATGTTTGAAAATATATTTACTATTTAAATTTTTATACGAATACCTAAAATCACCCAACTTCTATAATCTAGAAATTATAAAATTAGTTTTTGTCTATAAATAACCTTGTCTGTATTAATTAACTATTCATTTTTATTAACTAAGCCTACAGGAACTACAACCTATGCGCTTAGTATTTTACCTTTCCTAAAGAAGGTTGAGCCGATAATTTTAAGCTCACGATCTTTGCCTAATTACAATTGCTATCAAACACCCATTAATCAAACAGCAGAACAAGGATTTAAAGGGCATCTACGTCGCTTAATGTGGATACAATTTCAATTGCCAAAAATCTACAGAGAGCTAAAATCGCAACTTTTGTTTTCGCCAATATCAGAAGCACCATTATGGTCTCAATGTTCTACGGTGGTGATGGCTCATGATTTTATCCCTTTGAGATTTCCTAAACGATTTTCCCCGCTTACACCCTACAATCAATATTATGTACCTCAGGTTTTATCTCAGGCGCAGCATATTGTTTGCAATTCCCAATCCACTGCTGACGATATCGTTAAATTTTGTCATATCCCATCGCATAAAATTACCCCTATTCTTTTAGCGTATGATGCGAAGCATTTTCGAGAAATCGTAAACAAGTCAGAATCTAGATCATTACATCCTTACTTTTTATATATTGGTAGGCATGATCTGTATAAAAATGTTAGTCGTTTAATTTCAGCTTTTGTAAGTTTACCATCACATCATGAATATCAACTTTGGCTGGCAGGACCTTCAGACGATCGCTACACACCAGCTTTAAAAAAACAAGTACAAGAATTAGGACTAATCGATCGCGTCAAGTTTCTGGACTATGTACCCTATGATGATTTACCGAAAATAATTAGTGGCGCGATCGCTTTAGTCTTTCCATCACTGTGGGAAGGATTTGGTTTACCTGTACTCGAAGCAATGGCTTGTGGGACTCCCGTAATTACATCTAACTTGTCATCTTTACCAGAAGTTGCTGGAGATGCAGCCATTTTGATCGATCCTTACAATGTGGAAGAAATTGCCGATGCGATGCAAGCGATCGCTAATGATTCAGGACTGAGAGCAAAACTATCTGCTCTTGGGCTGGCTAGAGCTAATTTGTTTAGTTGGGAGAAAACTGGAAAAGCAACTGTTGAGGTGTTACAGAGATTTATGTAGCACTTTTGGAGCAATCTTTTTATATTGTGATTTCGGGAATGTCGGCGATATTGCTAGGTATTGGGCTTGTTAACAGATTGCCCCGATCACAGCGATCTCGAAACTCACAATAATTACAATCAGAACTATGAAGCGGTAATTTAGGATAATCAATTGCTTGGTTAATTTCTGCCAAAATTTGCTTTAACTTGATTTCCGTACTCATATACTCCTCCTGTGAGTAAGGAATGATAACTGATTCAGCCGTATTGGCAAACCAATAGGTCATTGATAATTGCTCAGGGGTGTAGCTAGTTGTTGTAGCTAGTAGATATAGATAAAGTCGGGTTTGCCAATTAGTTTTTAATTTTTCCGCAGCGATCTCCACTTGATGGGTTTTCCAATCGAGGATTTGAGCTTGACGATCGCCCAAAATCAAAAAGTCGTAAATTGCAGTTAAGACAAAATACCCTTGACCATAATCGCTATTCTGACTATGATGCAGCGACATTTTGATTGGCATTTCTAAAGTGCGTCGATGTTCACAGAGGCGATCGCCAGTAATCATCGCTGGAGGTTGATGCTCAAAAGCCAATAGCCACGATTGCAACTTTGGGTCACTACTGGCTAGTACTGCCACATCTAGCCCTAGCTCTTTTTGCTGCATTAGTAAGTGAAAATTAGAGCCTAAGAGCAAATTTTTTTTGCTCTGCAAATCAGCTTCAGGTAAACTCAACTCCTCTAGAAAACTATATTGATATTTACGCCGACAAATTTCCCAAATATTGAGATGTCCCTGTGAAATTGAAGTAATTGGCGAAATAGCTGTCATTGCAGATTTGCGTTCTTGTAGTACCATATCGTCAAACGATCGCCATCATCCATGAATACACCCAAATGAATTCACCAGTGAATGCGCCTGTCATTCCCCACTCCAATTCTTCGATGCGCCGATTTTTAAAAATCGTCAATCTGCGTCCAGATGAAGCTGAACGCACGTTTTTGATGTTTTTATTTTACGGTGCAACATCAATTGGAGCGGTATGGCTTGAGTATTCTAGCTCTACCTTGTTTCTTCAAGCCTATACGGCTGAGAATCTGACTTGGGTATACATTGCCACAGCTTTTGTGGTGACTGCTTTAGGTGTGTTTTACTCATGGTTGCAAAAAATATTCCCTTTGCGTTGGGTGATGCTAGGCGTATCCTGCTTGCTGGCTCTGCCACTGCCTTTGGCATGGATGGGACTCATGCAAGAAGGCAAATCGTTTATGTACATGGCGGCCGTATTCGGGATTCGCCTGTGGGTTGAGGGTATTTATGTACTGAGCAATATTAATAATGACATTGCGGCAAACCAGTTATTTAATATTCGGGAAATTAAACGAGCTTTTCCCTTAATTAGTACAGGGATTATTGTTGCGGAAATAGTAGCAGGGTTTTCCTATCCATTGTTGGTAAGTTGGGGTGGGGCAACGAATATGACCCTTGCCACTTGTTTGATGTTAGCGATCGGTTCTTGCGTACTGTTTTATCTGAGTACCCGCTATAAACAAGCTTTTCCTAACTCTGTCTATAACAGTGAAGAAGATAGTGAGATTTCTACCCGTACTCTCAAAGGTAATATCCGCAAGTATGTCTGGCTTTTGTTTGGCTTTTTTATTGCCGCTCAAGTTTTATTTTTCATGATTGAGTTTCAGTATCAATCACAACTGGAAATTCATCTAAAAACTGAAGAGGCGATCGGCAGCTTTTTGGGCATTTTTGGCGGAATTATGGGGGTTTTTAAGCTGGCTCTTCAGCTTTTTGGCTCTAGTCGGATTATTGAACGGATTGGGGTGTTTTTTGCGGTACTAATGCCACCTATAGGCATCATCATTACAGGCACGATCGCAGGTTTTGCTCCATTTGGTTTATTAGTAGGTTTTGTAGTTCTAAAATTCTTTGATGAATTATTTCGGTTTACCATTGTTGCGGCTACAGCACCCACACTCTTTCAGGCTGTACCAGATCTGTTTCGCAGTCAGATCCAATCTTTTGTGCGGGGTATTGCTGATCCCTTGGCTACAGGTGGAGCGGGAGTATTAATTTGGGTTGTAAGTGAAGTTTTTAGACTGAATAATGTCAGTGCGGCTATTTCTGCTCAGTGGTTTGCAGGGGTAATTGTGTTGGTTGCGATTATCTGGGTAATAGTTATTTGGTTATTGCGACGGGGGTATTTGGAGCTTTTGATTCAGAGTGTGGAGCGGGGGCAACTGAGTTTGTTAACTGTCGATACTCGCGAAGTTCGTCGGGCAGTGTCGGAGTCGATGACTAGGGCCGAAACCCAGACTGAGCAATCGGTCTGTATTGACCTATTGACGCAAATTGTGCCGCAAGCTGTGGGTGAGACTCTTGCGCCAATGTTGTCACAGATGACACCAGACTTACAGGCGCAAAGTATTGCCGCCATGCTGGAAAATCCTGAGCCGAGGTATTTGTCCTATATTCGCGAAGTGATGCAATCGCCTAATGCATCGCCACAAGTACAAGCTCTATGCTTACGCTATGTGTTGCTAGCCGATGAAAAGAATCGTGATATTGATGGGTTACGCAAATATTTGGGACCAGAGCAAAATCCAATTATTCGGGGTACGGCGGTGGCTTTGATGATGCGGCTAGGGGCTTCGTCACAGGTTGCTGAAGCAACTAATACTTTGCGGCATATGATTACCAGTTCATCACAACCTGAGCGGGTCTTAGGTTGTCGAGCTTTGGCTGAAGCCGCCTTTATGCAGTCTCTACGTTTTTATGTACCGCAGTTGTTGCAAGATCCATCGATTGAAGTGCGTTGTGCATTGCTAAGAGCGATCGCCGCCACTCGTGCTAGTGAATATTTTCCATCGATTATTCGGGGGTTGCATTACAAGGCAACGCGCAAAGCTGCTCATGAGGCTTTAGTAACCCTTGGGGATGACGCAATTCCCTCTTTACTAGAACTATCCTTTAGCGATCGCAGCCCTGATAATGTAAAGATCCAAGCTTGGGACATTTTGGGAGAAATCGGCTCTCAGACTTCCATTTCGGTGCTAGCCAATAATTTGTCTAAATCTTGGGGTAAGCATCGACGACAAATTCTGCGTACTCTCATACGCATACCTCAAGAACAAGGTATTGAGGCGATCCTTGAACTGATCGGACGTAGTGGTATTGAGAAAATGGTGATTCAAGAGCTTGGGGTAATGACTGAAGCTTGGGCAGGTGTAGTCGATCTGTCTGTGGATCAAGTCTCCACCACAGAGGCTAGTCTATTGATCGATTCGTTGCAGAATGAAGCGATCAGTAGCTTGGAACGAATTTTCTTGATGATGAAATTACTTTATTCAGCATCAGCAATTCAGGCGGCGGCTTTTAATATTTTGTCTGACTCTAAGAGCAGTCTCGCTCGCGGCATGGAAATCTTAGACAATACAGTTGACTTGAGCGTAAAACAAATTATCTTATCAGTGGTTGACAATCGCTCGATCGCGGATAAATTAAGCGTTCTTGCCAACATCCATCCCTATCAGCCCCTGTCACCATCCAAACGGTTACAGCAGCTTGTGGATTTACGCTATTGCCTATCAGACTGGACGTTAGCTTGCTGTTTTCATGTGGCGCGGACACAATATTGGAGTGTGCCTGCGGAGGCGATGTTGAAATGTCTAGAACATCCCACGGGTTTTGTCAGAGAGGCTGTAGTGTCTTATTTGCAAGTTGCTTCGCCGCGATCGCTGGTCAAGGTTTTGCCACATTTGCTCAAGGATCGTGATTCTTTGGTACTGGCTCAAGCAAGGGCTATTTCCTATTACTTTCAAAATAATGGCAAAAATATTCTAAATCTAAGTGATAATTTGCATGATAGTAAAGATATAGATACTGAGATAAGAGCCAGAATGGGCGGCAAACCAAATGGTTATGGGGAGTCTTAGGCAATGTTAACCAGTATTGATCGATTGCTATTGGTGCGCGGAGTTCCAATTTTTAAGGAATTGCGCGATGACTTCTTGGTTCGCCTTGCTTCGATCATGAACGAGGTTTCCTATCCATCTGGCAAAATGATCTTTGCCCAAGGTCAAGAGGGGCGATCTCTATATATTGTGGTTGCTGGGCGAGTGCGGGTGCATTTGGGGGATAAGGATCTGGCTCTTTTAGACAAGGGTAGTTGTTTTGGGGAAATGTCGCTGTTTGATGCAGAGCCGCGATCAGCTTCGGTAACGGCTATTTCTAGTTGTGATTGTCTGGTGCTAACGCAGCAGCAGCTATATGAAGCGATCGATGAAACTCCCGATATTGCGGTCAATATTATTCGTTTGCTATCCCGTCGCATTCGTAGCCAAAATATCCAACTCAACGAGTTGCAAGCTTCTGAACCACATTAGGAATTTATAGCGCCCAAACAGTGTGAGGCGGCGCTTTGCGCCGCCTCACGCTGTTTGGGTTTTATCCGTAGGGTCGTGGATAGGGTTTTAGCATTGGTGACGCGCGATAGACTGGAAAAATTTGGACGGCTTGCCCTCCTCGTTTAATGGGAATGTCCGCAATTTTCTCTAGAGATTGAAAGTAACCTGCATATTTATCTAGGGGTTGAGGGAATCTCTCATCTTTTATAAATTGCTCTGAAGTGATGTAGAGCGAAGTCTTACCAACAAAATCTTCAGCTTTGCTCCAATAGGCAAACCCGCGCAAATCTTCATCAAAACAAGTCACTTTTTTACCCAGTGGCTCGATCGCCATGCCCACTTGCCCTGCCACAAAGAAATTATTGCTAAATACAAAATCAGATTTTGCTAATTCTGCTTTGAGCATGGGCGAATCAACAAAGGCTTGGCGTAACTGCTCAATGTCAATCATCTGGGTAGAGGGATCATCTTTGGCTTCCCAGAAACCACCTGCGATCGCCGCATCCCCACCTTTCTGCGCGATCCCCAAATGCACATGTAGTAATCCAATTAGCAACAGCGGCAAAATCACTACCCCCGATCCCCAAAGCCAATTACGAATAAATTTGGGACGCTTTAACTGCACTTGAGCAGCCCGTTCGCCCAGTAAAAGTGTTGCCCCAAAAAATCCTGGCATATGCCATGAGGGCAGGATTTGAATAAATCCGCCCATAAAAGTAAATCCAAAGAAAATTGGCGCTGACACACAGAGGATTAGCAATCTTTTGGTACGCAGGATATCTTCGGCGATCGCTAATTCATGGCTATTTTCATCAGTTTTTTCTTGTCTTGTAGGAACTTTTACCAACTCCCCCAATGTCCGAAAACTTGTCCACCATAAAGGAAATCCAAACGTAGGAAACAGATAACCAAGCGCTAATAGAATCGTTACCAACAGACGCTCTAGGTTATAGCCCTGAGAAGGCACAGCCCGCCCACTCTGAAAGCGAAATGAGGCAAAATCATGTTGGTAATTCCAGATCAGCACGGGAGAAATGGCGATCGCAAATAAAGCGATCGCTACTAAAGTCCACCCTGAGAATAAAGCTACTCGATGGCGACGGCTGAACAAGCAAAATAGTACTAATCCGCCACCGAGCAGCACTCCATGATATTTACCTAGAAATGCGAGACCAACTAGTAAACCAATAACGGCAAGGCGGTAGGTCGGTTTGTAATCACTAACTTGATTAGCAACTTGATCGGGCGGAAAAAATTCTGTAGCGGCAACCCATAAGCAAGCTGCCCAGAAAAACATCAAGGCATTATCAGGCAAGGTCAGAATACCAAAGGCAATCTGGAAAATCGGAATTGTGGTCAAAATCGCCAGAGTTAAAGTGGCTGTGCGATCGCCAAATAGTTTACGACTAGCTAAGTAGGAGAAAATTAATGTTCCTGTATACAGTAAAACCCCACCTATCCGCAGCGTAAAAGGTGTCACTGCCCCCGTGAGCCAGATGCCAATTCCTGCTGTAAAGGCAACTAGTGGAGGATGATCGAAATAACTCAGGTTTAGATTTTGGGTATATAGGTAATAGTAAGCTTCGTCAAAGCCGATGTTGAGATAGATCGCGCATACAGCCCTAAACAGGAAACCCCACAATAATATGGCGATCGCCCACTTATGAATTTTCACTCTAAATTCCTTTAACTAATGTACGAATAATTTTAAACCGCTATAGTTATATTTCCAGCTTGGCTAGAGTTTGCTGTCTTTTTTCCCAGTCGGGCATACATTTAGTCAGGAGTTGCCAGAATTTAGGGCTATGGTTCATGAATTGCAAGTGGCAAAGCTCGTGCATGATGATGTAATCGATGCAAGGGGTAGGGGCTTTGATTAAGTCTAAGTTCAGGACAATTCGCCCTGATGGTGTACAGCTACCCCATCGATTTCGCATTTTGCGGATCGCCATATCAACTTTTTCGATATCTAGAAATGGCTTGCTCGATCGCAGACATAGGGATAAACGCTGCTCAAAAAATGGACGAGATCGCTGGCGATACCAAGCATCCATCATTTGGCAAATCGAGTCTGTATCAGTGCGATCGCATACGCAGACATGAAAAAATGCACCTTTAAGCTTTACCGATGAGATTTCGCCAATTTCTACTTTGAGGCGATATTGCCGCCCCAAGTATCGATGGGTTTCTCCAGATATCCATTGGCGCGGTGCTAGGGGTGGTGGTAGTTGCTCAAACTCTTGGATGCGGCGATCGATCCAGATCGCGCGTTTACGAACTTTTTCTTCGATTTTCAGGAGGCTGGTGTCGTGGGGGGCGATAACAGCAACATTGCCATCGGGATGAACGCTAATTTCTAGGGTCTGGCGATCGCTGCGGTAGAGTTCATAGCTTAGCTGAATCCCTTTAGCCGTGAGGGAATATTTCTCTGGTAGTTTCATGGGATGCGTACCCTTGCGATATCAATACATTTAGCGAGGATGATATCGATGGTGTCGAAGTCGATTTCAAAATTATGGCGATCTTGGATTTCAAAGAGCATATCTTCGATCGCAGTTTTCATTTGGTTTTGGATATCGGTATTTTGAGTCCAGTGGACAATGCGATTTTCTTGGATAATCTGGTCAATATTGATGGCAATTTCGACGCTGAGATTATTTAAAGATGTCGAGGTCTTGTAGGTTTGACTTGTATCTTGAACTCGCGCCGATTTTTTATCATAATTGTGATTATTTGATGCTGGCAGATCGCCAATGCCCCTGAGATTTTCTTGGATAATGCCGTAGTATGCCTTAGCGACATCCCGATCGCGTAGGGCTTCGGGAACTTCATCACCAGTGCGATCGCGTACTTTATCTCGAATTTCTTCGACTTGCTGCAATATGGTATCGGCATCATCAAAGCGCTGTTCGCGGATATTGTTGATAATGTCCTCTAGCATTTGCGAAAAGGGTTTATAGAAGGCGGGGTCTTCTTCTAAACGTTCGATGATGGCGCGTTTGGTACGGTTAGCAATTAACTCAGCCTTGGCGAGCGCAGAACTACGCGCATCGATTTCCGCTTGAAAGGCTTCCTTATCAAAGATGTTAACGGGTTCTACTACGGTTTCGATCTCGCCTGATTCCACATGGGTATCGAGTAGTTTTTGGATGGAAGTTTGATATTGCTTAAAATCAATTTTTTCGGCATAGCGTCGGGCGGTAGAGGCGCGGAGATTAATAAAAAATTGCAGATCGCTTTTGTAACGATTAATTTTGGTTTCGGGAGTCTGTTTATAAAATTCAAGACTGGCAAGGGCAATCTTCAGGGTTCGGGCAAAGATGGATAGGCGTTCGTAAAAGTCCGATCGCTTTCTTTCATCGGCAAGCGATCGCTCTAGTAGCTCATCATCATACTTATTGACAACACCTTGAAATAGCTCCCAAATATTGCTGTGACGCTGTTCTAACTTGCCCCATTCTTCAGAAATATCAGTGAGAATCCCATCGAGATCGCCTTGCTCAAATTCGCTTTCCATTGAGCCATAGAGATCGATCGCCTTGCCTAGTTTTTTCAACACGCCAAAATAATCGATGATGAAACCGTGATCTTTGCCATCGTAGAGGCGATTGACACGGGCGATCGCTTGCAGTAGTCCGTGATCCTTAAGGGAACGGGTGAGGTAGAGAACGATATTTCGTGGGGCATCAAAGCCCGTTAGCAATTTATCAACAACAATAATAATTTCGGGTTCGTCATAAGTTTTAAAGCTTTTAATCAGTTCCCTTTGATACTTATCTTCTGTACCATATTTCTCCAAAATCCGCTTCCAAAAGTCTTGAATCTTGGGACGTTGGGAGTCGTCGCGGAGTTCGCTAACTTCGGTGTTTCCTTCGCGGGTGTCGGGCGGCGAGATCAGGACTTCGCTAGTGACCATCCCAAACTCATCTAAAAATCTTTTGTAAAACAGGGCAGCAGCTTTGGATGGAGTGACCAGTTGACCTTTAAAGGGGGTGATTTTGCCAAAGGTCTTAGAAAAGTGTTCGCTGATGTCCCATGCGATCGCCTGAATTTTCTGCTCGGTCTGATTGAGCTGATCGGCAGTGGAGAATTTTTTCTTGAGGTCGGCGCGTTGCTGCTCGTTTAGTCCTGCGGTAGTGCGCTGAAACCAAAGATCGATTTGTTTACGATTTACTTCTTGTTGTACAAATCGACCTTCATAGAGCAGTGGCACAACGGCGCGATCGCTCACGGCTTCATTAATTGTGTACGAGGGTGCAATCAGTCCGCCAAATTTGGTGACGGTGCTTTGTTCTTTTTTCTGAACGGGTGTACCTGTGAAGGCGATCAAGCAAGCTTTTGGTAATACTCGCTGCATGGCAATATGTAATGTGCCGAACTGGGTACGATGTCCTTCATCGACTAGGACAAAGATATTCGGGCTGTCGTTGGTGTAGTCGCGACTGGCGAGTAACTTGTCTAATTTATTTTGGTTGTCATCTTCGACTTTGCCCTCGTTATTGGGATCGCTAATTTGGAATTTATTGATTAAGGTGGTAATAATTCGCGCCTTGGGATCGTTGAGCAGTTCGCGCAGGTTTTTACCTGTTTTGGCTTGCACGACTTCCACACCACAATGATCGAAGGTGCGATAAATCTGTTCATCGAGATCGACGCGATCGGTGACGAGAATAATCTGAGGATCTTTGATATTGGGATCGTTGGCGATCGCTGAGGCGAGCATTACCATAGTTAGGGATTTGCCACTGCCTTGGGTATGCCAGACTACGCCGCCTTTACGTTTGCCTTCTGCGTCAAAGGTATGGATACGTTCCATTACTCGTTTTACACAAAAATATTGCTGGTAACGGGCTATTTTGCGATCGCCATTATCAAAGAGGCTAAAGCGATCGGCTAATTCGAGCAGGCGTTCTGGTCGGGCTAGGGCATAGAGCGCCCGATCTTGTTCGGTGATGCTCCGTCCTTGTTTTTGCAATATTTCAAACCATTGCCGCGACTTTTCGGGAGTTGTGCCTTTAAATCGGTACTGATCGGGGGTAAAGAGGTGGGTGATTTGGCGATCGCTTAGGGGTTGATGGATAATTTGCTGCAAGCCCTCAAGTTCGCGTTCTTTCCAGACTGCCCAAAATTTGGCGGCGGTTCCTGTTGCGCCATAGCTGGCGGCGTTGGTGGCTAGTACCATGAGGATTTGACTATAGTGAAATAGCCTTGGTATTTCGCTTTCCCGTTGGTTGCGGAGTTGTTGGCTGATGGCTTCTTCGATGGGGTCTTTGCCAATCAGTCCCGATCGCTTACATTCGATTACACAGAAGGGAATGCCATTTACAAACAGGACGATATCGGGTCGCCTTGTGTCGGTCGTGCCTTTGGCGGCGATCGCAAATTCATCGGTGACGTGGTAAACGTTGTTTTCGGGGTTTGCCCAGTCGATGTAGTGGAGGTTAAAGCTTTTGGTGTCGCCTTGGATGCTTTGTGATAGGGCTTTGCCGAGTCGAATTAGTTCCCATATTTTTTCGTTTGTCCGCACTAGTCCGTCGTCTTCGATATCGCGCAATATGCGGATGGCTTCGGTGATGTTGCCTTCACTAAAGGGAATGTTTTCGCCCCGAAATTGAATACGGTTCATTTTCCGTAGTTGTTCTTCGAGTATGCCAAAGAGGATGACGCTAGATTTGCGATCGCCTCTGAGTTTGTTGGCTTGGCTGGGTGTGAGGTATTGATAGCCAAGTTTGATCAGTAGGGCTAAGGCAGGTATTTTTGAGGTGTCGTCTTCGCTAAAGGGCGGTGTGATTTCGGGGATGGTGGTCATGGGGTTTGGACGCGGATTTTGCCTGTTAGGAGTTGTTGCATTAAGCCTTGTTTTTGAGTTTTGAGTGAATGAAGTTGCTTTTCTAACAAAGAAATTTCTTGATCCAATAATTTATCAACTTGAGCAATTTTTTTCTGTTCTCTAATTGAGAGTATTGGTAATAGAAGTGTCTCTAACTTTCTCTTGTTTAAGGTTATTCCTTTAACTGCTTGATCAGTATCTACTCGTTTAACAGCCAAAGGTAAAGCTGCATATAAATAGTCTTGATCAACAAGATTATCTTTAGGAAAGAAAGCTGCAATAGCTTCATTTGTATATAACTCACACCCTGCCTGAGCTACACGCCCAATTGTTAGTTTAAAACTCATTAGAGTTGTCCCTTTAGGAACAGATTTAGTGTTAGATTTTCTTATTCCTTCTGCGGTTATATACTCTTTAGTCCTAGCAATAAATCTACCGCTCATATCTCTGATAGAAACCCAAGGAAATCCATCTTTCGAGCTATTTGCCCAGTAATTAGGTTCCTGTCGAGACGGAGTACCACCAATATTTATTTGACAAGCTTTGCTAAGCATTTGCATATGCCATAAATCATTTTTAAACTCTGGGAAACGGATTTTACCCGTGAGGAGTTTTTGCATTAGTCCTTGTTTGAGGCGGCGTTTGGCTGTGATTAGCTTTTCGGTTAGTGCGATCGCGTTTTCTAGAGTACTGATTATATTAATAATTGACTGCTGTTCAGCAATAGAAGGGATGGCAATTACAAAATTTTTTAATTGAGTTGAATTAATACTTGCTAGATTTGTTGTCTGTTTAGAAGCAAGCTGAAAATACTTTCTTCCTAAAGTACTTTCTGTTAACCAACCAAGATATTTTGATAGAACTTTACGAGGATTAGGGCGAACAGCAAAAACATGATTTTGATGTAAGCATTCAGATAATTCTCCTTGCCAGATAGTTCCTCGTCCTAATTTATCTGCATCTCCTCCCTCTGTTAATAAAACATCACCATACTGGAGCAAATATTTTTGTAGCTTTTCTCGTTCTATTTTGATGGTTTTTATTTGAGAAAGATCCAGATATCCAAATTGTACATTTGCTACTCTTAAATAAGGAAGCTCAACAGGATCGATAAACTCATTGGAAGCATTTTTTGCAATACCTGTTTGAACTTCTGCAATATCGGACAACTTATAAATTTTCCAATCACTTGGAATACGAAACCCTAATTTAGACATAACTACATCACAATTTTTATAACCATTACAACACAACCGTAGGGGCAAAGCATTCCCACCACAACCTATAAATTTTCAGATCCATTTTAAATTGGGAATGCTTTGTCCAAAACCTCACAACGCAGGGACAACCTATCACCACAAGCAAACAGGGTTCAGCATTTGCATTGCCAGATTGTCGCGAGGAGCATCAAAACATTCGCGCAAATGCTAAACCCCTACAGTTCCCAAAAATCAACATTTAACATCGCATCAATATCGCGGCTAAACTGCCATGTATCAGGGAAAGTAAACCCCTTTTTTGAATACTCTCTGCGGACATCGATCAAGGCAAACCGCCAAGCAAGCTCAAAAGCCTCCTCCCAAATAGCTTTCAGACTAGGCGAGTCGGCAAGAGTAAACTCAATATCAGTTCTTTGTGTCGCGATCGTATTTTCCCAACCATCAAAGCATTCAGGCATATCAACATACATCCGCTTTAGTAGATGTGCTAACAAAACCCTGAGACGACTTTTAAGCTCCTTTTTCTCTGAACGTCCCAAACACTCAATCTCCTCAATTAAATTTTCTAAATCCAAATGCTCAAAATCTCTCGACCTTAAACTAGCTACAGTCTCTCTAGTCCATAACAAGAAATCAGATTCATATAGAGATTTTGGTGAAGCAATTGCCTGTGCCATTCCTTTGTTTTACTCAATTATTCACTATGTTACGTGGAAGCTTCTAAGACCCTCACCCCTAGCCCCTCTCCCTTTGGGAGAGGGGAACAAGAATTTTCTGGATTTTGCCCCCCTCTCCTCTCTGGGAGAGGGGGCTGGGGGGTGAGGGTAATCTTCATTCCTTTGTTTTACTCAATCATTCAAATATTTACACAATTAAGAACTAGCTTGAAACACCTGATTAGCCGTTAAAACTAGCTCTGGAAAATTAGGCGATACAATTTGCTCATCACCCTTAAACAGCGAAACTTGATACTCTCCATCAACTAACTCATAGACAGAGATCGTTGGTTGCTTAGGACTGCCGATAAACCTACTACCACCTAATCCCAAATAATCAACAATCCAATACTCAAGAATCCCCATCTCCTCATAATCCTTCACCTTAGTCAAATAATCAACGCGCCAATTAGTGCTTACCACCTCGATCGCCAAAGGAATAGAAGCCCCCTGAGTAACCGTCGATGATTTCTTCCATAGAGGCTCATTCACCAAATTAGGACGATTTAATACCAATACATCTGGTGAATATCCCGAATCCGCATTAGACGGCTTAATTAACACAGTTTTGTATATCCCATATGGCAAACCCAAACGCAGAAATTCAAGCATGACCTTCTCAGACAAAAATCTCGTTATTTCCTCATGGTCTCCCACTGGTTGCGGCATCTCAACAATGACTCCATCATGTAATTCATAAATACTGTGATCAGGCTTCCATGCAACAAACTCCGCAAAAGTCACCAGTTGTGTTTTAGCTGCGGCTTGAACCATTTCTTTTCCTACCTTGCTAATCAAGTTAATTAATTCGTCTCACCCATGCTCACCGCATCACTCAACAAACCCAGCACCGAGAGGGTCGTCACTAATGGCAAAAAGTTCATTAGATGAATCAACAGAAATTTGTCGTACATCCTGTTCACTAACATGCAGATTTTCAGCAATTTTCTCAACTGTCAGACCAGCTTGCAACAATAAAGGCACGGCAACCGCTAACATCTCACGACGACCTTCCTCCTTAGCCTCACGTAAAACTCTCACGTCTTCTAACTTGATATCTAACATAGCTTCTACCTCCTTGCGACTTAAATTAACAAACTTATAAACCACAATAGTTGTAATTACCTCTATTATCTCCTCTTTGTTAAAAGCAAATACATCTTGCAATCGAACTTCTTCCAGTAGCCGCTTTGCCTGTATGACCGTTTCTGCTTCTGAGGCGATCGTTAGCATCATCAACTGTATCCCTAAAGACTGATTTTCTAAACCAGTCAACTCATCTAGATATACTCGCGTCACCTGATTACTATTCAATAGCGATCGATGCATATCCCGATCTTGTGGCTCTAAACTACGCGATGCAAACAATACCACTCCATACCAATCATCGTAAGTTAAACGATTGCGGTAAAGATACAACAGAATCTCTGAGAAAAATCGATGATAAATTGTCTCATCCCTTTGAAATTGAACCTCTGCAAAAAAGATAACTTTAGGCGTAGCATCCTCTGGTGGTAAAAACACTCCATCAATACGAAACGATGACTCCTTAACTTCCACTGACTCAAATCGATAGTTAGCAGAGTCAACAGGCAATTGTGGTACAAGATCGAAAAACAGCCGAGGCGATCGCTTGAAAATTTGATAGAAAATGACATCTCGTCTCATGAGGTTAACCCCAATTCCTTGAGATATCCCGCCATCCTTTGTCGCACCTCCGCTAGCTCCTTTTCTAATCCATCAATTTCCTGCTGCACCGCCTCAATATCAATCTCCTCCTCTTCTTCAAACGTATCCACATAAAGCGGAATATTCAAATTAAAATCATTTTCTCTAATCTCATCAACAGATGCTAAATAGGCATACTTAGCAACATTCTGGCGATCCTTCCAAGTCTGGACGATCTTCTCAATATCCTGCGATCGCAAACGGTTCTGATTTTTGCCTTCCTCATAATCACGACTCGCATCAATAAAGAAAACCTTATCGTCATTCTTCACCTGATTAAAGAATAACAAAGCCGCAGGAATGCCAGTACCAAAAAATAAATTAGCAGGCAAACCCACCACACCCTCTAACAGGTTTTCTTCAATTAATTTTTGACGGATCTTACCTTCCGAGCTACCGCGAAATAACACCCCATGCGGCACAACTACCCCCACTCGTCCATCCGTCGCCGCCATCGACGCGATCATATGCAAAATAAACGCATAGTCACCCCGACTTTTCGGCGGTACTCCGCGATCGAAGCGTTTCCATTGATCGTGCTCGGCTTTCTCGGCTCCCCACTTATCTAGCGAAAAAGGTGGATTTGCCACAACCACATTAAATTTTTCGAGCGCATCATCCTTAATCCGTTTAGGATTACGAATCGTATCCCCACGCTCAGTTTCTGCACTATCAAACCCATGCAAAAACATATTCATCCGACAGAGCGCCCAAGTCCCTGCATTCATCTCCTGCCCAAATAGCGCCACATTACCATCGCCAATCTCCTTCGCCGCCCTAATTAGCAATGAACCAGATCCACAGCAAGGATCGTAAATGCGATCGCCTGCCTTAGGCGCGACAATTCGCGCTAACAAAGTCGATACTTCTGGCGGTGTATAAAACTCACCACCCTTTTTGCCACTATCCGCCGCAAACTTACCTATTAGATACTCATAGGCATCACCAATCACGTCACGATTGCCAGTTTGGGATGGGCGCAAATCCAACTGGCTAAAATCCTCTAATAAATGCTTGAGGCGATCGTTACGTTCCTTGGTTTCACCAAAATTGGATTCACTATTAAAACTAATATTCCGAAATACCCCTTCCAACTTTTCCTTATTTGCATCTTCAATCGTTGCTAAGGCTTCATCAATTAATTCCCCAATCGATTTTTTCCCTCTCTGACTATCTCGTTGCTCATATAAATAGTCAAAATCAGCCTTTTCGGGAATATGAAAACGTTCTCGGCTCATCGCTCGTTCTACACGAGTTTCATCACCCTTATACTTTTGGCGATATTCTTCACGCTTGTCATTTCGCAGATCCGTCAAATACTTCAGAAATAGCATCACCAGTACATAGTCCTTGTACTGTGCGGGGTCGATCGTCCCCCGAAAGGTATCACAAGCCCTCCAAACAATTTTATTAATATCATCAGGTGTCATCTGTGCCATCGAGTCTACTATCTCCTTAGTTATTACCAGTCTATTACCGAGTTACGGCTCGCATCGTTAAAACATCAATTAGTTTGCTTTTTTGTAGTTCAATTTTTTTTACAAGCTCCTGCTCCCGTCTCCGTAATTCAGCAATCCTCGCGATTTGTCTTTGCTTCTCTAGGGTAGGCAGTGCGATCATAAATTTTCGACAATCACGTATGGAAATAAATTGAATGTTTGTACCTTTACTCAACTCATTTTCTCGCCGTTTACAGATATCGGGATGATTCCAATACCAAGCCAGATAATCACTATCCACCTTCTGCACATCGGGAGTTAAAATTGCCAAATTACCAACCGCCAAAGCACCGCTAGGAGGGTCTCTAACTACCACAGCCAATGTCCGATTCCCACGCAAAGGTAACAGAACATCACCAGATTTCAAAAGATAAGGTTCTGGGTTTATATCAAAATGAATCTTCTCTAGACCATCCCAATTAATTTGAGCATCGTCTGTTAGGGAGTTCAACTGCACTGCACAATAATTAGAGTTATCTCTTGGCTCTATATCCTTAGCTGAACGATACTGATAGCCAGTTCGCAAGTCTCCTAAATCTCCTAAATTTTCAAGTGCCTGACCAGTTTTCACAAATTAGTCCTAATTCTTTATATTTCATTATGTTTTGAAAATTGCCGTAGGCAATTTTCAAAACATAGAATCCTTGAACTACCTACTATATAATTACTATACAAAGAGCATCCAAGAATTCGTTCGATCTGATTGGGAGAGCATCTTAACACTGCCATGCAAGACGCTCAAGATATAGCAAAAACAATTAAGCGGCACAGCGATCTTCTAAAATGTCATGGAAGCAAGCTAGCCACTGCTGCCATTCATCAGCATATTCTTGGATCTCTTCTCCCAAAACAGGAATTACCTGTCCATTACCAGAACTATACATATAAGCCATAGCCATTCCATCAAGCGGTTCCATTTGTTCTGGACAAAGCGAAGCGATCGCATTAAACGTAGTTAGATAAGCCACCGCTTGAATAATGCTGCCTCGCATATGCTCGATAGATTTTTCCTTGAGGCTGCCCTTTAGCTCTAGCAATACTCGCTTACCAGTAAATGGCGCTGCGGCAATTTCTACCACCAAATCCAGTCGTCCAAGAAACTGCTGATCAAAATCAACCACAAACACTTCAGATAGAGTAACCCAATCTCCCGCATCATCCACTACCGCGATCGGCTCGGAAGACTTTTGCAAGTATGGCAAGATCTGGTTTTCCAATGCCTGTACATATCCTGCCATGTTCATGGGATATACACCTAGCGGCTTTCCTGCATTCCATTTCTCAAGCATTGAATGTCCGATATTACCCGCATTAATCGCCTCATTACGAATGCGATCGGCTTCTTCTTTCCCTACACGCGCTTCCCAATTCTTGAGGACTTCTTGCGATCGAGGATCGAGAATTGGGGTTACGGCGTTTTTCACTGCCGAGAAACTATAAGCTCGAAGCGTTCGATCTTTAAGAGCGTAATAGTAGGGAGGATAGCCATTCTGGGAACGTTGATATTCCAAGGTGTCGGAGCCATAACCCAAAACACGTCGCAATTGATAGTTGTTGGGCTTGCCATAACGCAATGTAGGCACGTATAACCCAAGACTTTTACTTGTATTGTTATGCATTAGTTATTGAAGGTAAATTTACAGCAGTAGAAGGATTACAACAAAAAATCTACTCCATTCAATATACGCAGGTCGCCTCATTCTGTCAACATAAATTTATGGCAGTAGCTTTTCTACTGTTTTAAGCCTAGGCTAATAATTGTCAATCTAAACCATCTAATTTTTCTCTGCTGTAGGTTTCGGGGTACAGGGGCAATGGATAATTCACGAATTACCTCTACTGTGATTTGCTATATAATTCAGCTTGATTACGTGAAAACTAGACGGAGTAGATCGAGATGCCGAGAGAACCCAGAAAGCCTAATGAATACATCGTGCATTTAAAGCTAGAAGGCGGACAGGAAGTCACCACAAAATTTACGACTATCGAAGAAGTCAAAACTTGGTATGCATCACAATTTAAGGCAAAGGCAAATGAGGATGATCTTATGCCTATTCCCGTAAGGGCTGAATTAAACGAAATTTTGTTAGTCCGTCCTAAGCGTGTTATCGCCATTCATGTCGAGCCGATTTACTCCTCTAGTGTCGAAATGTTTGCATAAAATTAAAAGGGGGACGCATTGCGCCCCTTTTAATTTTATGTGACCAAATTTCCATGCTTTTACACCAAGTTTCTGGGCGATCGCGTTTAGGGTTAGCGCTATCGTTGCTCACAGTTTTGCTATGGGGATTTTTAGCGATCGCTCTCAAGATTGTCCTCCAAGAGCTAGATCCTTTTACCGTTACTTGGTTTCGCTTTACTGTTTCAGGAGTTTTGCTGGGGATATATTTAGCGCTACGCCAGCAACTGCCAACATGGCAACAATTGCAGAAAGTTTCCTTGCCATTGTTTTTAGTAGCTGTGGGCGGACTATCGCTCAACTATATTTTGTTTTTAATTGGCGTAGGCAAAACCTCAGCCAATAATGCTCAAGTAATTACCCAAATCGCACCTGTGATGATGGGAATGGCTTCATTGGTCATTTTTAAAGAGAAGTACAACTATCGTCAATGGTGCGGTGTGGCACTTCTCGTTTGTGGACTGTTGCTGTTTTCCCATGACCAAGTGCGATCGCTGGTAACCAGCTTTGACACCTATATGTGGGGCAATATGCTTCTAGTCCTAGGGGCGATCGTTTGGGCTTTTTATGGACTTGCTCAAAAGCAGCTATTACTTAATCTACCTTCGACTTCTGTGTTGTTATGTCTATATCTCAGTGCAGCTATGCTATTTGCACCAATGGCTCACCCTCATAGACTCTTAACTCTATCGGGATTACCCTTGATCGCCCTCATTTTTTGCGCTTTCAATACTTTGATTGCTTATGGTGCATTTGCGGCGGCGCTCGAACATTGGGAAGCCTCGCGGGTCAGTGCGGTGATTACCCTTGCGCCCCTTGTCACCTTAGCTGCGTCGGCGATCCTGCCTAATTTTGTTCCGCAATTTTTACCACCATCACCTCTAAGTTTATTGGGCTATACAGGGGCGATCGCTGTAGTGCTTGGCTCGATGATTATTTCGCTTGGTTCAACTTCTAAAAATTAAAGAGATGCTTTGCATCTCTTTAATTTACTCGTTAATTTTAAAAGAAGTGATAAAGCGATCGACATCAGCATTTGAGAATTTGGTTGCAGGAGCTAATACAAACATTTGATAGAAACGACGATTGTCACTAAGACAAATGCGACCTTTGAATAAGGCATCAATAGCCTGTATTTTCCCACTAGCTTCAAAATCACGACAGGAAGCCTTACCAAGCTTGGACTCTTTTGAAGATTTGACCGTACCTTTCAAACCACCCACAATGCCCTTCATGGCTTCATTTAATCGCGGCTGGATCTCTGAATCAGGAAACTGTTCTGGGAAATCAGCATAGCTAGCAAAGTAAGCCGAGTCATTAAACTCTGAAACCGCCATATTCATCTTGACTGTAGCAATATCAGTTTTTCTCTCCTCAGATCTCTCTTCTGGTTTGTTAGGCATCTGCACGCTAAACTTTCCAGCCTCAGAGGTATAGTCTTGCCAAGTATTGGAATTCGTTGTTTTTGTTGGGCTAGGAGTTTCACTAATTGGGGTAGATGGCGTACAAGCGCTTACAACTAATAAAACTAAGCCAACAGCAAAAGAGGCAGATCTTGTCATATTCAATCCTATGCTTCACTTTGTAATATTGATAAAAGCATAAAGCTAACCGATTGCACAATACTGAAAACCCAAACCCAAGCAATGAGGTTCGGCGCAAAGCGCTGAACCTCATTGCTTGGGTTTGGGGATAAAAGCCAGTCTAATGGACATTTTCACTAGGCAATTAAAAAAAAATTTGAAAAAGGTTGCACGATTGTCACACTTATACGCTATAGTTATTAACGCTGAAGTCATTGACACAGCAAAACAGCTACATTCCTCAGTAGCTCAGTGGTAGAGCAATCGGCTGTTAACCGATCGGTCGCAGGTTCGAATCCCGCCTGGGGAGTTATATAAAAAAGAAGGTATGCAACGCATACCTTCTTTTTTATGAATTGCGCTAAAAGACTGGAGTTTAGACTAAAAAAGGAAAAAAGGCAGAGTAAAAGAGATACAAACTGCCTACAGTAGATGAAAAAGAAAAAGCACATCTACAGTCATGATTATTGATAAATTACAGGAATTCCGTCAACAGGTATATAGATTTTTAGGGAACGGGCGAGATGCAATATTTGACTTGATGGATGCAGTATTGACCAGTCCAAGTGTGAAATCATTTGCAGAATTATCTTTATCAGCAGTGTATCGACGGAAATGGTCAAGTCTATATGAATCGTTA
>NZ_NDHW01000191.1 GCF_002251945.1 Pseudanabaena sp. SR411
GCTGGTATTGCGTGTCCACTTGGACAATGCAAACCCTGCGGATGCAGGATCTTTAATAACCATTCATAGCACGCTTGGTCATCTAACAATTCGGTCAGCGGAAATTTGATCATCGCTTCTCTGTCGATTCATGAAAATGACTTCCTCCTATTTTGCCATTTCACCTACTTCCCCAGATGAGCGACGGTTTCATTAGGTGAGACGCTTTCTTGGGCATATTCTTCTAGAAATGCACGCACAATTTGGCGATAACGTTCTAATCGATCCATTGTTCTATCTCCTCAATTCAATGATGCTTAGATTTGTCATTGCCTTGTGACCACTCGCTGTTTCGACTATTACGTACCCATGTTGTGCTGTCTTCAATATCTTGACGCTCTTGCCACATTCCTATAAAAGGATCGTTCGTCCAATCAATTTCTGTTTTTTGTGATTTGGAGGTCGCTGGAGCGTATGTTTGTTGTAAGAAGGCGATGAAGTTTAGGGCTTGGCGTTGGGCTTCGGTGGGTAATGACTCGAAGGCTTTAAATAGTTCTTGTTGTGTCATATTCATAGGCTAATCTTAATTTGACCTATCATATTTTATCTGCTTTACTTCTGCCCCAGTACATTTACCTGATATTGATGAAAGACGTGATCTTCTGAAATTAAGGTTAAAGTTTCTGATTTTGCTTGAGCAATTAATAGACGATCAAATGGATCTCGATGGTGAAACGGTAGGTTTTGTAGTGTTAGTAAATGTGCAATATCAATTGGTAAAATCTTGATTCCACTAGGCAACACAAAATCACAGATAATCTTTTCTAGTGGAAGTTCTAATTGGAGTTTGCCAAGGCTGGTTTTGATCGCAATTTCCCATAGGCTCACTATGCTGAGATACAGACTATTTGTTTCATCTTCTATTACCTGTCTGACTTTAGGGCTAAGGTTTTGATTGCCCTCTAGCAGCCAAATCAAAATATGTGTATCTAGTAATAATTTCATCACATATACTCAGCAAAATCAGCAAGGGGAGCATCGAAATCTGGAGCCATTTTTATTTTGCCTTTCATGCAGCCAAAAAGATGTTTACGGCTTAATGTTGGGCTTGTAGTGGTTTTATCGGTAGATATTTGATTAGATATTTCATTGAGGTGTGGTGGTTGCTGCCAAATATTTATCAAATGCGAAACTAGTTGTAATTGCTCTTGGGGGTTGAGTTGTGTTGCTTCGGCTAAAACTTTAGTTAATAAAGGACTCATAATTTACCTCCATTGCCTCATTGCTTGGCTCTTAACATTGTATTCCATCGCCTCAGTCATCAGCCTCCTAGTTCTTTAATTCTATCGAGAGATTTGTTATACCATTCTGTATTGCCTTGCTGTTGAAAGAGTTCTGATGCTTTCCGAAAATCCGCCAATGCTTCTTGTTTTTCACCTCTTTCTCTTTTGATTAACCCTCGACTGTAGTAAGCATTAGCATACTCAGGATTGAGGCGGATGGCTTCGTTGTAGTCGGCGATCGCTTCTTGTTTGTCTCCTAGATCATCCTTCGCAGACCCTCGCATGTAGAAAGCAGCAGTATAATCAGGCTTGAGGCGGACGGCTTCGTTGAAGTCGGCGATCGCTCCTTGTTTGTCTCCTAAATCATCCTTCGCAAACCCTCGACCGTAGTAGAGATGAGCATAATCAGGCTTGAGACAGATAGCTTCGTTGTAGTCGGCAATCGCTCCTTGTTTGTCTCCTGATTGCCGCTTCGCAATCCCGCGATTGGAATAAGCAGCGACATAATAAGGATTGAGACGGATAGCTTCATTGTAGTCAGTGATCGCCCCTTGTTTGTCTCCATTTTGTGATTTATCGTAGGCGCGATTGAAATATTCACTAGCTGACAGAGAACGCTTCTTTCTTAAAATGAGAATTTGAGATGCTTCATTATTAGCCAAATCGAACTCGATCGCTACCTTCCCCCACTTAAAAGCCATTTCATAAACCTTCCCTGCCCCGATCGCATCATAAAACCCCTGTGAGAACTTAATCGCCACATGATCCTCAACCAGATCACGCATCCCAATCGTGAACGGAATATTTGCCGATATCGCATCTCCCTGTACATCTGAATAACAAGCATTTAAAACCACACATTCCAGATGTTCATCGCAAAGTTGTAACAAGTTCGCCAGTGGTTGCGCGGGAACAAATTTAATTTCATTAGTATTAATGGAGCGCGATCTCACCTCGCCACTATCCGAACGATAGATCGCTCCCGCCGACTCATCACTTACAAACAATAGACCCTGCTCTCCCGCACCATGACCGCTAAAATGCAAAACATGGGGTTCTAAATCCAACAAAGCACGACGCAATTCTGAAGGAGTAGCCGCTAGCCGATATTCCACGACAAAATTATCCCGTTTGCGCGATCGCCTTAACGCCTCTTGGATGGTTTTCACCTCATGGTCTAACTTCAGAGGCGACGATCCTAACGGATTAGCTGCTACCACCAAAATCCTGACGCGATCACCCGACTGTTCAAGTCTTGCCGCAATACCAATGTTGAGGTTTTGAACATTTACCGTTCCACCTTGAACGTTAATACCAAGTTTTTCGGCTAAAGGATCGGTCATAAAGGTAAATATTATCTGACTAAACCAATTATGATTAATTTCTTGAATAATTACAAGGCTACGCAGTTTTCACAAGCAAATCCGCGATCGCCATTACCCCCTCTTTTTGTCATGGCTTCTCTACAATTTAACTTGACTTTTAAACTATCGCGATCGCTGCTAACCCTTGTAGAGAGCGAATCAATACCTCTAAGTTTCCAACTTCAACTAAAAAAGCTTAAAATAAGTTCAGGATGGTTGCTAGCTATACTAATTGATTGCAAGGATTATGGATAAAAGTTGTGGCTAGCCAAACGAAGCAAGTAGGTAGAAGTTTTGATACTTCTCTAGATATCTCTAAGTATGAAGCGAAGACACAGGAAATCGCGAAGAAGATTTTAAGTGGCAACGAGAAAGGTTCCTTTTGGTCAAAATTATCGCAAATTAAGGATGAATTGCGCCTTGATGACAAGCTCATGGCTTGGACAATGGAAAATGAAGGCTTACGGGTGCAATTATTTAGATTGATCGATTGCTTACCCGCATTGCAAAGTAAAGCTGAAATTGCGCGGCACATGCAGGAATATCTCGCCAGTGATGCCGTAGAAGTTCCCGCTTTGCGTGCTTTATTGAATTTCAGTACCGATAATCCTAATTCGATCACAGCTACGGCTGCCGCAACAACTCTCTCAACAGCCGTAGGAACTCTGGCTAAGCGCTATATTTGCGGTGAGAACTTGTCAGAGGCGACAAAATCCATTGAGAAACTGCGGCGCGATCGCTTTGCTTTTACGATGGATTTGCTTGGTGAGGCAGTGATTAGCGAACTAGAAGCAGGTGAATATCTCAATCGCTATATTGCGATGATGGAGGATTTGTCTAATAAAGCTAAGAATTGGGGCTTGATCGATCAGATTGATAAAGCGGATAGCGAACAGCTAAAGCGGGTTCAGGTTTCCGTAAAATTGAGTGCATTCTATTCTCAATTCGATCCTCTCGATCCAGTTAAAACCACAGAGAAAGTCAGCGAACCAGCAAGAATTTTATTGCGTAAAGCGCAAGCTTTAGGCTGTGGCATCCATTTTGATATGGAGCAGTATGAGTTCAAATCGCTCACTTTGCAGATTCTTAAACAAGTTCTAATGGAACCAGAATTCCGCGATCGCACCGATGTGGGAATTACGCTGCAAGGCTATTTGCGCGACAGTGAGCAGGATTTATTAGAACTAGTCGAATGGGCAAAACAACGCGGTAAGCCCGTGACTGTGCGCCTCGTCAAAGGAGCATATTGGGATCGGGAAACGATTCGCTCCTATCAGCAGGGTTGGGCTATTCCTGTATTTTCTGATAAAGTTTCCACCGATGCCAATTATGAGCGCTTGATTCAGATTCTGCTCGAAAATCATCAATATCTCTATGCGGCGATCGGTAGCCATAATGCGAGATCTTTAGCTAAGGCGATCGCCATTGTTCAAACTCTAAATATCCCCAGTCGCGCCTTTGAAGCTCAATGTCTCTATGGCATGGGTGACAAGTTTGCGAAGGCGATCGCGGATATGGGCTATCGGGTGCGCGTGTACTGTCCCTTTGGCGACTTGATTCCGGGAATGTCTTACCTAATTCGCCGCCTATTAGAAAATACTGCCAATAGTTCCTTTTTGAGAATCAGTGGTGAAGGTGTTGATATTGGTAAATTAATTGCTGCACCTGTGATGACGGAACGGGATGCGAATTACAATGGCGCTCCTGCTCTGAATATTTTTGATGGCTTTGTAAATTCTAGCGATCGCGACTATGCGATTGAGCAAGAACGCGAAGCCGCCCAAACTGCCTTACAACAGGTGCGCCGCCAACTTGGTAAGACCTATTTGCCAATCATCAATGGTCAAGCGGTAGAAACGGAAACCTACATCGAGTCCGTTAATCCTGCTAACTCTTCGCAAGTTGTCGGCAAGATCGGACTAGCCAGCATCGACCAAGCCGAAGAAGCTGTTAAATCCGCAAAATCTGCCTTTGCATCATGGAAGAAACTTAGCGCAAAAGAACGGGGTGATATTCTCCGTAAAGCTGCCGACATCATGGAAGAGAAACGCGAAGAGTTAATTGCGTGGATTTGCTGGGAAGTGGCTAAACCGATCCGCGAAGGTGATGGCGAAGTCTCCGAAGCGATCGATTTCTGTCGTTACTATGCCAAGGAAATGGAACGTCTGGAATCGGGAGTACAGCGCAATCTCCCAGGAGAAGATAATACTTACATCTATCAACCTCGTGGCGTGGTGGTCGTGATTTCGCCTTGGAATTTCCCCTTTGCGATCGCCTTGGGTATGAGCGTGGCTGCGATCGCCGCAGGCAATACCGTCATTCTCAAACCCGCCGAACAGTCCTCTGTAATTGGTGCCAAAATCGCGGAAGTTCTCCAAGCCGCAGGCTTACCCACAGGCGTATTTACCTATCTTCCCGCCAAAGGTTCCACCATTGGTTCCCATTTAGTCAAGCATCCCGATGTGCATCTAATCGCCTTCACAGGTTCCCAACAAGTCGGTTGCCAAATCGTCACCGAAGCCTCGATTTTGCGTCCTAAGCAGAAACACATGAAGCGCGTCATTGCCGAAATGGGTGGCAAAAATGGCATCATCATCGATGAAAGCGCCGACCTCGATCAAGCCGTAGTGGGCGTAATAAATTCTGCCTTCGGTTTCGCAGGTCAGAAATGTTCCGCTTGTTCGAGAGCGATCGTTCTCGCTCCCGTTTATGACAACTTCCTAGAGCGTCTGGTGGAAGCCACGCGATCGCTAAAGGTTGGTGAAGCCCACCTCCCTGATACTAAATTCAGCGCTGTGATCGATGGAGCCGCCCAGCAGAACATTCTCAACTACATCGCCAAGGGTAAAGAAACTGCGACACTCGCCTTTGAAGGAGAAGTTCCCAATCACGGCTTCTATGTGCCACCAACTATCTTTGGCGATGTCGATCCTGACAGTGCGATCGCCCAAGAGGAAATTTTTGGTCCTGTACTGGCGGTAATCAAGGCGAATAGTTTTGATGAGGCTTTAGCGATCGCGAATGGTACGAACTTCGCTCTCACTGGCGGCTTATATTCGCGCACTCCTTCCCATATCGAACGTGCCTATCGCGAGTTTGAAGTGGGCAATCTCTACATCAATCGCGGCATCACAGGCGCATTGGTAGATCGTCATCCCTTCGGCGGTTTCAAGCTAAGCGGTATTGGTTCCAAAGCTGGCGGACGCGATTATCTATTGCAGTTCCTAGAGCCAAGGTCAATTACCGAAAATACTCAGCGTCAAGGCTTTGCACCTCTTGACGGTATTGAGTAATTAGATTCAGACAAGGGGCTTAAGCCCCTTGTTCTTTGAGATATACTTTATAAATGCTGTATCGCATCGCCTAAACCTATGACCCAGATTATCGAACAAAAATCTACGCTGTACGATCACGATCTTAATTTGTGGTTAGAAGAGGCGAATATCTAGGACAAAAGCGCTATATTCTACTTGCATTTTGACGTTTTAGCGTACCAAAAATGATACAATAGTATAAACAAAGCTAAATACTCACTTATTTACAACTTAATTTCTATCTTTTATGAGCTTGCGCTTGATTTTCCTATGAGCAATATTAAGAGAATTAAAGCAAGCTTTTTCAAAACCGAATCTGGCAAAGAACCTGTTAGAGATTGGCTGATGACTTTATCGAAAGAAGATAGACAAAAAATAGGAGAAGATATTAAAACAGTTGAGTTTGGATTTCCTATCGGAATGCCTACCTGTCGCCCAATGGGTAAAGGATTGTATGAGGTGCGTACTAACCTTGAAAATACGATCACCAGAGTTTTGTTTTGTGTGGAAGGAGAGCAAATGATTCTTCTGCACGGGTTTACTAAGAAAACGCAAAAAACACCTAAAGAAGATTTGAATTTAGCCATCAAGCGCCAAATTGAGTTTAAAAATAAAGCGAGGAGTTAACCATGTCTAACAATTGTCATTTAGGTTCTGCTTTTGATGACTTTCTAGAACAGGAAGGAATTTTAAACGAAGTAACAGAAGTTGCACTGAAGCGTGTTTTAGCTTGGCAAGTTGAACAAGCAATGAAGGAACGAGGCTTAACTAAATCCAAGATGGCTAAGTCTATGCAAACTAGCCGTGCAGCACTAGATCGCTTACTAGATCCTGAGTATGATTCTGTAACTTTACGAACTTTAGATAAAGCAGCTAGGGCAGTAGGTAAAAGAATTAAGATAGATTTAGTTGATGTTATTTAAATTCTCCGTGGTCTAAACCCATAATTCAGACTACTGAGCAAAAAAACAACGCTGTGCGATCGCGATCGCAGTTTGTGCTTAGAAGATGCGATCGCTATGTTAATCGAGGGTAATTTTCAAACCCACATTCCGCTCGTAATGGAATGAGAAAAACAATTACGAAACAGGTGCAGGGAGCAAATAATAGCGTTGGCAGGTGGGAGAAAAAAACTTT